>NZ_BAABGT010000108.1:0-4186 GCF_039541715.1 Pseudonocardia xishanensis
GCTGGCCGCTACCGGAGCCGAGCCTGGCACAACCAAAGCCCGACAGGACCCATTAGAGCTTCTGCAGCGGGACCCCACCGATCAGCATCAGCCGGACGGTGCCCGCGCTGCCGAAGTCGATCGTGACCGTGGCCCGGTTGCCCACCCCGTCCGACGCGATGACGGTGCCCAGGCCGTACTTGTCGTGGTTGACCCGGTCCCCCACCTCGAGGTGGATCTCGGCGTTCAGCGTGCGTGCGGGGACGTTCCAGCTCCCGCGGTCCGTGGCCTGCGGACGACGGCCGAAGCCGAAGCGGCCCACCGGCGCCGACGGGCGCTCCGGCTCCGAGCGCGCCCAGTCCACCAGCTCCGCGGGCACCTCGTCCAGGAACCGGGACGCCGGGTTGGTGCTGGGCTGCCCGAAGGCGGACCGCACGATCGCCCGGGAGAGGAACAGCCGCTGCCGGGCCCGGGTGATGCCCACGTAGGCCAGGCGGCGCTCCTCGGCCATCTCGTCCGGGTCCCCGAGGGTCCGCATGTGCGGGAAGATCCCGTCCTCCCAGCCGGTGAGGAACACGACCGGGAACTCCAGGCCCTTCGCGGTGTGCAGGGTCATCAGCGTGACCATGCCCTGGTCGTCGTCCGGGATGGAGTCGGCGTCCGCCACGAGGGCGACCCGCTCCAGGAACGCGGCGAGCGAGCCCGGCTCCGGGGCGCCGACCTCGACGTCGCTGTCGTCCAGGTCCGCGACGGCGGCGTCCCCGGCGAACTCCCGCGCGACGGTGACGAGCTCGGCCAGGTTCTCCAGCCGGGTCCCGTCCTGCGGGTCCTCGCTGGCCTCCAGGGCCTCGGTGTAGCCGGAGCGGCCGTAGACGTTCTCCAGGATCTCGGCGGTCTCGTCCCCGCGCTCGACGCCCTCGCGCAGCTCGTCCAGCATCCGCTGGAAACCGGCGATGTTGCGTTGCGAGCGGGTCGCGAGCGCGGGCAGCTTCTCCGGCTCCTCCGCCGCGACGCGCAGCGCCTGGCTGAACGAGATCCGCTCCCGCTCGGCGTAGTCCGCGACCAGACCCTCCGCCCGGTCCCCGATGCCGCGCTTGGGCACGTTGAGGATCCGCCGCAGGCTGACCGTGTCCTCCGGGTTGGACAGCACCCGCAGGTAGGCGAGTGCGTCCCGGATCTCCTTGCGCTCGTAGAACCGCACGCCGCCGACGACCTTGTACGGCAGCCCGATCCGCAGGAACACGTCCTCGAACACCCGGGACTGCGCGTTCGTCCGGTAGAAGACGGCGATGTCGGAGTTCCGGAACTCACCGGAGTCGACCAGCTTGTCGATCTCCTGCCCGACGAAGCTCGCCTCGTCGTGCTCGTTGTCCGCGACGTACCCGACGATCTTGTCGCCGTCGCCCTGCTCCGACCACAGCCGCTTGTCGCGCCGGTTCGGGTTCCGCTCGATGACCCGGTTCGCCGCGGTGAGGATGGTCTGGGTGGAGCGGTAGTTCTGCTCCAGCAGGATCGTGGTCGCGTCCGGGAAGTCCTGCTCGAACTCCACGATGTTGCGGATGTTCGCGCCGCGGAAGGCGTAGATGGACTGGTCCGAGTCGCCGACGACGCACAGCTCGGCCGGTCGCGCGCCGTCCGTCGCGGGCGCGACCAGCTCCCTGACCAGGACGTACTGCGCGTGGTTGGTGTCCTGGTACTCGTCCACCAGCACGTGCCGGAAGCGGCGGCGGTAGTACTCGGCGACGGCGGGCATCCGCTGCAGCAGCGAGACCGTCTCCATGATCAGGTCGTCGAAGTCGAAGGCGTTCGCCTGACGGAGCCGTTCCTGGTAGGTCGCGTACACCTGGGCGATCCGGCGCTCGTGCTCGTTGCTCGCCCGGCCCGCGAAGTCCTCCGCCGAGATCAGCTCGTTCTTGAGGTTCGAGATCTGCGCGGCGACGGCGCGCGGCGCGAACTTCTTCGGGTCCAGCTCCTGGTCCCGGGAGACGATCCCGATCAGCCTGCGGGTGTCGTCCGCGTCGTACACCGAGAAGGCGCTGCGCACGCCCAGGTGCTTGGCCTCGCGACGCAGGATCCGCACGCACATGGAGTGGAAGGTGGAGACCCACATCGCCATCGAGCGGCGCCCGACCAGCGCGTCCACCCGCTCCTTCATCTCGGCCGCGGCCTTGTTGGTGAAGGTGATCGACATGATCTCGCCGGGGTGCACGCCGCGCTCGGCGAGCAGCCAGCCGATCCGGTGGGTGAGCACCCGGGTCTTGCCGGACCCCGCCCCCGCGACGATGAGCAGCGGCGACCCGGAGTGCGTGACGGCCTCGCGCTGCCGGGGGTTCAGCCCCTCGAGCAACGCGGCGCCGCGCTTCGTCTTCGGTTCGACGGTCTGGGCGGGGAGTTCGAACAGAGCACTCATCGTGTCGAACACGGTACCGCCGCGCACCGACGGTTGTGGCACACTGTCCCCCGTGCACCGCGAGCAGCGATTTCCGTACGGGTACCGGATTCCGGAACCCGTCGTCTAGCGCTGCAGACCACGAACCCCGGAGTCCGTCGGACCCGGGGTTTTTCCATGGGCCGGTGGACTTCGTTCTGAGAAGGAGTGGACCGATGTCCGTGACCGACCTCCCGTCCGACGCCGAGATCGCCGACCTGCGCGTCGAGATCGACGCACTCGACGCCGAGATCCTGCGGCTGATCAAGCGCCGCAGTGAGGTCTCGCAGCGCATCGGCGCCGCCCGGATGGCCGCGGGCGGACCGCGGATCGTCTACAGCCGCGAGATGACCGTGCTGCAGCGCTTCCGCGACCTCGGCCCCGAGGGACGCGAGCTCGGGATGCTGCTGCTCCGGCTGGGCCGCGGGCGGCTGGGAGCCCGCTGAGATCCGGGGGGGGGGGTGTCGCCCGTACGGACCAGCCGCGACGTGGCACTGTGGAGACATGGGGATCGTCTTCACACTGGTCGCGCTCGTCGGGCTGCTGGCCGCGCTCGGACATGTCGGATACGTGGCGATGTTGAACAACGCCGCGAAGAAGAAGGGGGCCGCGGGCTCCGAGATCGCGGCCTACTCCAAGAGCAGGTTCCCGGTCGCGGGCGGCGCCGCGGGCGTCTCGCTGCTGGGGCTGCTGCTCACCAGCGGGGGGACCACCGCGTCGATCATCGGTGTGATCCTCGCCCTGGGCGGCGGGTTCGTCGGCTACCGCGGCCTGCAGCAGGAGCGGGCGAAGTACCCGACCGGCGGCTGAATCCTCACCGAGTCGTAACGTGACGCGTGGTGACATCTTTCGCGTGTCCGTCACGTCGAGTGATGGGACCTCCGCCTCCGACGCAGGCCCGTGACCTGCGGAGACAAACGTTCCACGATCGTGTCGACGCCGAACGGGGCGACCAGCGGTCCCTCCGGTCCGGTGAGCGGGAATTCACCCGATCGCGCTACGCGCGGTGAGCGGGCGAATGACACTTGGTGAACGCCTCGTGACTCCGGTACACCTGTTCGGGTCGCTTCCCAGCGTCCCGTAGGAGGTCGTCCGTCCGTGGCCACGAACGAGCATCGCGTCGGCAACCCGCTGCCGCCGGAGAACCCCGTCACGGTGGCTGAGCTGTTGCGCCGCAACGTGCCCGCGCAGCGTCCCGCCGGCGAGGCGCGCGATGCCCTGCCCGCGGCCGGGGACTCCGACCGTCGTCCGCTCCCCCGCATCCCCGCCCCCCGCCCGTCCGTCGAGGACTCGGCGGGCCCGGCCGTCCCGGACGAGTCCGTCGTGGTGATCACCACCCACGCCGAGCCCGAGCCGGGGGACCCGCGACCGAGCCAGATCGTGTCCGTGGGCGCCCTGCTGCGCCGCGAGGGTCGCGCCCCGCACGCCCTCGACCGGCCGATCCAGCCCCGCCCGGCCCAGCTCGGCCGCCGCAGCCCGGCGGCCGCCCGCCGGGCCGCGGTCACCGCCGGGGCCCTGGTCGCCACCGGGTCCGTGCTGGCCGCGGTGATGGTCACGCAGGCGTCGAACGGCGGCTCCGGGGCCCCGGGCGCCGCCGAGGGCAGCTTCCCGGGCATGCGCCTGCCGGACGGGTCCGCCGCGGCCGCCGCCGGCGCCCTCGACCCGGGCCTGTCCGCCCCCACCAGCTGGATGAACGTCGCCTTCCCCGAGGCGCTGCTGTCCCCCGGCACCGCCGCCGCGCTGGGCGGGGCACCTGCCGCCGCGGCGCCCGCCGCCGCG
>NZ_BAABGT010000109.1:0-50559 GCF_039541715.1 Pseudonocardia xishanensis
GCACGAGGCATGGCCGGAAAACTACACCAGTGTCACTCTAACTGAACGGTATTGGCCCTAGCCCGCCCCCTCGGTCCGGGCGCGGAGGTGGGCGGCCATCGTGCGGGCACGGTGCGCGGCCTGCTCGTGGTCGGGGCGGTCGGCGGGATCGGCGGCCGCGGCGAGGTGCTCCTCGACCAGGGCCTCGCGTTCGACGAGGTCGAGGAGCTGCGCGGGGGGTGTCGCGCCGTCGTGCAGGGCGGCGAGCCTGCGCCGGACGGCCGCGAGGTGCATCAGCTCGTGGTGGGGGTCCATCCGTCCGAGCGCCGCGGACACGGGCCGGTCGTCCCCGGCCGGGTCGGGATCGCGGTGGTGGACGACCCAGGCGTCCAACGCGGCGAGCGTGTCCTCGACGGGGGTGTCGTCCCGGTCCCCGGGCACCGCGGCCTGCTCGACGGCCGCGTCCCACTGCCGGACCATCGGCTCCCAGCGCGCGCGGGCCTGCGCGGTCTCCTCGCCGGCGGCCGCCGCGATGTCGGCCCAGGGCG
This sequence comes from Pseudonocardia xishanensis, assembly GCF_039541715.1. NCBI lineage: Bacteria > Bacillati > Actinomycetota > Actinomycetes > Pseudonocardiales > Pseudonocardiaceae > Pseudonocardia > Pseudonocardia xishanensis. Next base: position 528 of record NZ_BAABGT010000109.1, read on the forward strand.
TCCCGTCCGCGCACTCGACGGCGACGGCCGCGGCCAGCGCCCGCCCGGCCAGCGCAGTGAGCTGGCGGGCCTCGGCGACCAGCGCCCCCGCGTAGGACTCCCGGACGGGCCCGACGGGAACCAGCGCGCGGGCGAGATCGGACATCTCGCGGGCGGCGACGGCCAGCGCGAGTTCCGCGCTCGCCCGGGTGGTGAGCGGGGCACCCGCGACGGGCTCGGGCCACACGTCGCTCGTCTCGGTCATGAGTTGCTCCTATGTCAAGCAGCGACCGGACGGCTGCCGGTCGTGCTGGTCGTGGGGGTGGTCAGGAGGGTGAACACGACGCGAGCGAGACGCCGTTTGAGGGCGCGCATGGCTTCCATCTTGGTGTTCCCCAGGGCGATTCGTCGTTGGTAGTAGGTGTGTCCGAGGGTGTTGGGCATGCGGGCCTGGGTGACCGCGATCCGATGCAGCGCGGCGTTGAGCTGCCTGTTTCCGCCGCGGGCCAGCCGGTGCCGGTTCGTGCGCCCGGATGAGGCCGGGATCGGCGCTACCCCGGCGTGCATGGCGAAACACGCCTCGGACCGGAACCGGGTCATGTTCGCGACCTCACCGACGATCTTCGCCGCGGTCAGCCCGGCGACCCCGGGCAAGGTCTGTAGGTGCGGAGCGACCCGCTCGACGCGTTGGGAGATCTCCCGCTCCAGGGCGTTGACCCGTACGGTCACCGCTCGGATGTCGGCCAGGAGCTCCGCGGCGATCCGCGCCACCATCTCCGACTCCGGGGCCGGGTGAAAGTCCTGCAGCCGGCTCTGCAGCCGGTCCAGAACGCGCAAGCGGTCCAGCCCGCGCGACGGGATGTCCAGATCGGGGTCGAGCTCGTGCAGGTGCCAGCGCACCCGACTCTGCATCCGGGTCCGCTCGGTCACGAGATCCTCACGATGGTCGACCAGCAGTTTGAGCTCCCGCGAGGTGCGGTCATGCTCGGCGACCGGCAGGTTCGGCTCACGCAGCGCCGCCCTGGCGATCGCCAACGCGTCGATCGGGTCGGACTTGCCCCGAGTGCGAGCCGAGGCCCGTGCGCCGGCCATCAGCTTCGGAGGGACCCGCACCACCCGCTCACCCGCAGCGAGCAACGCCCGCTCGAGACGGGTTGAGACGTGGCGGCAGTCCTCGATCGCCCACACTCGTTGTCCGTCCGCATGCTCGGCGCGGGCCCAGCGGACCAGCGCGGCGTGGCCCGCGTCGCGTGCCTTCACCGTCTTCTGTCCGACCTCGCGGCCCACCTGATCGACGGCGACCGTCGTGTGGGTGTCCTTGTGGACGTCGACTCCCAGCACCACCATGGTGGCGTCACCTCTTTCGTCGGAGGGACGGCTGGGCCGGCCGGCGGACACATCTCAGTGGGGGCGCGGCCACGCTCCTATCAAGTCACGCCGGTCGGCCCTGACCAGCGGTGACCGGCACAACTCATGAACTCCAGCCCCGCGAACGAGGCGGCACGGACGCTACGAGCCAGGTCACCACCAGCCAGGATCCCAACCACCGCAACAGCGGCGTCCTCACCCTGACACTGAGACACGACGCTAGCCCGCCCGAGACGATGGTGAGGGCGTCGCGGCCGGGCCGGGGCGGGTGGGTACGCCCTCGATGCGGGAGCGCACGGACCCGTCGCCGTCCGGCACGAGGATCCCGCCCTCGGTGAGGCGGTGGGCGAGCAGCTCGCCGACGGTGCCGATGTGGGCGGTCATGGCGTCACGCGCGGTGCACGATCGGCGGGCTCAGCTTCCGGGCCGGGTCCTGGGGGCGGCCGACGCTCCCGCCCTCGGGACCTCGCTCACCCCGCCCTCACCATCCCCGAGAGGGTGGTCGGCCGTGGTCGGTGCACGATGACGCCGCGCAGATTCCGGCCGGAGAGCAGGTCCTCGTCGCCCTCGTCGACCTGCTCGAGGATGGAGGTGCGGGTGATCAGCTCGTCGTCCGCCGATCCCGGCCGTGATCGCGGGAGGGCGGTAGGAATCCCTCGAGGAGTTCCTCGAGACGAAGGCCGTCCAGCTCCGAGGGCGCACCGCAGGAGATCATCTCTATCGTCGAGATAGTCGACGGCGGGACCATTCCGTGGGATCGGGCCCGCCCGGCCCGACGTGTCCGCGCCGCCCGGCCCGCTGGTCACATCGGGTCCCGGGTGAGAGGATCGCCGCGGACCGGTTGAGGTACCAGCCCTTCCCTGCTCGTGGTGTCGGTTTCTGAGGGGTCGGTGCATGGAGGACGACAGGTGGCCCGTCGGGCGGGTCCTGACCCGCGCCGTCGAGAGCGGCGCCGTCGCCATGGCCACCCTGGCCCCCCAACCCGCCGACGCGGTGCTGGCCGAGATCGTGGACCAGGCGCGGGACCTGCTCGGCGCGGACACCGCCGCGGTCCTGCTCGCCGATCCCTCCGCCCGGTGGCTCGTCGCCGCCGCCGCGCGCGGCATCGCGGGCGAGGTGCAGCAGGGCGTGCAGATCCCCGTCGGGCGCGGGTTCGCAGGCCGGGTGGCCGCCGAGCGGCGGCCGGTCTCGGTGGACCGCGTCGACCCGGACACGGTGCTGAACCCGCTGCTGTGGCAGGCGGGCATCCAGTCCCTGCTCGGGGCCCCACTGCTGGTCGAGGGCGAGCTGATCGGCGTGCTGCACGTCGGGAGCTTCGCCCCGCGGCGCTTCACCGCGGGGGACGAGGAGTACCTGCAGCTGATGGCGGACCGGGCCGCGCTCGCCATCCACGCCGAGCTGACGAAGGCCGAGCGGGAGACCGCGGTGATGCTGCAGCGGTCGTTCCTGCCGGAGCGGCCGGTGGAGCTCGAGGGCTTCGAGCTGGCCTCCCGTTACGTGGCGGGGGACCGGCGGGGGGTCGTGGGCGGCGACTGGCACGACACGGTCCTGCTGCCCTCCGGCGCCGTGCTCGCCGTCGTCGGGGACGTGATGGGCCGCGGCCTCGGCGCCGCCCAGACGATGATCGGGGTACGCACGGCCCTGCGCGCCCACGCGCTGGAGACGGACGACCCGGCCGAGCTGCTGACCCGGCTGGACCGCCACGTGCAGACCTTCCATCCCGGACAGCTGGCGACCGTGTGGTGCGCCGTGCTCACGGGCGACCGGCTGCGGATGTCCTCCGCCGGGCACCCGCCGCCGGTCCGCAGCCGCCGCGGGGCGGGCGCGAGGCTCGTCGACCTCCCGCCGGACGTGCCGGTGGGGGTGGCGTTCTCCGTCCCACGCCGGACGACCACGCTCACCGTCGAGCCGGGGGACGTGCTCTGCGCGTTCACCGACGGCCTCATCGAGCGCCGCGGCCACTCCCCGGACGTCGGGCTGGACCGCCTGGTCGGGGTGGTCGGCCAGGGCGGCGGCTCCGCCGACGGGCTCTGCGCGCGGATCATGGCCGAGATGGTCGGCACCACCCCGGCGGACGACGACATCGCCCTGCTGGTCGTCCAGCGGTCCGCGTAGCGGGAACGGGTCGGGCGATCGGGGGACACCCGTGTCCCCCGCAGCGTCCGCCGGTCACCCGATCCTGCCGCGACCCCGTCCGCGAGACGGTGCTCCCAGGCCGGACGGACCGGACCACAGACCGCGGGGAGATGTCGACGATGACGAGGAAGACGCTGGTCGCAGGCGGAGTGGCAGCACTGCTGGTGACCCTGTTCACGATCGTGACAGCGGGGACGGCGACGGCCGCCGAGGCCGCCGCCACGAAGGGGGTCATCACCCGGGACTCGCACTCCTTCTCGGCCCCGACGGTGTACAGCCCGCCGGTGTCGGCGCTGAAGAAGGACCAGGTCGTGGAGACGCTGTGCTTCCTGGAGGGCCAGCGGCACCCGGGTGACGGCAGCATCTACTGGTTCCGGATCCGGGACGACAACGGCTCGTCCTTCGTGCCGCGCATCGCCCTCAAGCCGCCGACCGACATCCGGCAGTGCCCGATCCCCTGAGGGGGTCGCGTGATCAGGCGCCGGGGTCGGGTCCGGTGGGGTGACCCGAGCCCGGCGTCGCGGTGGGCGGCACGGGCAGCACGACCGTCACCACCGTGCCGGGGCGACCGGGCGCGACGGTCATCCGCCCGCCCGCCGCCTCGATGCGGACCGCGTGCGAGGGCAGGCCGATGTGGCCGCCCGCCGGGCCCGCAGCGGCGGCATCGATGCCGACGCCGTCGTCGGCGACCACGAGCCGGGCCCGGCCGCCGACCCGCTCCAGCGTGACGTGCACGGTCTCGGCCCCGGCGTGCTCGGCCACGTTGGCCAGCAGCTCGCGGGCAGTGCGGTGCAGCAGCGGATCGAGCGGCGTGCGCGCAGGCCAGTCGGCCTCGACGTCCACGGCGAACCCGCCGCGGGCGGCCGCGGCGGTGGCGAGCTCACGCACCGCGGCGGCCAGCCCGGCCTTGTCGAGGACCGCGGGGTGCAGCTCGGCGACCGTGGAGCGGAGCAGCCGGGTGGTCTCGGTGAGGGCGTGGTCGAGGCGGTCGAAGACCTCGGGCCCGCCGCCCTCGCGGGCGTCCTCGAGGTCCATGCGGGCGGCGAGGACGTACTGCAGCGCGCCGTCGTGCAGGTGCTCGGAGATCCGGGTCCGCTCCCGTTCCTCGAGGGCGCCGAGCCTGCCGAGCAGGTCGCCGCGGACCCGGACCAGGGACCCGATCGTCGCCACGCGGGAGTGCTGGATGCGGGAGAGGCCGACGGCGCCCGCGGCGACCCCGGCGGCGATCGCGGTGCGGAGCAGCAGGGAGGCCCACGGCTCCTCGTTGGAGTCCTGGGTGGCGATCCCGGCGACCATATAGACGAGCGTCGTCGGGACCACCACGGCGGCGCACACGCGCGGCCGCAGCTGCGTCGCCGCGAGGACCGGCAGCAGCAGGAACCCCGTGGTGACGACGTCCGACGTCCAGCTGTCCGGGGTCCGCACGCCCGTGAGCAGGGTCAGGGCGGCGAGCACGGCGAGGTCGACGAACAACGCCGCCCACGCCCAGACGAGCGCGCGCGGACCGCTGTGGGTGGACCAGCGGCCCACCACCAGCGCGAACACCGCGTACCCGGCCGCGATCAGCGCGCACGCCACGCGATCGTGCGCGGGCGGGACGAACGCCACGGTCAGCGCGACGAACGCCACCAGCACCCAGCGCAGCGCCACCTGCAGCAGTACGCCGCGGCGCGCGTGGTCCCTCGCGACGGTCTCGACGTCCTGTGTGGTCGGTGCGGAGGATTCGCTCACGGGCCTATCCTCCCCCCGTGACCGCAGGCCGAGGAGGCGATCCGCGCGTCCGCGTGGTGATCGCCGACGACCACCCGTTCTTCCGCGACGGCGTGGCCCGCGGCCTCGAGCGCAGCGGCCGGATCGAGATCGTCGGCGAGGCCGCGGACGGCCGCGAGGCCCTCGCGGCGATCCGTTCCGCGTCACCGGCCGTGGCGCTGGTGGACTACGAGATGCCGGATCTGGACGGGCTCGACGTCGTCCGGGCCGTCGTGCGGGACGGGCTGCCGACCCGGGTGCTCCTGCTGTCCTCCCACACGGAGAGCGCGGTGGTCTACCGGGCGTTGCAGGAGGGGGCGGCCGGTTACCTGGCCAAGGACTCCCGCCGGTCGGAGATCGTCGAGGCGGTGGTGGACGTCGCCCGCGGCCGGACCGTCGTGCCGCCCGCCCTCGCCGAGGGCCTGGCGGGTGAGATCCGGCTGCGCGCGGTCGCCGAGGGCCCGGTGCTGTCCGACCGGGAACGCCAGGTGCTCGCCGGGTTCGCGCGCGGCCTGTCGATCCCGCAGGTGGCCGCCGAGCTGGTGATCGGGGTGTCGACGGTGAAGACCCACACCCAGCGCCTCTACGAGAAGCTCGGGGTGTCCGACCGGGCCGAGGCGGTCGCGGTGGCGATGCGTCGGGGCTGGGTGGAGTAGCCGGTCAGCGGGTGAGGTAGCGGACCACCGCGAGCACGCGGCGGTGGTCGTCCGCGTCCGCGGTGAGGCCGAGGGTGTCGTAGATGCGCCTCGTCACCGCGCTCACGGGCGCGGTCCTGGCCCTCGCCGCCTGCTCGACCGCCCCGGCCCCCGCCGCCACCGCCCCGGACTACGCCGCGGCCCTGGAACCGCACGTCACCGCCTTGATGGCGCAGCTGCAGATCCCCGGCGCGAGCCTCTACGTCGACGTCCCCGGGCGGGGGACCTGGCAGGCCGCGCTCGGGTCCACGACGGACCAGGGCCGCCCGGTGACCGTCGAGGACCACTTCACGATCGGTAGCGTGACGAAGACGCCGGCGGACCCGGTCACGAAGTACTCGAGCACCTCCTTCGCCGAGGCGCCGTCCGCCGAGCGGATCGCCGGGCTGATCCGGGAGGCGGTGATCTCGGAGTGAGAGTCCGGCGCACCGGCTCGGGGGTTGCGCGGGCGTCGTCGAACCCCTCCCGACCGATCGCGGCTGGAGGGGACGGGACCTCCGTCGCTGTCCGCGGCGAGCCCGATGTCCTATCTTCGGCCGCTGTCGACCCCCTGGATCGCTCCGGCGGTCGGCTCCGCACGTCCGTACCGGGAGGTCAGCGAATGCATCAGCCACGTCGACGCGGAGCATCGGCCGTCGTCGGAGCCGTGCTCCTGCTCCTGGCGGTGGGGGCGTGCGGCTCCGGAGTCGCGGCGTCGGGGTCCGTGAAGACCGAGGACCGCCACCTCCAGGGGTTCGACTCCGTGGAGTTCGCGTCCGCGGGGACACTGACGATCGAGCAGACCGGTACCGACTCCGTCGCGATCAGCGCGGACGAGGCGTACCTGTCCTCGCTGACCAGTGAGCTCGACGGCCGCACGCTCCGCCTCGGGGTGCGGCCGGGGACGAGCATCGACGGCGGCCGGGACATCCGCTACACGGTCACCGTCGCGTCGCTGACCGACCTCGAGGTGGCGGGGGCGGGCGACGTCACCGTCAGCGGCGTCGACACCCCGTCGCTCGCGGTCGTGCAGAGCGGGGCGGGCCGGATCACGATCACCGGCCGCACCACCTCGTCCACCGTCGAGCTCAGCGGGACCGGCGCCTACGACGGACGCGGGCTCGCGGCGGAGTCCGTCGACGTCTCGGTCAGCGGCGCGGGCAGCGCCGAGGTCACCGCGACGACGACGCTGAAGGCGCGGGTCAGCGGGGTCGGCGACATCGGGTACCTCGGCGACCCCGCCGTGACCCGAGAGGTCTCCGGGGTGGGTGAGATCAAGAAGCTCTGACCCGTGCTCAGGGGCGCGAGTGCGGGCCGAGGGTGCCTCTGCGTGTGGGGCTGACGACCATGCCCGGCGGAGATCATCAGTCCCTGACGCGACTACTGCGGCAGGGCTGCCACCACCTTCCGCAGGACGGGCTCGTACGCGGCGCCACCCAGCCGTTCGAAGCTGCTCATCGTGACGGTGAAGCCGTAGCGGGAGCCGATCACGACGGCCTCCGCCTGCAGGTCGCGGTAGGCGAGGTAGCCCTTGGGCGCGAGGTCGTCGACCGTGTCGTAGCTGCGCGTCGCGACGTCTCGGCTGTACTCGTAGGTGACCTCGCCCGAGGAGGCCGAGCTGCCGGTCACCGAGAGCTGGGCGACGCCGTTGCCGTCGCCGAACAGGCAGCTCCCGGAGTCCACCATGGGCTGGCCCACCAGCTGGGAGACCTGCGCGGCGGTGAACGGGCAGGGCGGCGGTGTGACCACGGCGGCGAAACCGGTGTCGTCCTCGCCGCCGGTCGCCGGGTCCGCCGCGGGGTCGGCGGCCTGGTCCGTGGTGGAGCCGCCGACGAGGCCGCCGAGCAGCGGCTGGAGCGGGCCGAGCGGGCCGCCGAACGCCACGTACGCCACCCCGCCCCCGATCACGAGGACGGCGGCGACGAGGACGGCGATCAGGGCCGTCGGCCGCTTCGGGCCTGCGGTCGACGGCGGCCCGAGCTGCGGTGGGGGTCGACGACCCGGGGGAGGGGTGGCCCCGTGGCCGGGATACGGGTCGGGTCCGACGCCCTGCTGCGGCACCCGGCCCCACTCCGGGTCGCCGCCCTGCTGAGGCCCGTACCCCTGCTGAGGTCCGTATCCCTGGGCGGGCCCGTACCCGTGCGGCGGTGGTCCCTGGTGCGGAGGCGCCTGCGACGGCCCGTAGCCCTGCGGCCCGTAGCCCTGCGGCCCGTAGCCCTGCGGTCCGTAGCCCTGCGGGGGCGGCCCGTAGCCGGGCGGGGGTCCCTGCGGGGGGCCGTACCCGGGCGGAGGTCCGTACCCCGGCCGGGGGTCCTGTCCCCGAGCAGGCCCGTATCCCTGCTCCGGGCTCTGCTGCGGACCGCGATCCCGCGGGTCGTACCCCGGTGGCGGCCCGGGGAAGTGCTCGGCCTGGTCCGGGTCGTCCGCCATCGGGCACTCCTTCTCGGGAGATCGCGGGCCGGGCCCGGCCGTCGTCGAGGACTCGACGGAGCTCGCACCGCCGTGACCAGGGTGTGATGCAGATCACATCTATCCGACGATCGGAGTATCACCGGTGCGGCGCCCGTGCTCCTGATGGTCGTCACCGCCGCCCCGTCACGGAGGTCCCCATGCTCGATGACTCCCCCCGACAGCTCACCGACGACCAGATCGACTCCACGTTCCTGCTCCCCGAGGACATCGCCCGCGAGGCCGTCGGGCTGGCCCGCGGGTTGGTCGAGACCGCCGACCGGGCGCCGGACGACGTCGTCGCGGTGCCCGCCGCCGAGTTCCGCACGCTGGTGCGCTCGCTCGGCATGATGCACAAGACGCTGATCGAGTCCCTGCGCACGCGGGTGGGCGAGCCCGGGACCGCCCCGCCGGACGGCTCCGCGGGCGGGGCCCTGAGCCTCGCGGGTCGGCTGCTCAAGGCTCAGAACGGCGCCGCCCTCACCCAGGCCAAGCTGCTCGTCGACGCGGTCGGGGAGACCGCCGCGCCCGCCGCCGTCGAGGTGCCCGCGCATGCCGCGAAGGCCATCGCGGACGCGGTGATCCTCACCTCGGGCCTGCTGGAGTCGACGACGTTCGCGCAGGGCATGCCCGGGGCGGCGGGCCCGATCGTGGTGGGCTACAGCGACACGGGCGACCGCGGCTTCATGTCCAACTGGTACAACTTCGGCAACATCAACGACTGAGCCGTGACGACCACCGCCACCCGCACCGCCCTCGCCGAGCTGCTCGCTCCCGTCCCGGTGTCGGAGTTCCTCGAGTCCCACTGGGAACGCGCCGCCCTCCACACAGGCGCTCCCGATCCCGACCGCTTCACCTCGCTGGTCTCGGTCGAGGACCTGGACCACCTGCTGACCGTCGTGCACGCAGCGGGCCTCGGCAATCCCGACGCCGTGCGGGTCAGCCGCGGCGGAGATCCCGTCCCGCCAAGGGAGTGGCTGCGCGAGCGCCCGGACGGGCACCACGAGCTGGACGTCCGCCGCGTCCTGTCCCTGCACCGCCACGGCGCGACCGTGGTGCTCAACGGGATCCAGCGCAGCGTCGCGCCCATCGACCGGCTGTGCGGCGAGCTGTCCGCGTTCTTCGGGGTGCAGGTGCTGGCGAACGCCTACCTCACGCCGGCGGGCGGGCAGGGCTTCCCGCCCCATCCGGACAACCACGACGTGCTGTTGCTTCAGCTCGCGGGGGCCAAACGCTGGCGGCTGCACGGGTCGCCGGTCCCGCTCACCACGACCGAGCCCGACCGCCCGCACCGCCCGACCGAGCCGCCGGAGCAGGAGCTGGTGCTGCGCGCGGGCGAGGTGCTCTATCTGCCGCGCGGCCTGGTCCACGCGGGCGTGGCCATCCCCGGCAAGGCGTCGGTGCACCTCACGATCGGCATCCACCCGTACACCTGGGCGCAGCTGCTCGGCGACGTCGTCGCGGAGCTGCGGGAGGACGACGTGCGCTTCCGCCGCTCGGTCTCACCGCGGCTCGGGGCGATCGAGGACGGCGCCGAGGCAGCGCTCACCGAGCTGACCGCGGCACTCGCGGATCCCGAGCGGGTCCGTCGGATCCGGCTGGCCCGGGCGGCCCGGGCGCTGGAGCCGGGCCGGACCGGGCAGCAGGGGAGGCTGGCGGAGCTGCTGCGACCGACGCCGGTCGCGGACACCACGCCGGTGCGGCCCACCGAACCGGGCCCGACACTGCGGCCGGTCCCCGGCTCGGTGGTGCTGGCGACGGTCGAGCGTGAGCTGACCTTCCCCGACTACGTCGAGCCCGCCCTGGCCGCGCTCCTCGACGGGACCGCCCCCTGCGCGGCCGCCCTCGCCGAGCTGCTGGACCCACCCGGCAGGCTCACCCTCGTCCGCAGGCTGGTCCGCGAAGGCGTGCTGGAGGTGTGCGGCCGACCCACCCCGTCCGCTGCATCCGGCCTGCCGGGTCAGCCGGTCTCGAAGCCCTTGTAGCCTGCGGCGGCGACCTCGGCGAGCTGCTGCCGGTAGGCCCCGATCCCGGCCATGTAGAACATCACGGCGTTCTTCCTGCCCGGGATGTTGGCGCCGAAGATCCAGGAGTCGGCCTGCGGGAAGAGCGTCATGTTCGCGATCTCCTCGCAGGTCGCCGTCCACCCCTCATCGGTCTCCGTGATCTCCGCGATGGGGTTCTCCCTGAGCGAGACCAGCTCCACGTTCTCGCGGTGGTAGGTCTCGTAGTAGCCCTCGTTGCACAGCGGGCGCTTGGCGTAGAGGTCGGTCGGGGTGAGCGCGCCGGCGGTCTCCGGGTCGTCGACGATCTCGGCGATCTCGGACCGGATGAACGCGGCGGCGGCGTTCGCCGTCGGGGTTCGTGGCGATGTCGCGGAACGTGCCGAACATGAACCGGAACCCGTTGCCCTCGTCCCGGTTCTCCTGGAACACCCGCTGCCGTTCCTCGGCGGACACGCTCATCGCCTCGGCGCCGCTCTCCTCGAACCCGAACCCCACGACCGAGTTGCGGACCTGGTGCCAGATCGCGTCGAAGCTCTCCTTCGTCCGGGCCACCTCGGCCGGGTCCACCGTGCCGTTGCCGGAGGGCACCCAGTACTGCGGGGAGCGCTGGAACACCGTCAGGTGCTCGGCGGCCTTCGCGGCGGCGATGATGAACTGCGTGCCGGTCGAGCCGGTGCCGATGACGCCGACGCGCGTGCCGCGATGTCGAGGTCGGCGGGCCAGGCGTTGGTGTGCACCAGCAGGCCCGCGAAGGAGTCCCGGCCGGGGATGTCGGGTACGTTGCTGCGCGCGAGGAGACCGAGTGCGTTGACGAGGTAGCGGCAGGTCAGCGTCCCGGTGGTCGTCCGCACGGTCCACAGGGCGGTCTCGTCGTCGAAGCTCGCGCCGGTGACCTCGGTGTTCAGCCCGATGTCCCGGCCGAGGTCGAACCGCTCGACGACGTGCTCGAGGTAGGCGAGGACATCCGGCTGGTCGAGGTAGCGGGTCGTCCAGTCACACTCCTGCAGCAGGTCGTCGTCGAAGGAGTAGCGGTAGACGAAGCCCTCGGTGTCCGACTTGGCGCCGGGGTAGCGCTTGAAGTATCACGTCCCGCCGACGCCGCCGCCCTTCTCGAACGCCTGCACGCGCAGGCTCAGCTCGTTGCGCAGCTTGTGCAGCGTGTCGATGCCGCCGAATCCGGCGCCGATCACCACGGCGTCGACGTCGGGGGTGGTGGCGCTCATCGGGACTCTCCTCGGTACCAGCCGGCGAGCGCGGCGATCTCCGCGTCGGCCTCGGGCGCGTTGCCCGCCATGAAGGGGAAGACGTGCTGCACGTCGTCGACGACGGACAGGGCCACCTCGACCCCGGCCGCCCGGGCCCGGTCCGCGAGCCGGTGGCGTTGTCGACCAGTGCCTCGACGGCGCCGGCGTTGACGTAGAGCGGCGGCAGGCCGGTGAGGTCGGCGTGCAAGGGGTTCGCCAACGGGGTGCGAGGGTCGATCCCGCCCTCGGCCAGGACGCCGGCGATCATGCCCTCCAACAGCGGCACGGTGATCAGGGCGTCGGTGGCGTCGTCGGTCACCAGGGCGAGGTCGGCGCCCGCGGAGTCCCCGATCGTCGTGATGTCGGTGATCCCGCGCTCGCGCAGCGCGGCGCACGCCGCGACCCGGTCCTCGACCTGCGTGGCGTGCGGGTGCTCGGGGGCCCGGCGGTAGTCGAGCACGAACGCGGTGGCGCCGGGCGCCTTGGCGACGTGTCCGGTGAGCTTGCGGTGGCCGGCCGCCGACCCGACCGCGAACCCGCCGCCGTGGGTGTGGGGCAGCACCCTCGCCGGGTAGGCGCCCAGCGGCAGCGCCCAGATCCCGGGCACGCCGCCGACGACGTCCTCCCGGTAGGTCACGTCCTCGGGCTCGCGGGTGGGCTGGTGCCACTCGTCGAAGATCATCGAGGACCGCATCCTCGGCGAGCACGCCCCGAGCCGCCTCGACCGGATGCCGGTGCCGTTGGCCGACGGGCTGCACGACGCGCTCGTCGAGCCGATCGACGAGGGCGGCAGGCGGGCGTTCAGCGTGCGCCCGCTGCCCGGGGGGACCCCCCGCCGGAGCGGACCGGCGGCACGCGCTCCGTCGCACACGGACCCATGCCCATCGCGGCGCAGCTGCAGGCGCTGGTCGACAGCGGCACCCCCTCGCGCTGACCGCGGACCTCGACGCGGCCGATGACGCCGCCCTCGCCGTGGTCCGCCGGGTCGCCACCACCGTGCGCCTGCCCTCGCTCGCGCAGCGCCGGGAGCGGATCCCCGCGCCGGTCCGGGCGATGCTGGCCGCCCTGCCCGCGCCGGACTCGGAGACGACGCTGTCCTCCGCCGCCCGGGAGCGGCTGGCGGCCAGGCACTGCCCGCGCAACGTGGCCGAGCTGGAGGCGACCGTGGCGCGGCTCGCCCGGCGGGCCGCGGGCGGCCCCACGCTCCTCGGATGAGCCCGATCACGGCCGGTTCACCGTCCGCTACCGGCACACCCCGCCGCTGGACCAGGGACACCGCGCCCACCGGGGTGCTGCACCCGGTGTGACCCGCTCCGGGCGGTCAGTGCTCCTTCTTGATGGTGAAGTACGACCCCCGGATGGTCCCGGCCAGCTTGGAGCGCTGGCGGGCGAACTTGAAGCGGGTCGCGAGCTCCTCCGGGACCTCCATCCCGTCGGACAGCTTGAAGCCGACGGCCCGCTTGCCGCTCTCGTCGAGGGCGTACATGACGTTGATCGACAGTCCGCTCTCGTAGAAGACGTACGCCATCCGGATGCCCTCGACCTCGAAGCTCGTCGCCTCCAGCGGCGGGGACGTGATCACGATGTCCCGCTCGTCCTTGAGGATGCCGTGCACCCACTCGATGGTCTCCTCGGCGTCGGCGGCGCGCTCCACCGTGAAGACGTGGTCGTACTTCGTCTTGAAGTAGCGGGCCTCGTTGGCGCGCAGGCCCGCGAGCGCCGCCGCGACCGGCGACAACTCCAGGCCCTCGGTGGACACGGTCTGGAAGTCCACGGTGTGGGTCACGGCTCAGGCTCCCTCGGTCGGCGGGACGTCCGGGCATTCTGCCCGCCCGAGGGCCCCTCGGTCAGTCCCCTGTCGGGTCCGGGGCGCGGACCGGTTGCTTGTCACGCAGATCACACTGGGCCACGATTGACGCCCGCACGCGCCACCACTGCCGACAACGGGGGCCGCTCATGGTCGTGCTCATGCCCCGCAACTTCCTGCAGCCCTGTCTCCTGCTGCTCCTGCGCGAGCGGGCGGACCACGGCTACGACCTGCTGTCCCGGCTGGCGTCGATGCACGACGGCGACCCCGACGGCGACTCGGGCGGGGTCTACCGCGCGCTGCGCAGCCTGGAGCGCCAGGGGCTGGTGCGCTCGCGCTGGTGCACCCCCAGCGCCGGTCCCGCCCGCCGCACCTACCAGCTCACGTCCGACGGCGAGGCGCTGCTCGACCGGCAGGCCGAGGAGCTGCGCCAGGTCGACGGGGCTCTGCACCTGTTCCTGGAGCGCTACGAGCAGAGCCGGTGCCCGCAGTGACCTGCTCCGGCCCCCACTGCGTGACGTGCTCGGACGCCGCGGTGCCGGTCACCGTGGTCTCCCTGCACGGCGACCTGCTCGCGATGGTCGATCCCGGGGACGGGGAGTGGGTGGAGGTCTCCGTCGCGCTCGTTGACGCGGCGGTCGGGGACGTCGTCCTCGTGCACGCGGGTGAGGCGATCGGTACCGCGGCCCGGTCGTGAGGGCGGGGCCGTGACGGAGCGGCGCGCGATCCGGGTGGCCGGGATCGTGCAGGGCGTCGGGTTTCGGCCGTTCGTGCACGTCCTCGCGGGTCGGCTGGGCCTGGCCGGGTTCGTCGGGAACGACGAGCGGGGGGTGCTCATCGAGGCGGAGGGCGGCGCCGCGGCCCTCGACGCGCTGGAGGCGGCACTCGTCGCCGAACCGCCACCCGCCGCGCTGGTCACCGCGGTCACGGCGCGGCGCGTGCCCGCGCGCGGGGACCACGGCTTCGTGATCGCCCCCAGCGTGGCCCGCAGCAGGGCGGCGACGCTGATCTCCCCGGACCTCGCGACCTGCCGGGACTGCGTGGCCGAGCTGTTCGACCCGGCGGACCGGCGGTTCCGGCACCCCTTCCTGAGCTGCACGAACTGCGGCCCGCGCTTCACGATCGTCACGGGCGTGCCCTACGACCGCGCCACCACCACGATGGCGGACTTCCCGATGTGCGCGGCCTGCGCGCGGGAGTACCGCGATCCCGCCGACCGCCGCTTCCACGCCCAGCCGATCTGCTGCCCGGACTGCGGACCGGTACTGCGGTTCCTCCCGGGGTGGACGGAGTCGGGGGAGACCGACCCGATCACCGCGGCGGCCGGGGCGCTGCGGGCCGGGGCCGTGGTCGCGGTGAAGGGCCTGGGCGGCTACCACCTCGCCGCACCGGCCGCGGACCCGCGCGCGGTCGGGGCGTTGCGGGCCCGCAAGCACCGGGAGGACAAGCCCTTCGCGGTGCTGGTCCCGGACGTCGCCGCCGCCCGCACGCTCTGCGAGGTCTCCCCGGAGGAGGAGGCGCTGCTGCGGTCCGTGCAGGCCCCGATCGTGCTGCTCCGCCGCCGCCCGGACGCGGACGTCGCGGCCGCCGTCGCCCCCGGGGACCGGCACCTCGGCCTGCTGCTGCCCTACACCCCGGTGCATCACCTGCTGAGCGCCGCGGTCGGTGCGCCCGTCGTGCTGACCAGCGGGAACGTCTCTGACGAGCCCATCGCCCACCGGGACGCCGACGCCCGCGCGCGGCTCGCCGGGATCGCCGACGCCGCCCTGGTCCACGACCGTCCGATCCGCACCCGGGCGGACGACTCGGTGGCCCGGATCGTCCGGTCGCAGCGCTACCTGGTCCGCCGCTCCCGGGGGTTCGCCCCCGCCCCACTGCCGCTCGCGGTCGGCGCGGGCCGGGTCGTCCTCGGCGTCGGCGCGGAGCTGAAGAACACGATCTGCCTGCTCCGCGGCGGCGAGGCGTTCGTGTCGCACCACGTCGGGGACCTGGAGAACGCCGAGACCCTGGCCGCGTTCACCGACGCGATCGCCCATCTCGGCAGGCTGCTGGAGGTCATCCCCGAGCTCGTGGCGCACGACCTGCACCCCGAGTACCTCTCCACGAAGTGGGCGCTCGACCAGGACCTGCCGCTGGTCGGCGTCCAGCACCACCACGCCCACCTCGCCGCCTGCCTGGCCGAGCACGGCGAGGCGGGCCCGGCGATCGGCGTCGCCTGCGACGGCCTGGGCCTCGGCACGGACGGCGCGCTCTGGGGCGGCGAGGTCCTGGACGTCTCGCTCACCGGCTTCACCCGCCTCGCCCACCTGGAGCCGGTCCCGCTGCCCGGTGGCGCCACGGCGATCCGCCAGCCCTGGCGCACCGCCGCGGCCTGGCTGCGCACCGCGGGGACCGAGCTCCCCGGCCTGCCGGACCGGATCGGCGCCCCCTGGCGCGCGGTGCAGGCGCTGCTGGACTCCCCGTTGGACCAGCCCGTGACGACGAGTGCGGGCCGGCTCTGCGACGCCGTCGCCGCCCTCTGCGGCGTCCGCGATCGCACGACCTACGAGGGCCAGGCGGCGATCGAGCTCGAACGCCTCGCCGACCCGGGGGTGACCGAGGCCTACCCGGCGCCCGTCCGGTACGCCCACATCGGCGAGGAACCCGCGGTGATCATGGCGTCGGAGCTGGTGCGGGCGGTGGTGGCCGACCTGAGGCGGGGGGAGGAGCCCGCCGCCGTGGCCGCGCGGTTCCACCACGGCCTGGCCGCGGGCCTGGCCGCCGCCGCGGTCGGGGCCGCGCGGGAGCGGGCCAGGGACACGGTGGCGCTGTCCGGCGGGGTGTTCCAGAACATGCTGCTGCTCCGCGGCGTGCGGGCCCGCCTGGAGCGCGCGGGCCTGCGCGTCCTGGTCCACTCCCGCCTGCCGTGCACCGACGGCGGGATCAGCCTCGGCCAGGTCGCCGTCGCCGCCGTCCGCTCGTCCTGATCCTCAGCTCGGGACCGGGGCCCGGAGGGTCCGGAGCAGGCCGAGCCAGGCTTCCAGGCCCGCGCCGGTCGTCGCGCTGACCCGGAGGATCTCCGCCTCGGGCCGGGCGCGGCGCACCGCCGCCTCCCACTCCGCGACCACGAAGTCCACATAGGGCAGCAGGTCGATCTTGTTGAGCAGCACCAGGTCCGCGGTGCGGAACATGTGCGGGTACTTCAGCGGCTTGTCCGCCCCCTCGGTCACCGACATGATCACGACGCGGACGTGCTCGCCCAACGCGAACAGCGCGGGACAGACCAGGTTGCCCACGTTCTCCACGAACAGCACCGCGCCCGGCCCCGGGTCCAGCGCGTCCACACCCCGGGCGACCATCGCGGCGTCCAGGTGGCACCCGGCGCCGGTGTTGATCTGCACGGCACGGGCGCCCGCGGCGGCGATCCGGTCCGCGTCCGCCGTGGTCTCCTGATCCCCCTCCAGCACCGCGCACGGCCCTTCCCACGCCCGCACCGTGCGTTCCAGCAGGGTGGTCTTCCCCGCACCGGGCGAGCTCATCAGGTTCACGGCCAGGATCCCGGCGGCGTCGAACCGCGCCCGGTTGCGCGCGGCCAGCGCGTCGTTGCCGGCGAGCAGGTCCACCTCCAGATCGACCCGGTGCCCGTGCCCGTGGCCCTGCCCGTTCCCACCGCCCGCCCCACCGATCTCGGTCAGCCGGACGCCGGGCCCGTCGTCCGCGCATCCGCAGGTTCCGCACATGGCTCCTCCACCTCCACCTCCATCTCCACCGCGAGGATCCGCAGCCCCGCCCCGCCCGTGACCTCGACGTCCGCGCTGCCGCACGGGCACAACGGCAGCACCTCCGCCGTCGAGAACCCGGCCCCGCAGGTCCGACAGCGCGCCGCGCCCTCCGGCTCGACGATCTCCAGCGCCGCCCCCTCGACGGTCGTGCCCGCGGTGACCAGCTCGAAGCAGAAGCGCATCGCGTCCGGCACCACCCCGGAGAGCCTCCCGACCTCCAGCCGGACCACGCGCACGCGCACCGGGCCGAGGCGCTCGGTGAGGGCGTCCACGACCGACTGGGTCAGCGAGAGCTCGTGCATCGGGTCAGCAGATCCGGGGCAGCGGATCGCCGACGAGCAGGTCGACGATCCGCGTCCCGCTGAAGCCGGTCCGCAGCAGCACCAGCCCGGGCGGGTCGTCCCCGACCACCCCGATCCGGGCCGCCCCCGCGCCGAGCGGGTGCCCGCGCAGCGCGGCCAGGGCCACGTCCGCCACCTCCGGCGAGACGACGGTGACGAACCGGCCCTCGCACGCCACGTAGAGCGGGTCGATGCCCAGCAGCTCGGCCGCGCCGTTCACCACCGGCCGCACCGGGATCGCCTTCTCCTCCAGCACGACCGCCACCCCCGAGGCCGTCGCGACCTCGTTGCAGATGGTCGCGACGCCGCCGCGGGTGGCGTCGCGGAGCAGCCGCACCCCCGGGCCCGCCGCGTCGAGCAGGGCGGCGGCGAGCCCGTGCAGCGGCGCGGTGTCCGACTCCAGGTCCGCCGAGATGTCCAGCTCGCCGCGAGCCAGCATCACCGTGATCCCGTGGTCCCCGATCGGGCCGCTGACCAGCACGACGTCTCCCGGGACGGCCCGCGCCGCGGACAGGGTGAGTGGGCGCTCCAGCAGGCCGACCCCGGCCGTCGTGACGTAACAGCCGTCCGCCTTGCCGCGCTGCACCACCTTGGTGTCGCCGGTGACGATGTCCACCCCGGCCGCCCTCGCGGCCGCGGCCATCGACGTCGCGATCCGGCGCAGGTCCGCGACCGGGAAGCCCTCCTCCAGGATGAACCCGGCCGAGAGCGACAGCGGTCGGGCACCGCACATCGCGAGGTCGTTGACGGTCCCGTTCACGGCCAGGTCCCCGATGTCGCCGCCCGGGAAGAACAGCGGCGACACGACGAACGAGTCCGTGGTGAAGGCCAGCCGCCCGGCCGGGGTGGCCAGGGTGGCGCCGTCCTCGAGCCGTTCGAGCTCGGGATTGCGGAAGGCGTCGAGGAACACGGCCTCGATCAGCGTGTGGGTGGCCTTGCCGCCGGCCCCGTGAGCCAGGGTGATCCGCTCCTCCCGCAGCCGCGGCCGGGCCGCGCGCACCCGCGCGATCCGCTCCAGGACCTGTTCCTCGGTGAGGCTCACGAGCCCGTCGCCTCCCGGACCCGGGACCGGCTGAAGCGGCCGAAGTTGTAGTACGCCGCGCAGGCGCCCTCGCTGGAGACCATGCAGGTCCCGATGGGGGTCTCGGGTGTGCAGGCGGTGCCGAACACCCCGCACTCCCACGGCTTGATCAGCCCGCGCAGCACCTCGCCGCACTGGCAGGCCGGGGGATCGGCGATCCGCAGGCCGGGCACGGTGAAGGTGCGCTCGGCGTCGAAGGCGGCGAACTCGTCCCGGAGCTTCATCGCGGACTCCGGGATCCAGCCCAGCCCGCGCCACTCGAAGGTGTCCCGCACCTCCATGACCTGGTCGATCACCGCCAGCGCCTTGGGGTTGCCCTCCCACGGGACGACGCGGGCGTACTCGTTCTCCACCTCGCACCGGCCCTCCGCGAGCTGCACCAGCAGCCGGCGGATCGAGTCGAGGATGTCCAGCGGCTCGAAGCCGGAGGTGACCAGCGGCTTACCGTAGTCCCGCGCCACGTACCGGTAGGGCTCGCAGCCGATCACGGTGGAGACGTGTCCCGGCCCGACGAACCCGTCGAGCCGCAGGTCGTCGGACTCCAGGATCGCGGTGATCGCCGGACAGACCCGCACGTGGTTGCAGAAGACCGAGAAGTTGGTGAGCCCCTCGGCGCGGGCCCGCAGGATCGTCATCGCGGTGGACGGGGTGGTGGTCTCGAAGCCGATCGCGAAGAACACCACCCGCTTGTCCGGGTTCTGCCGGGCGATCTTCAGCGAGTCCAGCGGGGAGTAGACCATCCGGATGTCCGCGCCCTCGGCCTTGGCGTCGAGGAACGAGCCGTTGCCGCCGGGGATCCGCAGCATGTCCCCGAACGAGGCCAGGATGACGTCCGGGTGCCGCGCCAGCGCGATGGCGTCGTCGACCCGGCCCATCGGGATCACGCAGACCGGGCAGCCCGGGCCGTGGACCAGGGTGATCTGCTCGGGGAGGTGGTCCTCGAGGCCATGCTTGTAGATGGTGTGGGTGTGCCCGCCGCAGATCTCCATGAAGGAGTAGCGGCGGCCCGGTTCGCAGAGCGCGGTGATCGCGGTGGAGAGCGCGCGGGCGGTGTCCGCGTCCCGGTACTCGTCGACGTATCTCACGGCCCCCGCCTCAGGTGATGTCCGACGCGGCCAGCGCGTCGAGCTCGTCGGTGTACGCGTCGCCGACCCCGGTGAGCCAGTTCAGCGACTTCTTGGCCTCCTGCTCGTCGATCTTCGAGAGGGCGAAGCCGACGTGGATCAGGACCCAGTCGCCCGGCCGCAGGTCCAGCGGGCCGTCCGCCTCCTCGCGCAGCAGCCCGATGTTCACCGCCCGCTGCACGCCCTCGACACTGACCATCGCGAGGTCGGTGTCCTCGAGGAAGGACACCACCTCACCGGGGATCCCGAGGCACATGGCCCCTCCTCACATGCGGCTCATCTCGCGGTAGCGGGCGATCTCGTGGCGGGACCCGACGGCGAGCGCGGCGGCGACCGCCGCCGCGGCACCCGCCAGCACCATCAGCACGACCTTCATCGGGCGGCTCCTTCCGGGAGGACCAGGGCGAGCAGCTCGTCGACGGCGGCGAGCGCGGGTTCGACGGCCGCGGCGACCGGCGGGGACAGCCCGATCCCGTCGCCGAGGTCCGCGGGCTCGCAGCCGAGCACCAGGACCCGGCCGACGGGATCGTGCACCCCGGTCGCCGCGGCGAGGTCGCGCAGCAGCCCCAGGACGACGTCCGGGCTCATGTCGTGCGCGTCGAGCGCCGGGGCGCCGGGGTCGCGCTCGGCCAGGGTGTGCTCCAGCCGGTAGAGGGTGCCCGGGGCCCGGTCGCGGTGCACCGCGTCGACCAGCAGGAGGCCCGCCCAGCCGTCGAGCAGCTGGTAGGCCAGGTGCACCCCCCGGATCCCGACGTCGGTGACCTCGACACCCGGCGGCAGTCCGCCGCGCGCGGCGAGCCTGCGGGCGACCTCGGGCCCGAAGCCGTCGTCGCGCCGCAGGACGTTCCCGACGCCCGCGATCAGCACCCTGGTCACGGCACCTCCAGCTCGTCCGGCCGGAAGTAGCGGAAGCGGCCGTGCGACAGTGCCGAGGCGGGGTCGTCGGGGACGGAGACGGCGACGTGCACGCCCCCGTCGACGTCGTGCACCACGGCCTCGACGGTCGCCCGCCGCCCGGTGAGGAAGGTGTCCTGGGCGTCCGTGCCCGGGCCGGGCCGCAGCACCACGGCGCTGCCCCGCGCCACCGGCACCCGCCCGACCAGCACCGAGTCGGTGTCCGGGTCGACCGACGCGTCGGCGGCCGGGTCCCACCAGGGGGTCTCGGGTGGGGTGTGGAGCGTCGGGACCTCCTGCACCGGGCGCAGCGACCGGACCGCCCCGTGCAGCCGCTCCAGGATCTCCGGGGGCAGCGCGTCCACCGCGTCGACGAGCGCGGCGGCGCGCGGGTCCCTGGCCCGGGCCTCGGCCTTCTCGGCGTCGGTGAGGACCATCGTGCGCAGGGTGAGGATCTCGTCGTTCTCGGTGCCGTCGAAGAGGTCGACCGGGCTCTCGGGCGCGATCCGGGCGTGGTCGCCGAGGATGATCGGGGCGGAGAGCAGGAGGTCGGAGCGGTCCTCGGCCCCGGCCGACGCGGGCCAGAGGTGCGCGCTGCGGCACTCGGCGACATCCGGCGCGGCCCATTCCGGCGGGTCGGTGGGGGAGACGAAGGAACCCGGCTCGACGGCGAGCATCAGGTGCGTGCCGATCAGGGACTGCCGCAGCGCGTCGTCCCGGGTGGCGGCGCGGGAGGGGGCGGTGTTGCGCACGTCGACCCGCAGCCGGACCACGTCGTACGGGCCGGGCGGCGCGGTCGCCGACACCGCCAGGACGGCGTGCAGCGGGAGCTGCCGCTCGCCGTCGCCGGGGAGCTCGACCGGGATCTCCGCGGGCAGGTCGGCCAGGGCCAGGGTGGCGTCGACCTCGCGGGGGACACCGCCGTCGTAGGGCTGCCCGTCCGGCCCGGACCCGCGGTCGAGCTGGAGGAAGCGCAGCCGCAGGTGGAGCAGGCAGTCCGGGCCCGGCTCCAGCAGCACCTCCGTGCGGTTGGCCGAGGTCTCACCGGAGTCCGCGCCGAACCCCGCCGGGACGAGCACACCCCACTGCCAGCGCACCCGGTTCTTCTGCGCCGAGGCACGATAGGGGTAGAGCAGGTACCCCTCGAACAGCACGGTGTCCGCCACCGCCGCCACTTCGGCGAACCGGTCACTCACGGCCCACCTCCTTCAGCAGCCGCTCCAGAGCGTCGTCCCAGCTGGGGAGGGTCTGCGCCGACCGGTAGGCCGCCAGCCGGTCCAGCACGTCCCGCCGCAGCCGGACCCAGCCGCCGCCGGGGAAGTGCGCGTCCATCGCGGCCCGCCACACCGCGACCGGCAGCCGGTGGTGGGCCTCCTCCTGCCACGACACGAGCCCAACCTGCACGCCGGTGTCCCCGGCGTAGAACAGCGTCCCCGAGAAGTGGAGGTCGAGCGGGACCTCGCCGGA
The DNA here is from genome assembly GCF_039541715.1 of Pseudonocardia xishanensis. Taxonomy (NCBI): domain Bacteria; kingdom Bacillati; phylum Actinomycetota; class Actinomycetes; order Pseudonocardiales; family Pseudonocardiaceae; genus Pseudonocardia; species Pseudonocardia xishanensis. The sequence continues at coordinate 22,607 of NZ_BAABGT010000109.1, forward strand.
GTCCAGCCCGTGCAGGTAGCGGGTGGCGGCGACGTCGAGGTCGTAGGTCAGCGGGACGCTCACCGCGACCGTGGTCTCCCCGGTGAAGGGCGGGGTGAGCACCGGGACCTCGGCGAGCTGCAGCGGCGTGAGGGTCGCGCCCCACCGGTCCGACTCGCCGAACAGGTCCCCGAGCCGCGCCGCCTCCGCCGCGGAGTACCGGCGGGGCCGCGGGTCGATCCGGACCTGGACGCGCAGCGCGACGGTGTGCACCCGACGCCCGGTGCCGTCGGAGATGCGCAGGTCCAGGCACACCGCGGGGCCCGCCGCCCGGGTGTCGGGGCGGGATCCGGTGCAGGCGAAGGTCAGCACGCGCGCGCCTCCAGCTCCGCGAAGAAGCCGTCGATCGCCGCGTGGGCCGCGGGGCCGCCGTCGAACCCGGTCCAGTGCCGCCGGACCAGCCCGACGAGCCGGTAGCACTCGTCGACGGGCACGAGGTAGCTCTCGGGCGGGTCCCGGCGCACGAGCAGCGCCTCGACGTCCGGGGCGAGCTCGGCGAGCAGCGGCAGCCCGGCCGGGACCGGCAGCTCGCTCTCGGTCGCCCCCGCCGGGCTCGGATAGCAGGCGATCAGCCTGTCCTGCACCGAGTTCCGCAGCACGAAGGCCGCTCCGACCGGGATCTGCAGTGCCTCCCAGGTGGCGTCGTCGAGGCCGTCGGCGCGCCGCACCCGGTCCGGGACCCGGGCGTAGCCGCCTGCCCCGGGGGCGTCGAAGAGGAAGGCGCAGGGCCCGCAGGCGCACACCAGCCGCCGGTCCGCCACGTGGACGAGGTGCGGGTGCTCGGCCGGGATGTCGGTGGCGCACAGCTCGCAGCGCTCGAGGACCGGGGCGGGCTCGGTCGCCAGGTACCGGCGCAGGCCCCTCACGGCCGCCGGACCCCGATCCGGAGCAGCGTCGGCCCCGGTTCACGCTCCACGAAGGCGAGGCCCGCGTCCGGCGCCGCCGCGGCCATCTGCTCGGCGACGATCTGCCGCACCGTCTCCGCGCCGCAGCCGCCCGCCGCCGTCTGTACCCGGATGGTGCCGTCGGGGTCGATCCCGAGCAGGGACACGTCCCCGGCGTGGCCGCCGAGCTTGCGGGCCGCGACCGCCATCGCGTGCTCCGCCCGGGTCCGCAGGTCCACCGGATGCAGGTCGTGCAGCGCGAGCACCGCACCCACCAGCGGATCCGCGGCCAGCCGGCGCACCAACCCCTCGCCGCCCGCGGCCCGGGCGACCGCCACCAGCTGCGCGAGCCCGGCCCCGTAGAACTGCATGAGCACCCGGACGAGCTCCTCGCCCGCCGGCCGGGTGCGGGGATCCAGCCGGTCGAGCACCTCCTCCAGCCGTTCGGCCACCCGCGCCGGGTCCACCTCGCTCACAGGAGGTTCAACCCGCCCGGCGTGTGCGTGGTGTGCAGCTCCCTGCCCTCGCCCAGGTACATGTGGACGCCGCAGGGCAGGCACGGGTCGAAGCTGCGGACCGCGCGCATGATGTCGATCCCCTTGAACCGCTCCCGCGGGTTCTCCTCGAAGATCGGCGTGTTCTGCACGGCGTCCTCGTAGGGCCCGGGGGTGCCGTGGGTGTCGCGGACGCTGCCGTTCCACGGCGTCGGCGGGTAGGGGTGGTAGTTCGCGATCCTCCCGCCGCGGATCACCATGTGGTGAGACAGCACCCCGCGGACCGCCTCGGTGAACCCGCAGCTGACGGCCTCGTCGGGGACGGTGAACTTCTCCCAGGTCCTGGTGTGGCCGCCGCGCACCTCGGCGAGGGCCTGCTCGATGAAGTGCAGCGCCACGGCCGCGGAGTAGGCCTGGAAGTAGGTCCGGGCCCGGTTGCGCTCGATCGCGTTGGACAGCGGGCTGCCCTGCTTGTCCGTCGGCGGCCGCCAGACGAAGTGCGCCTCCGGCTTGAGCACGGTCCGCGGCAGGTGGATCTCGACGCTGTCCCCGGTCGCCTTGACGAACCCGCAGTCGACGAGCCCGCCGAGCGCCGTGGCCCACAGCCGGGCCAGCGGGCCGCCGCCGGTGTCGAGGGGGAGGAAGTCCTGGCCGTCGAACCAGCGCGGGGACATCGTCCAGGAGTACTTCTCGTCGAAGTCCCGCTTCTGCGGCGCCGGGATCGTGTGCTGGTTCCAGGGGTGCCGCCGGTCCACCGGGTTGCCCAGTGGATCGTGCGTCACGAAGGTCTCCTGGTCCTCCCAGTCCCGGTAGAAGCTGTGCCCCAACAGGATCCGGATGCCCAGGTTGATCTCGACCAGGTCGTTGGTGACCAGCGTCCCGTCCACGACGACGCCGGGGCTCACGAACATCCGGCGGCCCCAGCTCGTCATGTTCTCGTAGTCGAAGTCGCAGTGCTCGGGATCGTTGAGCGAGCCCCAGCAGCCCAGCAGCACCCGCCGCCTGCCGACCTCCTCGTAGCCCGGCAGGGCCTCGTACATGAAGTCCCACAGGTCGTCGTGCATCGGGACGACCTTCTTCATGAACTCCACGTACCGCATGAGCCGGGTGTAGTAGTCGGTGAAGAGCTGGATCGTGGCGTGGGTGCCGACGCCGCCGGGGTACAGCGTGGACGGATGGACGTGCCGCCCCTCCATGAGACAGAACATCTCGCGGGTGTACCGGCTGACCTGCAGCGCCTCGCGGTAGAACTCGCCGGTGAACGGGTTGAGCGCCCGCATGATGTCGCCGATGGTCCGGTAGCCGTGGTCGGCGCCGTGCGGGGACTCCGTGCGGTTCGCGAGCTCGAGCACGCCGGGGTTGGTCTCCGAGATCATCTTCTCGCAGTAGTCCACCCCGACCAGGTTCTCCTGGAAGATGTTGTGGTCGAACATGTACTCCGCGGCCTCGCCCAGGTTGATGATCCACTCGCCCAGGTGCGGCGGGCGGACGCGAAAGGCCATGTTCTGGTTGTAGACCGAGCAGGTGGCGTGGTTGTCGCCGCAGATCCCGCAGATCCGGCTGGTGATGAAGTGCGCGTCGCGCGGGTCCTTGCCCTTCATGAAGATCGAGTAGCCCCGGAAGATCGACGACGTGGAGTGGCACTCCGCGACGCGGCCCTGCGAGAAGTCGATCTTCGTGTAGATCCCGAGGCTGCCCACGATCCGGGTGATCGGGTCCCAGGACATCTCGGTGAGGCCGGTCGTGTCGGTGGACGAGGTGCGGGGTTGCGTGGCGGTCATGTCCTCACCAGACCTTCGCGTAGCCGGTCTCGAGCTCGGAGCCCTTGTGGCGCCACCGCGGCTCGGCGTCGAGCTTGCGCGCGGTGATGGTGCGCAGCCGCCGGACCACGCCGCCGTAGGCCCGACTGGCGGTGCCGGAGACCAGGCTGCCGGGCGGGGGGTCCATGAACGGCATGAACTTGTCGGGGAAGCCGGGCATCGTGCAGCCGATGCAGATGCCGCCGACGTTCGGGCAGCCGCCGACGCCGTTGATCCAGCCGCGCTTGGGCACGTTGCACTTCACGACCGGGCCCCAGCAGCCCAGCTTGACCAGGCAGGTCGGCGAGCCGTACTCGGCGGCGAACTCGCCCTGCTCGTAGTACCCGCCGCGGTCGCAGCCCTCGTGCACGGTGGCGCCGAAGAGCCACTTCGGGCGCAGCGCCTCGTCGAGCGGGATCATCGGCGCGGCCCCGGTGGCCTGGTAGAGCAGGTAGAGGATGGTCTCCGAGAGGTTGTCCGGGTGGGTGGGACAGCCCGGCACGCAGACGATCGGGATGCCCGCCTTGGACTTCCAGCTCCACCCCAGATAGTCCGGGACGCCCATCGCGCCGGTCGGGTTCCCGGCCATCGCGTGGATGCCGCCGTAGGTGGCGCAGGTGCCCACGGCGAGGACGGCGAGCGCCTTGGGCGCCAGCCGGTCCAGCCACTCGCTGGTGGTCATCGGCTGACCGGTCATCGGGTCGTTGCCGAAGCCGCACCAGTAACCCTCGGCCTTGATCGCCTCGTTCGGGATCGAGCCCTCCACGACCAGCACGAAGGGCTCCAGCTCGCCGCGGTCGGCCTTGAAGAACCACTCGATGAAGTCGTTGGTGCCGCCGACGGGCCCGTTGTCGAAGTCGATCAGCGGCCAGTGCACGGCGATCTTCGGCAGCCCGGGCAGGGCGCCGAGGGCGATCTCCTCGATGCTCGGCTGGGTCGCGGCGGTGAGCGCCACCGAGTCGCCGTCGCAGCTCAGGCCCGCGTTGATCCACAGGATGTGGACCGTCGGATCCTCGGTGTCGGGCGGGTCCTGCCTGGTGGTCGGTGCTGACATGGCGGCGCCCCCCGGGCCGAGATGTGGTGGTGGTCCGGTTGTAGACCGACGGGCCGGGCGCGGTAAGTGTGCGGTGCAGCTACCGCCTCCACGCAGATATCGCGCCCGGTCCGCTCTATCGCGCGGCCGGGGTGAAGCGGCGCAGCCGCAGGCTGTTGCCGACGACGAACAGTGAGCTGAACGCCATCGCGGCACCCGCCAGCATCGGGTTGAGCAACCCGAGCGCGGCCAGGGGCAGGGCGGCGACGTTGTACGCGAACGCCCAGAACAGGTTGCCCTTGATCGTCGCGAGGGTGCGCCGGGACAGCCGGATCGCGTCGGCCGCGGTGCGGAGATCCCCGCGGACCAGGGTGATGTCGGCCGCCTCGATCGCCACGTCGGTGCCGGTGCCCATGGCGAGCCCGAGATCGGCCCGGGCGAGCGCGGCGGCGTCGTTGACCCCGTCGCCGACCATCGCCACGACCTTGCCCGCGGCCTGGAGCCTCTCGATCGCGGCGAGCTTGTCCTGCGGCAGCACCTCGGCGATCACCGTGTCCGGGCCCACGCCGATGCCCACCTCGCGCGCGACCGCCTCGGCCGCGGCCCGGTTGTCCCCGGTGAGCAGGATCGGGGTGAGGCCCAGACCCGTGAGCCGCGCGACGGCCTCGGCCGAGGTGTCCTTGACCGTGTCGGCGACGACGAGCACGGCGCGGGCCCGCCCGTCCCAGGCCACCGCGATCGCGGTGCGGCCGCGGGCGGCCTCGTCCTCCACGGCCTGCGCCAGGTCGTCGGTCAGTGGTCGGCTCCGGTCCCGAAGCAGGCCGGGCCTCCCGACGAGCACGGCGTGCCCGTCCACGACCCCCTGCACTCCGAGGCCCGCGTGGTTGGCGAACTCCGCGACCTCGGGCAGGGGGCCGACCCGGTCCCGGGCGGCGCGGGCGACCGCCGCGGCGATGGGGTGCTCGGAGGCGTCCTCCAGGGCTCCCGCCAGCCTCAGCACCTCCCGCTCGTCGACCCCGTCCGCTGTGTGCACGCCGACGAGGGTCATCCGCCCGGTGGTCACGGTGCCGGTCTTGTCCGGCACCACGGTGTCGATCCTGCGGGTCGACTCGAGCACCTCCGGGCCCTTGATCAGGATGCCCAGCTGGGCGCCGCGCCCGGTCCCGACCAGCAACGCGGTCGGGGTCGCCAGCCCCAGCGCGCACGGGCAGGCGATGATCAGCACCGCCACGGCGGCGGTGAACGCCGCCGCGGCCCCGGACCCCGTGCCCAGCCAGAACCCGAGCGTGGCCGCCGCCAGGGCGATCACGATCGGCACGAAGACCCCGGAGATCCGATCGGCCAGGCGTTGGACGTGTGCCTTCCCGGTCTGGGCGTCCTCGACCAGCCTCGCCATCCGGGCCAGCTGGGTGTCGGAGCCGATCCGGCGGGCCGCGACGACGAGCCGCCCGCCCGCGTTGACCGCGGCGCCGACGACCTCGTCGCCGACACCGACCTCGACCGGCACCGACTCCCCGGTCAGCATCGACACGTCGACGGCCGAGGAACCCTCGACCACGGTCCCGTCCGTGGCGATCTTCTCCCCGGGGCGGACGACGAACCGGTCGCCCACGGCGAGCCGCGCGACGGGGATCCGCTCCTCGCGGGTGGTCCCGTCGGCGTCCTCGCGCAGCACCGCGACGTCCTTAGCGCCGAGCTCGAGCAGCGCGCGCAGCGCCGCCCCGGCGCGGCGCTTGGCGCGGGCCTCGAAGTACCGCCCGGCCAGGATGAGCGTGGTCACCCCGGCGGCGACCTCGAGATAGATGTTCCCCGCCCCGTCCGACGGGCTGATCGTGAGCTCGAAGGGGTGTGTCATGCCCGGGATGCCCGCCGTCCCGAAGAGCAGGGCGTACAGCGACCACGCGAACGCCGCGAGGGTGCCGAGCGAGATCAGGGTGTCCATCGTCGCGGCGCCGTGGCGCAGGTTCGCCCACGCGGCGCGGTGGAACGGCGCCGCCGCCCACACGATCACCGGAGCGGCCAGGGTCAGCGAGATCCACTGCCAGTAGGTGAACTGCAGCGCGGGGACCATCGCGAGGGCGACGACCGGCACGGACAGCAGCAGCGAGATCCACAGCCGCTGTCGGACGCTGCGCAGCTCGTCGGGCTCGCCGTCGTCGGTACCGGCGCCTGCGGACGTCGGCGGCTCGGGCAGCCGGGCGTGGTACCCGGCGGCCTCGACGGTTGCGAGGAGCGTGTCGGCGGCGACCCCGCCCGGGGCGTGCACCTTGGCCTTCTCGGTCGCGTAGTTGACGGTGGCGCTCACCCCGTCGATCCGGTTGAGCGTGCGCTCGATCCGGTTGGCGCACGAGGCGCAGGTCATCCCGCTGATCGAGAGCTCGACCTCGGTCACCGTGCCCGTGCCCTCGGCGGGCGTGGCGGAGGTGTCGGTCGTGGGCATCAGTGCTCACCTCCCGCGCGGTCACCGGTGGCCGGGTGGCCGTGGTCGTCCTCCGGGGTACCCGCCGCGGGCGCGGTCGGCAACGCTCCGGGTTCGGGGGTGGGTCCGGCGGGCAGGGTGAACTCGGCGGTGCGGACCACGCTGGCGTGCTGGAAGTCCAGGAAGAGCCGGTAGGTCCCGGTCGAGGGGACCTCGGCGAGGAACCGGATCTGCGGGCCCGCCGCCGTGCGTCCGTCGTCGGGGCTGCGGTCGGGGTGCACGTGCAGGTAGGCCAGGTCCGTGGACCGGAGCGCGACGAGGTGTCCGTAGGCGCCGAGGTAGGGCTGCAGGTCGGTGACCGGCGCGCCGTCCCGGGTGACGGTCAGGGTCACCGGTGAGGACCGTCCCGGGCTCAGCTCGCCGTCGAGGCGGACCTCGTAGTCGTCTATCCGGGCGATCCGGCTCGGCGCGGGAGTGACCGGCTCGTAGGTGCCCGCGACCGAGAGGTCGACGCCGAGGGTGGTCGCCGGACCGCCGGTGGGCGTGAAGTCCGCGAAGACCCGGTGGACACCGCCCGTGGGCAGCCGCAGGCTCGTCCGCCAGGTGCCGTCGGGGTCCATGGTCGGGTGGAGGTGCTGGAACCCGGTGGTGTCGCGGCGGACGACGATCAGGTGCAGCCGCTTGGTGTGCTCCTCGTCGAACGCGGTGACGGGGGCCCCGTCGGGACCGATGATGTGGAAGGTGAGTTCGGTGGTGGTTCCGGCGGTCGGCGTCGAGGCGGTGGGCGCGAGGGTGTAGCCGCCCCTGCTCGACGCCGGCCCGGCGGGCTGGTCCGCGGTCCCTGTGACGGCGCTGCTGTGAGCGTCCCCGTGCCCCGCGCCCTCGGCGCCGGACGTGATCTCGCGCGCGGGGGCGGGGGATCGGAGAGGACCGACAGCGGATCCGGTCGCGTACGCCCCGAGACTGAGGAGGGCGAGCGCCGCGCCGTAGACGGAGAGCTTCGAGAGAGTGTTCACGGCGACCTCCTCCACGCCGCGCAACATACCCTAGGGGGGTACCCTATTCAAGGGTGCGACCGCTCGGGCACCGAGTCCCTGCTCGCGGCCGTTCGGCGGTCACCGGGACCTGGCCGGTACCGGTAGGTTGCGACCGAGTGATCGCCCCGTCGGCGTCATCTGCTGCTTGACAGTGCATATACTTCACCGTGCGTGTGAGGGCGCGAGCGGCGTGTCCCGCGGCGCAGGCCCCGGCGAGCTGTGCCCGTGTGAACCAGGACGAACGAGGCCATCCGTGACCGACTCGCAAGGACCCGGCGACCCCGCGCCGACCCTGCAGCAGCTCCTCCGCGCCCGCATGGACGAGCGCGGATGGTCCTACACCGACCTCGAGCGACGGTCCGATCGGGCGCTGAGCCGGGGCCGGTGGCAGCAGCTGGGCGCCGGAGCGCCACCGCGGAAGTTCCCGGACCCGAGTTCGCTGGTCGTCATCGCGCAGGTCCTGGAGGTCGACATCACGACGGTCGTCCTCGCCGCGGCGCGCAGCGTGGGCCTGGACGCGCGGACCCGGGACTCCGAGCTCTCGCGCCTGCTCCCCTCCGGCACCGAACGGCTCTCCGACCGGACCCGTGACGCCCTCCTCGCGACGATCCGGGCGGCCGTCGCCGACGCCGTGGAGCGGGAGCCCGCCGCGGAGAACGAGCACGTGCGCGGCCGCGCGCTCGAGTGGCCCAAGGCCGCGGCGCCCTCACGCCGGGACCCTGATGCCCCAGTCCGACACGAGCGGGCGTGATCAACGGTCACCGATAGTCGCCGGGAGCCGACATCGTTGGTCTGAACAGGTAGAACGTCCGTCGACGGGCAACGTCTGCGCACTCGCACGCGATGAAGACTGCACACGACGAGATCGCCTCCACCTCTCCCCGAGGTGATCCCGACAGTGCTGACGAGCCGTCCAGAACCCGCGACGAGGCAGCGCTCCCGGCGAGCAGGAAGAGGGCTGCGGGTGCGAGTCGGCCGAGACCCGGCGGTTCCGAACGCCACGGCGGACGACGCCGGCCCGCCGATCCACGACCTGCGGACCCGCCTGCTCGGGCTGGTGTCCATCGTGGAGGTCCCGATGCGGGACGCGGTGGCCCGGCTGGACACCTGCGGCCCCGAGCCGGTGCTGTACCTCGACGTGCACAGCCCGCCGGACGACCGGATGTGGGCGATGCGGGACGTGCTCAGGATCCTGCACGACGGCCCTGGTGCCGGTCGACATGCGATACCGACACCCAGCCTCCCGCTGAGCACGGGGGAGGGGTCGGGCCGTGGCAGCCGTCTCTGACAAGTCGTACTAGCCATTGTTGCTACTGCGACTTGACGGCGGGGGTGTGCACGGCGCACTCGGCCGGTACGCATCGACGTACCAGCGTGGGACGGGTCATCCGATCCCGAGCCACCACCGTGCGACGGATCCCGTCGGCGGCCCACCGTCCAACCGAGACACCGGGTGTTCCGCGGCGGCCGAAGCCGGAAGGTTCGGCTCGCCCGACGCGCCGCGGTGTGCACGGCGCCTCCAGAACGGGGGGCGAACGGTCCGCAGTCCCCGTCGGCATCCGGTCGGCTCCCCTTCTGCGCTCCGCCACGACACCGGCATCGCCAAGGGCTGACCTACACCGGTGCCTCCGCGGCTCGCGTCGCGGCATCGCCTGCAGACGTGCCGGACGAGGCGCCCACCGTGGACGAGGCTTCGGACCCGACACCGGCGATGGACGTCGGACACCCGTGACGGAGACCGAGACACCGGCACCCGTCGAGACACCGGCATCGGACGAGGCGACGGTCGGGACACCGGCTGACTCTCCGGTCGACACGATCGTCGAGAACGAGGCCGGCGTGGCTCTCACGGACGAGGACGAGACCGTCCTCCCCGACGAGGACCGCAACACCTCTCCCGAGGACTCGGCCACGACGCAGGACGAGGACGACGCGGACTCGATGGACGAGGGGGCGACCTCCCCCGCCGACGACCGGTAGGAGCGGACCGGCCGCCGAGTGAGTCGACTCGGGGAGCCCCAGCCGTGCAGTGGCCCCGACCTCCACCCCGGAGGTCGGGGCCACCGGCCGCTTCCGGTCGCGGTGGGCGCGTGCCCCGCGGCCGCGGTGTCAGGTCGGGACGACGGCCGGACCGGCCTCCGACGAGCCCCGCCCGCCGGTGTAGCTCAGTCGCCCTCTCGTCGCGACCACGACGACGACCGCTGCCACGCCGAAACCGACCAGCTCCGGCAGGAGCGCGTACTCGTCGAGCACGGGGGCGGGGAAGAGGGGGCCCACGACCTTGTCGGCGAAGGTGTTGAAGGAGGCGTGCATGAGCATGGTGATCAACAGGCTGCCCCCGACGTTGTTGTACACCCAGGTCATCAGGATGGTCAGCAGGGTGATCATCAGGATGAACATGACGACGTTCGGGACGCTGAGCGGGGTCCAGACTCCAGACCAGAACAGGGGCAGGTGCCACAGCGCCCACATCACGCCGAGCAGGCTTCCCCCGCCCAGCGGCCCGCAGACCGCCTGCAGGCGGGGCAGTGCGAAGCCGCGCCAGCCCGGCTCCTCGCCCAACGGTCCACCGAGGACGAAGGTCGTGACGAACGCCAGCGGGTAGCCGGCCGCCAGGCCGATCGTCAGCGGCTGGGCGGACGCCGCGACTCCGGGCAGGACGATCGCGCCGAGCACCTCGGTCGCCGGGAAGACGAGGAGGACGAACAGGTACCAGCGGACCTTGACCCGCCACATCACGTACCGGCGCAGGAGGCGTTTCGGGCCGTCCCTGCCCTCGGTGGCCCGAGCCATGACGAAGGCCGCCACGGTCGGGCCGGTGAAGGTCGCGGCGGCGATCAGCAGGACCACGACGAGCGGCGGGAGGGTGTAGGGCAGGAGGCCGGTGCCCGTCCGGGACAGGACCACCGGCGCCTCGACGATCCACGCGCCGGCGAAGGCGATGAGGAAGAACCACGTCAACGGCCGTCGAGCCAGGACACCGGGACGAGTGTTCTCCGGCCGCGCGCCGATTCCGGAGGTCACCATCGTGCTCTCCCCCCGAGGAGGCTGGAGGCCGTCGACGTGGCACCGCGGCCAGAGGAGCAGGAGCGTAGCCGGCGAGAGCCTGGGGGCGACCGCCTTCCATCCGATCGTGTCGCAACGGGACCTGGCCCAGGTCCGCTCCCGGACCGGGCCCAGGTCGATTCCGGGGCGGGCGATCACCGCACAGAATTCGGTCGTCCGCCGCGTCGCGGGGGGCCGTCGTGGGTAGCGACTCCGGAGGATCCGTCATGCCGACCATCAATGCCCGGGCAGGCTGCGCCGCCCTCCTGGCCGTTGTCCTCGCCCTGGCCGGCTGTGCCACCTCGGTGCCCGCGACGACGGTGCCGACCACGCAGTCCGCCCTCCCGACGAGCTCCGACGAGACGGCCACCCTCACCCCGGTCGCGATCCGGCCGCTGTCCCCGCAGGTCCACCCGGTCCTCGGTGCCGACGGCCGCATCCACCTCGCGTACGAGCTGCAGATCATCAACGTGACCGGTGGTCGGGTGGTCCTGGGCAGCGTCTCCGTCCTGGGTGACGGCGACGCCGTGATCACGACGGTCCAGCGGGCCGACCTGCTGCTCAGGCCTGCCGGGGGTGCGACCGGCGACGGACTCGGACCGGGCCAGGCCGGTGACCTGTTCCTCGACGCGACCCTCCCGGCCGACGCGACACCACCGCAGGCGCTCCGGCACACCGTCGCCCTGACGATGCCCGACGGGGCCGCGAAGAACCTCACCTTCACCGGCGTGCAACGCGGCACGGTCAGGGTCGAGGTCGTGATCAGGTGAAGACCAGGGATGTCCTCGGCATCCTCGGGAACAGCGGCAACACCGACGCGCCCCACCTGCACTTCCACATCATGGACGGCCCGTCACCGCTGCAGTCCAACGGACTGCCGTTCGTCTTCACCCGCTTCACCGGCACCGGCGTCGTCACCGACGAGGCCGCGCTCACCGCCCCGTTCGCGCCGCAGGCCCCCGTCGTCCCTGTGGACGCCGCGGGGCCGGCCGGGCCCCACCGGAACCAACTCCCGCTGAACCTGGAGGTCCTCGACGTCGGGTGAGCAGCGGGATCTCACGACCCGGACCGTCGGTCGGTCGCCTGTAGGCCGAGGGCGGCCATGGCGGCGCCCGACAGCCAGCGCTGCCATTCGGCGAGGGAGTCGGCCTGGACGCGGTCGAGGCGCTCACGGACGGCGTCGGGGAGGTAGAGGCGTTCGGTGAGCCACACGGCGAGCAGGTCGGTCGCGTGGAGCGCGGTGCGGACATGGCCCTCGACCAGCAGGCCGAGGACGGCCTCGCCGGGTACGGGGGCGTGAAACACGCGGGCGGTCTCCAGGGCCGGCCACTCGTGCCAGCGGCTCACAGCGGCGACGAGGATGTCCGCCTTGGTGTCGAAGTACCGGTAGAGGGCGGGGCCGACGACGTCGACCCGGCCACCGATGTCGTCGACCCCGACGCCCGCGAAGCCCTTGGCGCGGAACTCCTGCGCCGCGGCGGCGACGAGCTGTTCGCGGCGGGCGAGCGGTGCCCGGTCGGCGACCCGCCCTGAACCGCAGCCCTCACCTGCCCCGCCTGCGACGGGGGCGAGGATCACCCGCCTGCTCGCCGCCGCGAGCTCCTGCCCGAGGCTGGAAGTCCTCGGTGTCGAGGTGGCGGCCCTCGCGCTGCCACAGCAGCGACAGACGTCGGCTGTCCAGGGCGGCCTCGGTCAGGGCCGCGAGGGTGGTGTCCACGTCGCGGGTCGGCCACCCGGCCGCCGCCGTCGCCTGGCTCGTCCGCCGCCTCTCCGCCACGGACGAGGGCCTCACCGCGGGACAGGTCGTCCTCTCCGGCGGGCTCACCGCCGCCGTCCCGGTCGCCCCGGGCGACGTCGTCACCGCCACGATCGACCGCCTCGGCTCGATCGAGCTCGGGTGTCGCTGAGTCCCCCGCGCCCTCGAATGCGCCCGCCTCGTCGATCCGCTCGATCCGCATGGCAACGTGGCATCCGGCCACATATTCTTCATAGGAATAGCGTGCATTAACAAGTGGAATTTCTGCTCGCGCGCCGACGATGCTAGCGTCCCTCTGTCGCCGCATTCGTGGTCATGCTCCGGTGGTGACGATGTCCGCGGGCATGCATTGTGAGAACGGGGATGCGATGAGCGGTTCCGAGGGTGAAGCCGTGGGCGCGTCCGAGGGGCGGCGTCTCGCGGCGCTCCTCCAGGGTGACGCGGCAGGGCGGGTGGAGCCGGGTCGGCGGATTCTGCTCAAGGGTGGGTCCGTCCTGTCGATGGACGCGGCGGTGGGGGACTTCGCCGCGGGCGACGTGCTGGTGGTCGGGGACCGCATCGCCGAGGTCGGGCCCTCGCTCTCGGCGTCCGACGCCGTCGTCATCGACGCGCGGGACCACATCGTCATGCCCGGATTCTGTGATCCGCACATCCACTCCTGGGAGGGCGCTCTCGGGCGGATCATCCCCGAGAACGTCCCCCAGGACACGGAGGACGCGATCGGTGGCGCCCCGGTCTCGGGGCGTAGCTACATGTACGCCGCCCACCGTGCGTTCGCCCCGGCGTGTCGGCCCGAGGACATCTACGCGGGCACCCTGAACACCCTGCTGGCCGCTCTCAACGGCGGCATCACCACGGTCGTCGACAACATGCACAACGCGCGCTCGCCCGAGCACTCGGACGCCGCCGTCGAGGCGCTGCTCGCTTCGGGCGTTCGCGGTGTGCACGCCGTCGGGCGGCCGCGCGCGGGTGCGTGGGCCGAGACCTTCCCGTCGGACGTGCGGCGGCTGCGCGACCGGTACTTCTCCGCAGCGGACGCATTGTGCTCGATGCGCCTCTATGCGCCCGGATTCGACGACCTCACGGACCTGCTTCCGGTCCGGAAGGAACTCGACCTGTGGTTCTCCTTCGACAGCGGAATCGAGCGGCAGAATCTGGCGGAGCTGTATTCTGCAGGCGCTTTCGACGGCCGCGAGGCGATCAACCACGGCAACTTCCTCTCCGCGGAGCAGCGTCAGATCGTGATCGACAACGGGGCCCAGGTGAATGTCTGTCCGCGGATCGAGACGCAGTTCCGGTACGGACGGGTGCCGTACAACGAGTGGGTCGAGCAGGGGCTGCGTCCCGGCCTGAGCAACGACAACCCGATGACCTACGCCATCGACATGTTCGCCGAGATGCGCGCTCTCCACCTGGTGCACCGGGTCGACGCGCACCGCGACGGCAGCGCCTCGCCCACCCTGCGGGAGATCCTCGAGTCCGCGACCCGGAAGGGCGCGGACAACTGCGGCGTCGGCGAGATCGCCGGTTCCCTGACGCCCGGGAACAAGGCGGACGTCATCCTCATCGACACCTCGGCGCCGCACCTGTTCCCGCGCAACAACATCCTGGCCTCGGTCGTGCAGGGTGCGGGAGTCGAGTCCGTCGCCACCGTGATGGTGAACGGACGAATCGTCAAGTGGCAGGGCCGCCTGCTCGGAGTCGACCTGCCCGAGGTCCGACGCCGGGTCCAGGCCTCCCACGACCACCTCCTCGGCGCGGTCGACTGGCCCCACGCCTCCGTCGACTTCGACGACTAGTCGGACCCGATCCCCCACCTCCCACCCAGCGTGCGCAGCGGTCCTCCGACCGACACACGCCTCACGAAGGATGCCCCTGCAATGACGCAACCATCGGCGACCGACGCCGGACGGAGGGCCAGCCGGAACATCCGGCTGGGCTCGCTGGGCGCCGCGCTCGAGTACTACGACTTCGTCGTCTACCTCTATGTCGCGACCCTGATCGGCCAGGCGTTCTTCCCGGCGGACCTGTCGCCCACCCTGCGCCTGGTACAGACGCTCGCGATCTACTCGACCGGGCTGCTGATCAGGCCCGTGGCCGGCGTTCTCATCGCGCGGGTGGCCGACCGGGTCGGCCGCAAGCGGCTCTTCATCCTGACCGTCGTGGTCATGTCGGTGGCGACGCTGGGCATCGGCCTCCTGCCGACCTACGAGCAGGTGGGTTGGCCCGCACCGGCGCTGCTCCTGCTCCTGCGCGTGGCGCAGGGCTGCGCGGTCGGGGGTGAGATCCCCGCGGCGGCGGTGTTCGTGACCGAGCACGCCCGGCCCGACGGCGTCGCCCGAGCGGGCGCGTTCCAGCAGATGACGGCCTACAGCGGATTCCTGCTGGGGGCGGCGGCGGCCTTCGCGGCGGGGCTCGTCGCGACCCACCTCACACCTGATGTGCCGTCCCTCGCGTGGCGTCTGCCGTTCCTCGTCGGAGGGGTACTCGGCGCCGTGTCGATCTACCTGCGCCGTCGGATCGACGAGACGCCGGCGTTCGTCCGCGAGACGGGTGCCGGGGCGCACCCTCCGGCCACGCCGGTGCGCGAGGTGCTCGCGCGACACCGTTCTGCGGTCCTCTTCGCCGTCCTCGTGGCTGTCGCGCTCACGCTGGTCAACGTCACCTACTTCAACTTCTGGCCCACCTACCTGCAGACCTCGCTCGGCTTCTCCTCGACCTCGGCGCTCGTCGCGAGCCTGATCCTGATCGGGGGCGCGATGGCGGCCATGCCGGTGTGGGGCTACGTCGCCGACCGGTACGGCTGGAGCCGGATGCTGCAGTGGGCCGCAGGAGCGACCGCCGCGACCGTGCTCCTGCTCCTCGTGTTGCCGTCGCTCGCCCCCGGCTCCGCGCCGGCCGTCCTGATCCAGCTGCCGGTCGCACTGGCCGCGGCGGGCATCCCGGCCGCCGCCCCCGGGCTGATCGCGGCGATCTTCCCGACCCAGGTGCGGCAGACGGGCTTCTCGCTGCCCTACAACGTGGTCGTCGCGGTGCTGGGTGGCTTCCTGAACCTGATCCTGGTGTGGCTGGTCGCCACGGTCGGCCTCCGGGCCCCGATGTACACGGTGCTCGTGGCGTGCGTCCTCGTCGGGTCGGCGTCCGTCGCGGTGCTGCGCATCCGCACCTACCTCGGCCGCGGCGCACGACCCGTCCACGGGTTCGGTGGCGACCACCCCGTGGACGCCGTGCACACGGGCGAGGACGTGCGTGCGGCACAGGTCGAGGGAGGAACGGCATGAGGTGGGTGACCTACGAGGCATCTGCCGTCGTCCGTACGGGGGTCCTCGACGGAGGGTCCGTCCGCGGGCTCGCCACCGGAACGACCCTGGAGTACCTGCTCGCGACCGGGAGCCTGGAGGAAGCGGGAGCGGATGCGTGGCGCTCGCCCGCAGAGGTCCGCGAACTGGCCGAGGTCCGGGTGCTGGCCCCGCTCCGCCGCCCGCCGTCGGTCCGGGACGGGCTGTGCTTCCTCGATCATCTCCGTGGGTGCTACCGGGCGCTCGGCCGCGACACCGACCTGCCGGAGGTCTGGTCGCGGAGCCCCGCGTTCTACTTCGCCAACGCCGACGCGATCGTCGGGCCGTACGACGACGTGCCGATCTCACCGGGCTCGACGATGTTCGACCTCGAGCTCGAGGTCGGGGCCGTGATCGGGCGCGGTGGCCGTGACCTGCACCCTGACCGTGCCGAGGAGCACATCGTGGGCTTCACCCTCTACAACGACTGGACCGCGCGTGACCATCAGGTCGTCGACATGGCCCAGGGCATCGGGATGGCCAAGAGCAAGGACGGCGCCATCACACTCGGACCGACTCTGGTCACCGCCGACGAGCTCGAGCCGTTCCGACGGGACGGGCGGCTGGAGCTGACCGCCTCGGTCAACGGTGTCGAGCTGACCCGGGGCGAACTGGCCCGGATGGACTGGACGTTCGGGGAACTCCTCGCCTACGTCTCCCGGGGCGCGGACCTCACGCCGGGGGCCGTGATCGGGTCGGGGACGGTCCCCGGCGGCTGCCTGTTGGAACACGTCGACACCCCGGACCCGGGGGACTTCACGGGCTGGCTGCAACCGGGTGACGTGGTGAGCCTCGCCGGAACGGGGCTGGGGGAGACCCGGCAGGTGGTGACGCCGGCCGCTGCGGCGATCCCGCTCCGGTCGGTCGCTGCGAGGAGCGGCACATGAGCTTCCGATTCCGGCGGGTGGTCACCGGGCACGCTGCGGACGGGAAGGCGATCGTCAGGTCGGACGAGACCGTCGACTCGCAGCCGCGGCTGCCGGGTTACGAGGCGCGGGTCGTCTGGTGCACCGGGCGGTTCCCGGCCAGCAACGACGAGGACCTCTTCGACGACGGCGCACCCGGGCCGGCGGGTTCACGCGTGCTGTTCCGCATCGCGGAGTTCGACCCGGCCGAAGCGGAGCACACCAACATGCACCGCACCGAGACCCAGGACGTCGCCGTCGTGCTCTCCGGCCGGCTCGACATGGTCCTGGACAGCGGTGAGGTGGTCCGGCACCTCACGGCGGGTGACGTCCTCGTGCAGCGGGGCACCATGCATTCCTGGGTCGCCCGCGGCGACGAGCCGGTCCGGGTGCTCTTCGTGCTGATCGACGCGCTGCCGGTCACGATCGGCGACGTCGTCCTGGGTGAGGACCTCACAGCCCTGGGTGGTCGCATCTCGCCCATGCCGCAGGGTTCGGAGTCGTCCGCGTGACCGGGAGGCCGTACACGCTGGTGGACGTGCACGCTCATCACTGCGGCCCCGGACTTCCCGCGCTCGACGGGGCGCCGCGGCTCGTCGTGGACGACGGTGAGGGGAGGATCGTCGACGGCGAGGGTCGGCTCCGAGCGGTCCCGACCGCGCTCTGGGACGTGCCGACGCGGCTGACGGAGATGGATCGGGTGGGCCTGTCCCACCAGGTGATCTCACCGGTTCCGGAGGTCATGGAGCGGGCCTGGACGATCGACCCCGGGTACGCCCGCGCGGTCAACGACCAGATCGCGCAGGCGTGCCGAGAGTCGGGAGGACGGCTGATCGGGCTCGGTTGTCTGCCCCGCGTCGACCCGCGAGCCGAGCTCCAACGGTGCTTGACCCTCGGCCTGCGCGGCGTCGAGACCGGCACCCGGATGGCCGGACGCGATCTCGACGGGGAGGAGACGGCGGAGATCTGGGCGGCCTGCGCGGACGCGGGCGCCGGGGTTCTCGTCCACCCGGTGCAGCGCGGACGCGGGGTGCTGGGTCGCGCCGGTGGGCCGCTCGAGATCGGGCTCGGGATGCCCACGGACACCGCGGCTGCGGCGTTCGCTCTCGTCGCCGGTGGTGTGCTGGATCGCCATCCGGAGCTGCGGGTGGCGCTCACACACGGCGGAGGCACGTTCTCCTGGGTCGCGCCGCGGCTGCGTGCGGCGTCGGGCGGCGACGAGCGGTGGGACCGCGCGGTCCGCCGGCTGTTCGTCGACACCCTGGTCCAGGACCCTGCGCTGCTGCCGGTGCTCGCCGCCCGGTTCGGGCCGGATCGACTGCTCCTGGGCACGGACAGCCCGTTCATGCCCGACCACGTCACCCGGGCGGTGCACAGCGTCGACGTCCTTCCGGACCGGTCACGGCGGGCCGCGCAGGTGGACAACGCCCTCGCCTTTCTGGGCTTGCATCCAGTCGGTATTCCCACGGGGAATGGAGGGCTAGGATCGCCCGGTGGACCTGCGGCAGCTCCAGTACTTCACGGTGATCGTCCGTGAAGGGAGCCTCAGCCGGGCGGCCCACAAGCTCCACGTCGGCCAACCGGCACTGAGCAAACAGATCCAGGCGCTCGAACGTGAGCTGGGCGTCGAGCTGCTGGTGCGCATGCCCGGCGGGGTCCGCCCGACCGTGCCCGGGGCCCGGCTGATGGAGATGTCGCAGACCCTGCTGACCTACGTCGAGGACATCAGGTCGGCGGTGCGTGCTGCTGCCTCGACGCTCACCGGGACCGTCCGGCTCGGGCTCTCACCGTCACTCGTGCCCGCGCTCGCGGGCTACCTGGAGGGTCGGTTCGCGGAACGACACCCGCAGGCCAGGATCGAGATCGTCGAGGCCCTGCCGATGTTCCTGGAGGAGTGGATCGAGGAGGGCCGCCTCGAGCTCGGCGTCTTCACCCACCAGGCGGGCCCGCCCAACCCACTGTTGTCCACGGTCGTCGTCGGCACGGACGCGATGCTCCTGGTCGCACGGCGCGGGACCGTTCCGGCTCTTCCCGACCCCGCCACGGCGGACGCGCTCCACGCGCTCCGGCTGGTCATGACGCCCGGCTTCCGCGACTTCCTGCGGGCCAGTACCGACCTGGTGAGCGACACCGACGACACGGGGTCCCGCACGGACTCCATCCACAGGGTCCGGGACCTCGTGGCGCGCGGGGAGTACTGCTCGATCCTGCCGTTCACGTTCGTCCGCGAGGACCTCGAGGCGGGGGTGCTCGTCGCGGCCCGGCTACAGCCCGCCGTGGAGCGGGAGCTCCTCGCGGCGACCCGTGCGGGCCGCAGGCCTTCGCCGGCGGCGAACGCCGTCATCGCCCTGGCCCGGGTCCGGCTCACCGAGCTCGCCGCACTGCGGGCGGTGGCGGGGTGCGGCCCGGCTTGAGCGGGTCCGCCGTCCCGATCTCGGGGTCGTGGGCGCGGCTCGCCGTCGTCGGCCGGCTCAGGCGGAGTCCTGAGCACCCACGTCTCGGCGGTGCGGGTCCAGGCCTTCGATCCGCTCCACCATCTCCTCCTCGTTGTGTCGCAGGTGGTCGTCGACGGCCTGCCGGGTCGCGTGGGCGTCGCCCGACTGCACCGCGTCGAGAATCGTGCTGTGGATGCGCTCGCGGCGGGTCCGCTCCGTTCGAGCGATCTCGGCGAAGTCGTACACGAGTCGGGTGTAGCGCTCCGCAGCGGCCCACAGCTGGTCGAGCGTCCGGAGATCCCAGGCCGAGGCGGCCGGACGGACCAGCCGCAGGTGGAAGTCCTGGTGTGCCTGCCAGACGACCTCCGAGTCGGTGTTCTCGAAGTCGTCGATGTGGGAGCGCAACAACCGGAGGTCGGCCTCTCCGTGACCGGGCACCGACCGCGCCGCCAGCTCCGGCTCGATCATCCGGCGGAGACCGTAGATCCCCGTGATGTCCTCGGCGGAGAGCGGGACGACGGTCGCGCTCCGCCCGTGCGCGAGCTCGATCAGGCCCTGGCCCTCGAGCCTGCGCAATGCTTCACGGACCGGGAGCGCAGGAGCGTCTCGCGCAGGGTCGGCATCGCGCTGGTCCGCGTCGCCAGCGGGCCGAGCTCGCGTGCGACGAAGTCGCGGGCGCTCGGGAGGTCCTCGGCGAGCAGGGTGATCGCGGAGACGTCGGCGTAGTCCGTGGAGCGCGCGGCGCGGTCGCCCGCGAGCCGGGCGAGACGTTCGGCTCGCGCGGCCTGCTGGTGGCTGCGCCGGAAGCCCTCCACCCCGCGGCCGGGAAGTCCTCGTGCGACGTGGACGTCGGTGTCGCGCACGACTGGGGCGGGGGACGGTGTCGCGGTCGGCCCGGATCCGGGCAGGACACCCCACGCCCACAGGGCGGAGCTGCCGACCGGCATCATCAGAGTGGACGTGGCCCCACATGCTGCGAGCTCGGCGGCTGCGACCCGACCGAGGTCGGAGGCCTCACTCTCGCGGCCGACCCAGGCGATCAGGGCGAGGTGCCTGCGGTGAAGGTCGTAGGACAGCACCGATGTCGCCGCGCGGACGTCGATGTCGTCACCGCTGAGGACGTGGCGGACCGTCTCGTCCCGCGCGGCCGCGGCGCTCGTGATCCATCTGTCGCGCTCGGCCAGGAACTCGACGACCATCGAGTCCGAGAAGCTGTCGATGTAGCGGAAGAGGTCCTCGGAGACCGCCTTCATCTCGTCGGCGAGCCGGTCTCCCGCGACGAGGTCCTCGCAGGCGCCGAGGAACGCCTGAGCCATCCCCGCATGGCCGAGCCTGATCCCGCGCAGCACCTTGTCCAGGGCGATGCCGCGACGGACGAAGTCGCGGTCGCCCTCGAGCGCCTCCTCGGTGATCGGCTGAAGCTCCGCTGCCGGGAAGGCCAGGAGGACCAGCGAACGCAACGTCGAGGACTCGGTCCCCTTGCGCAGCATCTGGAAGGGGCCGTCGCCGCCGCCGAACACCGGGATCTCGCGGGTGATCGTGACGGCCATGGCGTGGCCGACCTCGATGGCACAGCGCACCGGCTCCTCCCCGACGTGGGCGATCGTCTCGGCGACCCTCGGCGAGGAGCTGGCGGCCGAGTCGAGCGCGATCGGTCCGCGCGGCCTGAGCTCGAGGAGCCACTCGCGACCGGGCGCGGTGGGCAGCTGCGTCATCGGAGATCTGCCGTCCGGTCCGTCAGCGGTGCGTCGCGTCGCTCCGGTAGTCGGTGTAGGTGTACGGGTTGTCGAGCACCTCGGTCTCCGGGATCTCGGGGTTCATGCCCTTCTCCCAGGCCTCGTCGCCGAGCGTGGAACGCAGGTGCTCCACGCTCTCCTCGGCGGTGCGGCGCAACGCGGTCAGGTCGACGTCGACCAGCCTGCCGTCCCGCTTCACGATGCGGCCGTCGACCAGCACGGTGTGGACATCGCCGCGCTGCGCTTGGAAGGCGACGTGTCCGTAGGGGTTGAGCAGGGGGAACGAGACGGGGGAGTGGTCGTTCTTGATCAGGATGAGATCGGCCTTCTTGCCGACCTCGATGCTGCCGAGCTCCGAGTCCATGCCCAGCGCGCGGGCGCCGCCGAGGGTGGCCCATTCGACGACCTGCTCGGCGCGCAACGAGGAGTGGGTCACCGTGTCGCCCTTGGCGTGCGCCTCGAGGTGTTCGCGGGAGCGGTCGGCGCCGAGCGTGCTGCGCATGGCGGAGAACAGGTCCCCGCTCCACCAGACCGTGGTGTCCATCGACAGGGAGACGGGGATGCCGTGGGCACGCAGCGCCCAGGTGGGCGGGTAGCCCTGGCCCGCGCTCTGCTCGCTCTCAGTGGAGACCGACACCGACCCGCCGGTCGCGGCGATGCGGTGGTAGCTGTCGGCGGACAGCGAGGCGCTGTGCACGTAGACGGTCTCGGGGGCCATGAAGCCGTGGTCGTGCATCAGCGTGATGCCGTCGTCGCCCGTGGCGCCCCAGACCCCGGCATGGGTGGTGACCGCGAGCCCGAGGTCGCGCGCGACCTCGAAGGCGGGCTTCTCGGGGAAGGCGGGGTCGCCGGTGACGTCGAACGCGAGCTGGAAGCCCAGCCGCCCGCCGGAGCGGCGGGAGACGAAGTCCCGGAAGTCGGGCGTGCCGGTCCAGGTCGCCGGCGCGTCCTGGATGTTGCCGTAGGCCAGCACGAACCGGCCGGGCAGCGACTCCAGCGCGTCGGCGGCGGCCTCGGCGTGGGCGGTGGTCTGCAGGCCGTGGGACCAGTCGACGGTCGTGGTGACGCCGGCCTCGAGCGCCTCGACGCCGCCGAGCAGGTTGCCCGCGTGCACGTCCTCGGGGCGGAAGACCCTGCCCCACTCCAGGTAGTACCAGACGAAGTACTGGGTCAGCGTCCAGTCGGCGCCGTACCCGCGCATGACGGTCTGCCACATGTGCCGGTGGGTGTCGATCATCCCGGGCATCACGATGCCGCCCGCGGCGTCGATCTCGTCGGTGCCCGCGGGGACCTCGAGCCCGACGCCGATCTCGGTGATCCGCCCGTCGACCACGAGGACGTCGTGCCCCGGGAGCACGCGGCGGACGCCGTCGATGGTCAGCACGGTGCCGTTGCGCAGCACTACCGGACGCCCGTGGCCGGCTTGCCCCTGAGTCATGACACGGTCATCCCTTCGGCGCGGACGTCTGTCCGTATCGCGGTCATTGCTTGTCGATCGCAGCTTCGACTCGGGGCACGCGGCCGTCAAGTGTAGGTTTCGCGCCGGGCGGAACAGCGGATCGGGTCAGCTGTCCGTCAGGCGGTCCCGGGCAACCTCGGGACGAGAGCGAGGGGATCGGGATGCCGCGCGAGGGAACCGGGCCGGACTTCATCGAAGCGCTGGCCAGAGGGCTGGAGGTCATCGCGGCGTTCCGCCCGGCCCGGCCCGTGCTCAGCCTCGCCGAGGTGGCCGAGGCGACGGACCTGGCGCGCCCGACCGCCCGTCGCATCCTGCTCACGCTCGCTGAGCTCGGCTATGTCCGTGCCGAACGGTCCGGATTCGCGCTGACCCCGCGGGTGCTGGAGCTCGGGGTGGCCTACGTCCGGTCGATGGGGCTGTGGGACGTGGCGCGCCCGCACCTCGAGCGCCTGGTGGAGCGGACCGGAGAGTCCTGCTCGATCGCCCAGCTCGACGGCTCGGACATCGTCTACGTGGCCCGGGTGTCCGTTCCGAAGATCGTGTCCCTCGCGGTGCAGATCGGCACGCGGTTCCCGGCGCTGCCGACGTCGTTGGGCAAGGTGCAGCTCGCGGCACTGCCGGTCGACGAGCTCGAGCGCGTGTTGGCCGAGCCGACCCGGTCCGGTCTCACCGCCCGCTGGCAACCCGACCGGACCGAGCGCGACGCCGTCCTGCGCGAGGTCCGGGCCCGTGGCTGGGCGCTGACCGACGAGCAACTCGCCCTCGGCATCCGGTCGGTCGCCGCGCCCCTGCGTGACGGCTCCGGCCGGGTGTTCGCCGGCGTCAACGTCAACTGCCACGCCGCGGAGACCTCGGTCGAGTACCTCCTCGACCACCACCTGCCGCTTTTGCTGCAGGCCGCGGGAGACATCAGTGCGGACTACGCGCGGCTCGCCGAGGTTCCCCACATCACCGCCTCAGCGGGTTGACGACGACGACGGTGCCGCACCAGACTCGCGCTGACGGACACATGTCCGTAGTGCGGACACGGAGGCGCGACATGACCGCGAGCACCGCGGACACAACCCGCGGGGGCCCACTCCACGGCCTACTGGTGGCCGACTTCTCCCGAATCCTCGCCGGTCCGTACGCCACGATGCTGTTGGCGGACATGGGCGCCGAGGTGGTGAAGGTCGAGGGCCCGCGCGGGGACGACACCCGGACGTGGATGCCGCCGGTGCGCGGCGAGGTGTCGACCTACTACCTCGGGATCAACCGGGGGAAGCGATCCATCGCGCTGGATCTGCGGGACGAGGCCGACGCCGCGGTCGCCCGTGAGCTCGCCCGCCGCGCGGACGTGGTGATCGAGAACCTCAAGCCCGGCGGCATGGCCAAGTACGGCCTGGACTTCGAGTCCGTCCGCGTCGACAACCCGGGAGTCATCTACGCCTCGATCAGCGGGTTCGGGTCCGGCGCAGGGCGGAACGTGCCCGGCTACGACCTCATGGTCCAGGCCATGTCCGGTCTGATGAGCCTGACCGGCGACCCGGACGGGCCGCCCTACCGCGCTGGGATCTCGGTGTTCGACGTGATGGCGGGCAACCACGCCACCATCGGCATCCTGGCCGCCCTGCACCACCGCGACGCGACGGGCGAGGGGCAGCACGTCGAGGTCAACCTGCTCTCCTCGGCGTTGACCGGGCTGGTCAACCACAGCTCGGCCTGGGCTGCGGGCGGGGTTGTGCCGTTCCGGATGGGCAACGCGCACCCGAGCCTGTTCCCCTACGAGCCGCTTCCGACCGCGGACAACGAGCTGATCATCACCGCCGGGAACGACGAGCAGTTCCGCAAGCTGTGCGGGGTCCTCGGGATCCCCGAGGTCGCCGAGGACCCCCGGTTCGCAGGCAACGCCGACCGCACCGAACGCCGCGAGGAGCTCCGCCCGCTGCTCACCGAGCAGCTCGCCAGGCGGGGAGCGCTGGAGTGGTTCGAGCTGCTCACCGAGGCAGGCGTGCCCAGCGGGCCGATCAACACCATCGACGGCGGGTTCGCGATGGCCGAGCGTTTCGAGCTCGACCCGATCGTCGAGGTCGGCGAGGGTGACCGCGCCGTGCCGACCACACGCCACCCGATCCGGTTCTCCGAGACTCCCGCGGTGTATCGGCTCCCACCCCCCGAGCTCGACGAGCACGGTGTCGAGCTGCGCAGGTGGCTGACCGCCCCGCAGGAGGCCGACCATGCCTGAGTACGAGACCGCCTTGGGCGCCTCCAGCCTGAAGGACATCACGCTGCTCGGCCGGGACCTGGCCGAGGACGTCATGGGATCGGTCGGGTTCGGCGAGCTGGCGTTCTGGCTGGCGACCCAGCGCCGCCCGACACCGGGCGAGACCAGGGTGTTCGAGGCGGTGCTGGCCGCGCTCGCCGACCACGGGTTCACCCCGACGGCGATCGTCTCCCGGCTGACCCTGCTGTCCGCGCCGGACTCCATCCAGGGCGCGCTGGCCGCGGGCCTGCTCGGGGGCGGCTCGCGCTTCCTCGGGGTCACCGAGGACTGCGGCCGCTTCCTGCACGCCCAGCTGCCCGCGGACCTCCCCACGGACGACGCAGGCTGGGACGAGCTGGCCCTGGCCGTGGTCACGGCGCAGCGGGAGGCGCAGCGGTTCGTCCCCGGCCTCGGCCACCACGTCCACAAGGAGGGGGACCCCCGCACGCCGCGGCTGTTCCAGATCGCCGCCGAGGAGAACCTCTACGGCCCCCACCTCCAGCTCTTCGCCGCGATCGGCCGCGTCCACCCGCGCATACTGGGGAAGACGTTGCCGCTCAACGGCGCCGGTGTCTGCGGGGCCGCTCTCGCGGATCTCGGACTGCCCCTGGAGCTGCTGCGCGGGTTCGCGCTGCTCGCCCGCACCGCGGGGCTGATGGGACAGCTCGCCGAGGAACTGCGCCACCCGGTGGGGAACGAGATCTTCCTGTCGGTCGACCTCCACAACAGGTCCGTCGCCCCGGACCCCTACGAACCTCCTGCCCAGCACTCGTCGGACGCCGAGGGAGGCCGTCATGGCTGAGCTGGTTGCGGTCATCGCATCCACCCACCACCCGTTCTACTACCGCGCCAGTACCTCGGTGGGCGAGGACCGCCCGCCTTTCGCGGACGAGTGGGTGCGCAAGATCGAGTCGTTCCGGGAGACCCTGACCCGCGCCCGCCCTGACGTGTTGGTGATGGTGGGCTCGGACCACTTCCACCAGCTGTGGCTGGACAACATGCCGCAGTTCCTCGTCGGCAAGGCGCCCTCCTACGACGCCAACTGGTACAACGAGGAACGCGAGTTCGGCCTGCCGCGCATGCTTCTCAAGGGCCATGAGGACCTCTCGGCGTACGTGCTGCGCAAGGGCCTCGACGCCGGCTTCGACCTGGCCTTCTCCAACGAGCTGCGGATCGACCACTCCATCACCTGCCCGATCATCACCCTCCGCCCCGAGGCGGACCTGCCGATCGTGCCGATCTACACGAACATCTTCGCGCCGCCGCTGCCGCAGCCGAAGCGCTTCGTCCAGCTCGGACGCACCATCCGGGAGCTGATCGAGTCCTGGCCCTCCGACAAGCGGGTCGCCGTGATCGGGACCGGGCACCTGTCCCTGGAGCTGGGCGGGCCGCGGCAGTTCGGACCGCACGGGCCCGATCCTCAGTTCGACCAGAAGGCGGTCGGCTGGATCGCGGGCGGCGACGTCGAGGAGTGCCTCGCCGAGGTCAGCCTCGACAGCTTGCACCTGCCCGGCAACGCCACCCACGGCTTCATGGACTTCATGCTCATGATGGGGGTGGCGGGGGAGGGCCGGAAGGCCGACTACGTCGACACCTACGACCTCTTCCACACCATGGAGGCCTACTTCACCTGGTACCCGAACGGAGGCCCCGCGTGAGCAGGTACCTGCTGAACAAGTTCCTCTTCACCATCGACCGGGACCCCGCGCTGGTCGAGCGGTACCGGGAGGAGCCACGGGAGACCGTCGCCTGGTGGGAGGCCACCGAGGCCAACCGGGTGCTGAACTGCATCGACGACGAGCGCTCCACCTGGCTCGCTTTCGACGCGGCCGAGCGCGAGGCACTGTCCACCCACGACTATCCGACGCTGTTCGACATGGGCGCACATCCGTTCCTCACCCTCACCCTGTTCATCGCCATGTTCGAGCGGGACCACGAACCCATGGGCTTTCAGACCGAGTACGCGCGCAGGCTCGCCGACCGGACCCTGCCGTACCCGGACATCGCCACCTGATGCGCGCCGCGGCCGTCACGACCTGCGGCGAGCCTCCGGTCCTGGTGGACCGTGGGGATGCTGCGCCGGGTTCGGACGAGGTGCTGATCGAGGTGGTCACGGCGCCGATCACACCGCTGGACCTGTTGTGCGCCAGTGGGACCAGCTACTTCGGGCGGCCCGCTACGCCGTACGTCCCGGGGGTCCAGGGTGTCGGTCGGCACGAGAACCGCCTGGTGTGGTTCCCCACCACCGCCGGGATGAGGCCCGGGGACGGGAGCATGGCCGAGCGGGCGGTCGCGCGCCGCGACGAGCTGGTCGCACTCCCGGAGGGCGTCGATCCGGTGCTGATGGCGGCCACCGGGCTGTCCGCGGTCGCCGCGTTCGGCGCGTTGCACCGGACCGGTGGGCTGCAGGCGGGCGAGTCGGTGATCGTCCTCGGCGGCGGTGGAGTGGTCGGGCAGGCCGCGATCCAGCTGGCCCGCGCTGCGGGTGCCGGGCGAGTCGTGGCGGGGGCCCGGTCGGGGGCGGCGCAGGAACGGGCCCGCGAGGTGGGTGCGGACGTCGTCGTCGAGCTGGACGACGATCTCGACGGCATGACCGCCCGATTCCGTGCCGCAGGCCCCGCGGACCTCGTGGTCGACCCGCTCTACGGGGTCCCCGCCGCGGCGGCCGCGGGCGCCCTGCGGCCCGAGGGCAGGCTCGTCAACCTCGGCGGGAGCGCAGGGGAGACCAGCCCGCTGGACTCGTCCACGATCCGCAGCCGGTCGCTGCGGATCCTGGGCTACACCAACAACGCACTCACCGCGGACCAGCGGCGGGCGGCGATCGGCGAGGTCGCCGAGGCCGTCCGGCGCGGCGCGCTCACCGTCGCCCACGAGTCCGTCCCCCTCGACGACGTGACGGCGGCGTGGCAGCGTCAGGCCGCAGGCTGCGCCGGGGGCCGCATCGTCCTCCGACCCTGAACGAGCCTGGAGACACCGTGCGACTCCTCCGCTGCTCCCGACCTCGCTGGTCGGCGGCGTCGCCCAGCCGGACCGGCTGATCGACCGGTCCGGGCCGGCCGTCGCCTCCCGCCGCGAGCGTGCGGGCCCCGGGAAGTGGGGGCCCGCACCCCACCGCGTGTGTCCCGGGGCCCCTCACACCGCGACACGACCGGGACGTGCGCTCTTGTTCACAGTTGCTCCACGCTACGCAGCATCGGCGCTGCCAGGCTCGCACCCATGACAGCGGACATCGGTTATGTGCTCGGCCACCGCGATCCAGAGGTCGAGAGGCTGCTGCTGCAGGGCAGGCTCTATGCGAGCCACACCGCGCAAGCGCTGCGCCTGGCCGGGCT
>NZ_BAABGT010000110.1:0-6434 GCF_039541715.1 Pseudonocardia xishanensis
GCACGAGGCATGGCCGGAAAACTACACCAGTGTCACTCTAACTGAACGGTATTGGCCCTAGCCCGGATCTTGCGTCGGGTGGTGCTGGCTTGATTGACACCGGTGCTGGCCGGTGGAGTGGGGCTGATTCTGCCCGTCGGGTGTGACAGTTCGGCCGAGGTCGCTCGGGTGGGCGCCGGTTCCACTGGTCCGGTCGGGTTCCTCGGTCGTGGTGGCGGTGAGGTCGTACTCAGCCGGGAACGGCGAGTGCGCGCAGCCTGGTGAGGCCGTCGCAGAGCAGGTCGGCCCAGGGCGCGTGCGCGGGTAGATGCAGAACGGTCCGGCGGGCGTGTCGAGCTCGCGCAGCGGGGATGGAGAACAGGCGCAGGCGCAGGCGTTTCGGCTCCCAGCGCCGCGCCGGGTGGTCGGTGTAGGCGAGCATCTGCGCCCAGGCTGTGATCTCGCAGGCCAGCGCGACGACCGCTTGCCAGATGCGGTTCTGGTCCAGTTCGTGCAGTGGCAGGTTGGTCAGCCCGGTGTCCTTCGCCGCGCGAATGCGGTCCTCGGCGCGGGCGCGTCGGCGATGCCGCAGCTCGAGGTCGGCGTGTTGGCGGCCGGGTCCGCCGGGGCGGGTGTCGATGGCGAACGCGGTGTAGCACAAGCCGTCCGGGTCGGTGATCCGCAGCTGCGCCCCGGGATGTGGTCGTTCGCGGCGGACGATCACTCGCATCCCGGTCGGCCAGGATGTGAGGTTCATCAGGCCGGTGGCCTCGATGACCCAGGCCCCGGGTCGGGGTTCTCGGTCGGTGTCCAGAGCGGTCTGCCAGTCCGTGGCGGGCAGGGCGGCGAGCTGGTCGACCAGAGCTTGAGTGAGGCCGAACCCGACCGAATAGGACAGACGCTGCCCGTGGAGCCGGTCGAGGAGCTCGTGGGACGCGCCGGCGCCGTCGACCCGGACCAGGACCTTACGGCCGGCTGCCGGGCTTGTGTCCGGGCAGTTGACGCAGGGCGGCGCGGATGACGGTGATGTGGTCGGCGGCGGTGTTCGACCAGGCGTTGCCCGGGCGCAGCAGCGCGGCCAGCGGCTCTCCGGTGCCGTCGGGGCCGTGGTCGACGAACGCCCACAACGGGTGGTGGCCGTAGCCCTTCTTGAGCGTCGGCGCAGCACCCTGCTTGTCCGAGTGGGCGGTCACCAGCGTGGCGTCCACGTCGATGACCAGCGGGTTCGCCGAGTCGGTGGCGTGATCGGGAGCCGCCTGCCCGGCGAGTGCCCAGGCGTGGGCCCGTGCTGTGGCGCGGGCGGTGTCGATCGCCGCCAGTGCGGCGGTCGAGTCGGCGGCGAGGCGGTCGACCGTGCGTGACACCGTCGGATCCGAGGCGACCGAGCCGAACAGAGCGGGCTCGGCACGCAGCAACGCGATATCGGACAGGCAGTCCCCGCCCACGGCCAGCGCGAGCGCGAGGTCGAGCAGGACCTTCGCCGGGTCGTGGACCGCCAGACGCGGCCGCCACGGCTCGAGCACCGTCGACAGTGCGTGGTCGAGCCCGACCTTGGCGATGGTCTCGGTCAGCAGCCGCGTCCCGGCATACGACACCACCGTCGTCGCGGCCGTGTCGAGGTCCGGGCACGGGTAGAACCCGATAGCCTTCTTCACCTGGAGGGTGCTCCTGCCTGCGCGACGATAGAGACTTCAGCAATCCCTATTCTCGCTGCTCAGCGGCACCCTCCAGCCTACTGACACGCCCTACTCGGCGAACCGCGATGAAAGCCCCGGGGTAGGCTTCGGGCCGCGAGGACTGCGGCTCGCACGAGGACCGGCTCGGGCAAAGGAGGACAGGATGGCGCTGGAGCACGGCGACCTTGAAGCGGTGACCATCGAGGTCGGCGACGTCTCTCGGTGGACCGCGCTGTTCGAGGACATCCTGGGGTCTGGGTTCGAGCCCTCGCCCGCTCGCGAGGATGGCAAGGTGGCAGTGGTCCATCCAGCGGGGGTGACTCTCCTGCAGGGCGCAGACTTCGCGCCTGCTTCCACAGCAGCCGCGGATGTCGAGAGGCGGCGGGTGTGGGCCGAGGGCATCGCGCGTGGACTGAGCACGACGTGATCGTGGCGTCCCTCTGCCCGCGTTGAGTCGACGCCTCGGTGGCTATGCACGATCGGTGTCTCCCAGCTGGAGCAGATTCCGTCGGGACGGTCGAAGCCCAGGTCGGCGCCGACCTCGACGCTCGGCTCCAGGATCGTCCCGCTCGCCGGGTCGGCGAGCCTGAACGACATTCCGCCGTCCGTCTGGTCGACCCGGCGTGCGAACCAGCAGCTTCAGGTTCGGCGTCTCGCCGAGCGCAGGCTCGATGGCCCGGTGGATCTAGCCGGCCGACGTCGCCCCGATCTCCGGCGAGCTGCATTGCGCGAGGCTCCGACTGTCCTCGGTGCAGCTGTCGTCTGGTCAGCGGGACGCACTGGGGGCAGGCTGGGCAGATCCGCCGCCTGATCGCAGACTCGACCCTGCATCGATCTTCATCTCCTGCCCTGTGATGTAGCGGGCCTCGTCGGACGCGAGGAAGAGCAGCGCCTCTGTCACGTCGACTGGCTCGACCCAGGGGACCGGCAGGAGGTTGGTCGCCGTCAGAGCCTGTCGGGCCTCGGGCATCCCCGGAGCGGCGTGGTCGGGGAGGAAGAGACGGAACAACGCCTCGTTGAGAATCATGTCCGTCGCGACGCTGCCAGGGTGGAGCGAGTTGACCCGGATCGAATGCGGTGCCAGCTCGATGGCCACGGACTTCATCAGGCCCGCCACGGCGTGCTTCGACGCAGCGTAATGTGCGGCGTTCGGCAGCCCACGCAGTCCAGCGGCCGAGCTGGTGAGCACGATGCTGCCGCCGGTGCCCTGCTCCAGCAGGGTGGGGACCGTCGTTCTGATCGTGTTCCAGACGCCGGTGAGATTGATGTCGATCACCTCCCGCCAGGCGCTCTCGGGGATCTCGTGTGTCTGCTGGCCGAAGGCGAAGACTCCCGCGTTGGCCACGACGATGTCGAGACGGCCGAACTCGTCGAGGCCTCGGTCGAGCACGGCGGCCAGGGAAGCGACGTCCCGGACGTCGGACACCTCGGCGACGACCCGCCCTCCGTCATCCCGGATGGCGGAGGCCGTGGTCTCCAGGTCCTCGACCGTCGACCCCGGGTACAGCCCCCTGGTCGCGTCGACCTCGTGGCAGAGGTCGACCGCGATGATCGACGCGCCCTCGCGGGCGAGAGCGAGTGCGTGGCTGCGGCCCTGGCCCCGGGCGGCTCCGGTCACGTAGGCGACCTTGCCCGCGAACCGACCTGTCTTGGCTCGTGATGCCGTCTGCTCCGTCATCGGGGCACCTCCAGCGGGCGGTGGCTGCGAGGCGGCGAACGTCGCACGGACGGTCGCTCGATGAGCTCGTACACCACCTCGTGACGGTCGGGGAGGGTGAAGTAGGCGAACCCTCCGCGACCGTCTGCCCCGGTGCCGTATCCCTCCTGGATGACCCGGCCCGAGTTGACGCGGACGACGTGCTCTACAGCGCGGTGGATGTCGGGGACGAAGTACCCGACGTGGTGGAGACCGTAGCCGTGCGTCCGGATCCAGTCGTGGTAGATGCTGGGGCCGGAGAGAGGCTGGACGAGCTCGATCTGTGGGTTCGCGCCGGTCACGGCGATGCGCATCGAGAAGCGTCCCGGTTCAGATCGGTAGGTCGCGCCGTCCATCCATCTCGAGGATCTGCCACTCGTCGTGCCGGGCGAACTCGGACCAGCGGCGCGTGGACTCCTCCAGATCTTCGACGAGGAAGGCGATCTGGGAGGGTTGTGAGGCGGAGGCGAGGGGGTGTTGGTCAGGCACGCTGGCTCCAGACTCGCGCGATACGCGCGCGTGGGGGTGCGACGGGTGGTGGCTCATGCGGTCATCCGGGCCATGGTGTCGTGTACGCGCAGCATGAACCGGTCCGCCGCGGCGCTCTTCGCGCCGAACCGCACGCATCCACCAGTCCGCAGCAGCACGTCGAGAGCCGCGCCGGCCCGTTCGGGATTGGCACCGTACTCGATCTTGATGAAGTCTCGTGCCGCCGCCCAGTCCAGCCGTACGCGATACTCGGCGAGCGGGTCCGGGGCCCGGTAGAACGAGGTCTTGGCCCCGTCGACCCGGCAGCTCCATCCCACTGGGCGGCCGTCCTGGCGCCGCAGGCGGGCGGGCACGTTCACGAACGTCTCCGACATCGAGAACCGGACGTCCATCTTTGGCGCCAACTCCGTGATCACGGTTCCTATCCGCTCGAGCCAGGCCTCGCCCGCGTACTCCAGCCGCTCGGTGTTCACGTCCATCGGACGGGCATCGAGTTGGCGCCACGGATGTTGAAGGAGTCCTTCCAGTCCAACGGGCCTGTGCCCGCCCGCTCCAGCTTGGTGGGAAGGCGGACGATGTGATTGAAGGCCTCGCGGACTTCCAGCCGCGCGAGATGGGCGCCCATACAGAAGTGCGTGCCGAGACCGAATGCCACGTGCGGATTGGGGTCCCGACGAATATCGAACGTGTCGGCCTCAGCGAACGTCCTCGGGTCTCTGTCGGCCGCCCCGAGCAGCGCGAACGCCCGGTCGCCCTCGTGGATCTCGTGACCGTAGAAGTCGAACGACTCGCGTGCCACGCGCATCAGCGACGCGCGGGGAGGTGCGTCGTAGCGCAGGAACTCCTCGACGGCGACCGGCACCAGCTCCGGATCGGCCCGGAGCATGTCGTACTGGTCGTCGTGCTCGATGAGCAGCCGCATGCCGTTGTTGAGCATGTTCGCCGTCGTCTCGAAACCGCCGACCATGAGAATCAGGCACATCGAGATGACCTCGTCGGAGCTGAGGCGGTCGCCCTCGAGAAAGGTGGACAGCAGGTCGTCCTGAGGCTCTCGTCGTCGCTCCTCGATCGCGGCGCCGAAGAACTCGACGATGGCCCCTGCCAGCTGGTCCGCCTCCGCGAGCATGTCCTCCGTGTGGGCGGGGGGCTCCATGATCCTGATCATCATCTCAGCCCACTCGATGAAGTCCTGCCGCCGATCCGCCGGCACCCCGATCATCGTCGTGATGGCCTCGACGGGCAGGTGGACGGCGAAGTCGTGCAGGAAGTCGAACTCGGCGACCTCACGCAGGGGCTGGAACCTCTCCACCACGATCGCGGCGACTTGCTCGCGCCAGCGAAGGATCATCCGCGGCGTGAAGCTGGAGGACACCTGTCGCCGGAGTCTGGTGTGGTCGGGAGCATCTCGGAACACC
Organism: Pseudonocardia xishanensis; assembly: GCF_039541715.1. Lineage (NCBI taxonomy): Bacteria > Bacillati > Actinomycetota > Actinomycetes > Pseudonocardiales > Pseudonocardiaceae > Pseudonocardia > Pseudonocardia xishanensis. Next base: position 5,256 of record NZ_BAABGT010000110.1, read on the forward strand.
ACGTTGCGCATGAAAATGCGTTGTGAGAGCTGCAGCTCGTCGTCGGGGGCGAACGGGTCGCGTCCCCACCGGTGGTCGCGGAGCATCGCGTTGACGCTCGCATAGGAGACGGCGAGATGAATTCCGTTCCCGGCTCGGAAGAACTCGTCGGTCTCCCGCATTCGACGGTAGAGCGGGTAGGGGTCGGCCCGCGCCTCTGCTCGTCTGGGGTCACCGGGTGTGAGGAATGCGTCGACCTCATCTTGCAGAGTGATCTCGGGGGTGGCCGAGGTCGTCATCGTCCTCGCCTCTCTTGTCGGCGTCTCGGGTCCAACTCTGGGCATGGCGGCGTAGGGTTCACGGTTCCTGTCAGCGGAGTACGATTGCTGCCTTTGGGCAGCGCCGGACTGCTGCGTCCACCGCCTCGACGTCTTCGCCTCGAACCTCCTCCTGGAGGACGACGAGACGGTCGTCGGCGGCCAGGTCGAAGTACGTGGGTGCGAGTCCCACACAGACAGCGTTGCTCTCGCACAGGACGTCGGATACGTGGATCCTCATCTTTTCTCCAGTGATGGTGCTCGGGCATGGGAGCCGCGCCGATCAGAGGCCGAGGACGAGCCGATCCCCGCCGCCCTCGAGACGCAGATCATCAGGCAGTCATTCGCCGCGCGTTCCCACTCGGTCAGCACGGAGTCGCGATGGTCGACGGCTCCCGACAGGACGGGCGTCTGACACGCCCCGGCAAGTCCCCTCGCGGCACGAGGACCCGAGGTTCGCACCTACTGCCTCGGCGGCGCGGAGGGTGGATCTGTCTGTCGGTACCTCGACGCTGAGGCCGCTGCGTGTGAACTCGACGGTGACGGCCTGGAGGGAGTGCACTCGTCGGCGCTTCGGGCGGCGAACCGTTCGACGTGGAGCGAGCTGTGGGTCCGTTCCGCACATGCGCTTTCGGCGGCGTCGAGCAGTCCCTCTGGTCACAGCAGTACACGGCGAGTTTGCGCTGTGTGCCGGGGTCCTCCTCGACGAGAAGATCCGTCAGAGAAACGCGCCCGGACTCGTCCTGCGGCCAGACAGTCACTCTGTCCGGGTAGCAATCGGTGAGCTGCTGGCGCAACGCCATCGAGCTCCGGGTCCGCCCGCCCTAGGGCATGTCTCCCAAAGCCTGTAACCAGGTGACTATGGCTTTGAGGACCGCGCCGC
>NZ_BAABGT010000111.1:0-1168 GCF_039541715.1 Pseudonocardia xishanensis
GTGGGGCTTCGGCACGACGGACGATCTCCTTCACAAGATCGTCGGACCCTACGTCTCCTAACAGCCGTGTCCGCTGAGCGGGGTCAACATCAGCCGTGTCCGCTGAGCGGGGTCAACATCACAGTGTCCGGCGCAGGGGGCCAAGCTCACGGATCGATGACGGCGGCGAGGGTTGAGGCGGGCCAGCAGGCGCTCGAGGAATGCCTGCCAGTGTCGTCTGGTGGTGGGGTCTTGCTGGTCAGGGGGGGAAATGTGCCCGAGTGGCGATGGTGCGGCGGGTGATGCGCAGTGCAGCGGTGAAGCTGATCCGGTCGGGGTCGTGGCCGCCGTGGTGGGCGGCGTCGTGCATCAGGGAGCGGATGGCGTAGTGGCAGCACAGGTGCCCCCAGATCTCTTGGAGGACCAGGTCGGGAGACTTCGACCGCAGCACGATCCGGGGGCCGCGCTGGTGGGTCTTGAGCTCGTCGAAGGTGTTCTCGATCTCCCAGCGTTGGGTGTAGGCGGCGGCCAGCTCGGTCGCGGAGGCCTGGTCGGGGTCGGTGATCGTGGTGAACAGCCGGTAGGTCGTCGGGTTGTCCCGGCCGTCGTCGATGCTGTAGTCGATGACGCGCACGGGCATCGGTTCCTCGCGGCGGGCGGCCGGGGTGGAGCCGCCCAGGTGTGCCAGCCAGGACCCGTCGGGCAGGTCAGACACATGCGTCGGTGTGGGCCCGGCTTTGTCGGTGCGGATCCGCCACAGCAGGTCCGCACCGGTGGCGGTGGCCTTGCGCCACAGGGCGTAGGAGAAGAACCTGCGGTCGGCCAGCACCACCATGTCCGGGGTGAAGGTGTCCAGGAGCCGTTCGGCGAGACAGGCCTCGGACTCGCGGTAGGTCCCGACCCGGGCGGCGAAGATCGCGTGGGTGCCGCACTCGGCCAACGCCAGGACCCGAGCCTGGGGAAAGCCGCCTTCTCGCCCTTGTTCACCCCGGGTCGCCCGAAGTGCTCGGCGTTGGCGGGGGTGTCGGCCACGTCCAGGCAGGTCCCGTCCACCGCCACCAACCGCAGCCCAGCCAGCCATGCCCCCGCAGTGTCCGCGACCGCGACCGGGCGAGCCACCCTCGCGAACTGAACCGTCCTGGGTCTGCGTGAGGCTGACGTTCAGGCCACCGCACCCTGTTGGGCGATG
>NZ_BAABGT010000112.1:0-37102 GCF_039541715.1 Pseudonocardia xishanensis
ACCCACAGCGTCACCGATGTCCTGATGCAGACTCGTCACCCATGTCCTGAGACATGGCAGACCAGGTCCGCGACCATGCTCATCTTCTGCTGCTGGGCGGTCTCCAGGGAGTCCTCGGGGGTGAGGTACCAGCCGGAGCTGTACTTGCGGGACTCGTCGAGGAAGAGGCCGAAGACCCGCGGGTCCAGGTCGTAGTGCCGGTTGGTGGGGTGTTCGGTCGTGGTCACAGCGCCCTCCGGACCACGTCGGCGACCTCGGCGATGGTGCTGACGCCGAACACGTCGGAGTCCTCGAGCTCCACGTCGTACTCCCGCTCGATGCGGGCGATCAGGCGCAGCACCTTGATCGAGTCCGCGCCCTCGACGTCCCGCAGGTCGGTGTCGACGGACAGCTGGTCGGCGGGGACGGAGAGCACGTCGGCGACCACGGCGCGGACGGTGTCGGTGATCTGGTCGAGGCTCGCGGTCATGACTCGCTCCTGAGGGGGTGGTAGGTGGCGGTGGCGGTCGCGACGAGGTCACCGCGGGCGTCGGTGACCTCCGCGGCGGCCTTGATCAGGTCGACGCCGGCCCCGAGCAGGCGGGCGGTGACGCGATGGGGGAGCCCGACCCGGACGGTCCCCACGTACCGCATGCGGAGGCTGGTGGTGACGGCGGGAGTGCCGTCGCGGAGGACGAGGAGGTTGCCCATGGTCTCGTCGCAGATCAGCGCGACGATCCCGCCGTGCACCACCCCGGGGTAGGACTCGTAGTGGTGGCCGAGGTCGAAGTCGGTCCAGAGCGCGTCGCCGCCCCGTTCGAACGTCAGCCCGAGGCCGTGCGGGTTCCCCGGGGCACAGCCGAAGCAGGCGTGGTCGCGCCACGGGAGGGTGATCGTCACGTCAGGGCCTCGGCCAGCGCGCGACGGACCTTCCCGTTGGTCGACAGGTCGCGGTCGGTGAGCGAGCCGAAGGTCTTGCGGATCTTGCCCTGCAGCTCGTCCATCGCCGGTGCCCGCCAGCCGGTCGAGGAACAGCTGGAAGCCGGTGTCGATGGTCTCGTGGCCCTCGAGGGCGTCGAGGCCGGACTTGAAGACGCCCACGGGGTGCCTGATCGTGTCGTCGCTCGTGTAGAAGTAGAGCGTCTCCAGCACGCTCGCGAGCTCGTCGGGGTGCTGCGCCAGACGCTGTGCGGCGAAGTGTCGGAACTCGCGGGCGTGGGCGGCCTCGTCCCGGCTCGCGCGCAGCAGGAGGTCGGCGAGCACCGGCTCCTGCACCCGGTTGCCGACGGCACGGTAGACGTGGTTGACCGTCAGCTCGGAGACGATGTTGGTCGCCAGCGTGGCCGACGGCGTCGATCCCGGCTCGTAGGGCGCGCGCATCGCGGCGACGGCGCGGGAGTCGACGTCCTCGCCCACGGCCTGCAGCCAGGAGGTGAAGGCGTAGTGGTGCTGGACCTCCTGGTAGCCCCAGATGACTGCGAAGGCGGAGAAGTCGTAGTCGTCGGCGAACTCGTTGAGGAAGCCGTGCACTGCGGCGATCACGTTGGACTCGCCCATCACCGCGCTCTTCACGAGCGTGATGTGCTCGGGCCTCACGAGGCCGCGGTCGATGCCGGTCAGGTCGAGCTGGTCGAGCGTCCAGTGGCTGCGGTCGTAGTGGCGGAAGACGTCCAGGCTGTGCATGGTGTCCATGCCCGGGATGGTCATGGTGACCTCTCGATCAGGGCCGCCGTGGCCAGGCGGCGCAGCTTCCCGCTGGTGGTGCGGGGGAGGGAGTCGGGGGTGGTCAGGTGGACCGTCAGCGCCGACAGGCCCAGCGCGCGGCGGACCCGCGCGGCGATGGCGTCGCGGAGCGCGTCGTGCTCCGCGTCGGGCAGGGCCGTCTCGGCGACGACCGCGATGTGCTCGTGGGGGTCGAGTCGGCTCAGCGCCACACACCGTCCACGTCGGACGCCCGGGACGGCGGCGACCTCGGCCTCGACGTCCGCGGGATAGGTGTTCACGCCACGCACGGTGATCATCTCCTTGGCGCGTCCGGCGAAGAACAGCTCGCCCGCCCGGAGCCAGCCGAGGTCGCCGGTGCGGAGCCAGCCGTCGTCGGTGAAGGGCTGGGGGCCGCGTAGGTAGCCGGTGGTCACGGCGGCGCCGCGGAGCTGGATCTCGCCGACCGGACCGTCGGCGATCCGGACCTCCATGCCCGGCACCGCCCGCCCGAGCCCGACGACCTCCTTGCTCCCCGGTACGAGCTCCCCGCGCGCGAGCGCCTCGCGGTCCACCGACTCGACGACGGGTGCGCGGCCCAGCGGTGGGAGCGTCGCGACGAGCGTGGCCTCGGCCATGCCGTACCCGGGGGTCATCGCCTCGGCCCGGAACCCCGAGCGCACGAAACGTGCGCTGAACGCGGTCACCGACTCCGGCCGGATGATCTCGGCGCCGTTGAAGCAGACTCGCCAGGCGCTCAGGTCGAGGTCCTGGAGCGGGGTGTCGAGCAGGGCGTCGAAGGCGAAGTTGGGCATGGTCGTGATGGTCGAGCGGGTGGCGGCGAACTCGGCGAGCCACCGGCCCGGGTCCTTCACGAACGCCGTCGGGTTCCACAGGTTCACCGCGATCCCGGTGAACAGGCCGGTCAGCGTGCCGAACAGACCCATGTCGTGGAACAGCGGCAGCCAGGAGGCGTGCGCGTCCGCGGAGCCCAGGGCGATGGCCTCGGTGATCGACTCGGCGCAGGCGAGGACGTTCGCGTGGCTGAGCACCACGCCCTTCGGGTCCGCGGTGCTGCCGGAGGTGAACTGCAGGATCGCCGGGAGCCCGGGGTCGACGGCGACCGGTGCGGCCGCCCGGCCGGGCGCGACCAGGTCGGGGCGGATCGGCGGCGGGCACGCTGCTGCCCGTCGGCTGGGTGCCGATGACCACGGACTACACGGTCAAGATCCTCGCCCCGGCGAAGGGCGCCACCGTGGTCGCGCGGGGCCGCGTGCTCAGCCCGGGGCGGACGACCACCGTGGCCGCCGCGGACCTCGTCGCCGACGGTGTCCACTGCGCCACCGCCCTGGTGACGCTGCGGAACCTCAAGGTCGGCTGACGTGCTCGCCTCCACCGACACCGGTGGCGACGGCGAGGTCGTCCTGTTCGGGCACGGCCTGCTGTTCGGCGGTTGGATGTTCCGCGCGCAGGTGGCGGCGCTGCGCGCGCGGTACCGCTGCGTCACCGTGGACTGGCCCGGTCAGGGGGACACCCCCGCGGGCCCCTGCGACATGGACACGCTGACCGCGCGGGCGGCGCAGGTGATCCGCGCGGTCGGGGCGCCGGTGCACTGGGTGGGACTGTCGATGGGCGGGTTCGTCGGGCTGCGGCTGGCGGCTCGACACCCGGACCTGGTGCGCTCGCTCGTCCTCCTCGACACCAGCGCCGACGCCGAGGACCCGGGCAGGGCCCGCGAGCACCGGCTCCTGGCCCTCGTCCAGCGGTGGGTGGGCATGCGGCCCATCGCGGGGTGCGTCGCACCGGTGGTGTTCGGCCCGGCCTTCCTCGCGGACCCGGCGAACGGACCGGTCGTCGGGGAATGGGTGGGGCGGCTCGCACGGGGCGACCGCGCCGGGATCCGCCGCGCCGTGCTGGCCGTGGCCGACCGCGCACCGGTGGCGGCGGAGCTGCACCGCATCACCGCGCCGACGCTCGTGGTGGTCGGCGCGGACGACCTGGCCACGCCGCCGGATCACGCCGAGCGGATCGCCGCGGGCATCCGCGGAGCGCGGCTGGAGCTGCTGTCCGACTGCGGACACAGCTCCAGCCTGGAGCGTCCGGACGCGGTGTCGGCGCTGCTGTCCGAGTTCCTGGGATCGCTCCCGGCCCCGGTCCGCGGGGCTCGGTCGCTCAGGCGGCGGCCCGCAGCCGGATGAGGCGGGCCACCGCCCGGGTGCGTTGGCCCAGCTGCGCGGAGGTGGGGGCGCCGCTGCGGTGGCAGTCCTCCACGGCCGCGAGCAGGCGGTAGAGCGCCTCCGTGGCGAGACCGGTCGGCAGCTCGGCGACCGCCGAGCTGGCCCCGGTGATCTCGCGGGCGACGGCGGCGGAGCGGGGCTGTTCGCGGAGGACGACGACCGCCCGCGCGCAGGCCGCGACCGCCTTCCCCAGGTCCTGGTGCTCCCGGTGGCGCATGACGCACCCTCCTTCCGTCAACCAGTTATTGACTTCTGTCAAGATAGCATTGACGTCGAGTTCGTCAAGCAAGGCTTGACCACAGCGGGATGCGCGGGGATTCACCGCGGCGATCCCGCGATAGCTCTCGCTGGACGCCGTTGTCGGGACGGGGCCGCGCGTCGAGGCTCGACGGTGTCCGGTGCACCCCTCCCGAACGGACCCGACCGTGGATCTGACCAGTGCCCCGCCCCGCGCGACGCCGACCGCGAGCCCCGACGAGCACCCGGTCGCGCAGGCCGTGGCCGCGGCGCTCGACGTCGACCACCGCCACGACCCGTACCCCGCCTACGCGGTCCTGCGCGCCGCCCCCGGCCTCCCACCGGGCCCGCTGGGCACCCACGTCGTCGCCCGCCACGGCGACTGCGAGCAGGTGCTGCAGGAGCCGGCGTGGAGCCACGCCGAGGAGGCCCGGCTCCTCCATCCGGACAGCGACGTCCACCTCCCCGGCTCGTTCCTGTGGATGGACCCCCCGGACCACACCCGGCTGTGCCGCCTCGTCGCCCAGGGCTTCACACCGCGGCGCATCGACGGGCTGCGCCCGCAGGCCGAGGAGCTCACCGCGCGGCTGCTGGACACGGCCGTCGAGGCCGGCCCGGTCGATCTCGTCGAGGCGCTGGCCTACCCGCTCCCGCTGCGCATGATCTGTCGGCTGATGGGGGTCCCCGCGGAGGCGGAGGACGACGTCCGCCGGATGTCGGCGGGCATCGCCCGCGGCCTGGACCCGGACGTCCTGCTCACCGCCGAGGAGCTGGCGGCCCGCACCGCCGCGGTCGGCGAGTTCACCGACTTCTTCGGCGACCTCGCCGCGCGCCGTCGGACCGATCCCCGCGACGACCTGGTCACCGCGCTCGTCCTGGCCGAGCAGGAGGGCGACCGGCTGTCCCCGGTGGAGCTGCTCGGCACCCTGCTGATCCTGGTCGTCGCGGGCCACGAGACCACGGTCAACCTGATCGCCAACGGCCTGCGCGCCCTCGCCCTCCACCCCGACCAGCTCGCCGTCCTCCGGGAACGCCCCGAGCTGGTGACCTCGGCCGTCGACGAGATCCTGCGCTTCGACGCGCCCGTCCACCTGACCACACGCACCGCCCGCACCACCCTCACCGTCTCCGGCCGGACGTTCGCGCCGGGGGAGAGCCTGTTGCTGCTGCTCGGCTCCGCCAACCGGGACGCGGCCGTCTTCCCGGACGGCGACCGGCTCGACGTCACGCGGTTCGCCACCCGGGGCGCGGCGCGACACCTGGCCTTCGGCCTCGGGTTGCACCACTGCATCGGCGCGGCACTGGCCCGGCTCGAGATGGAGACCGTGCTGCGGGCACTGATCGCCCGCGACATCGGCGTCGAGCTGCAGACCGATCGTCCGCGCTACCGACCGAACCTCGTCGTGCGCGGGATGGCCGAGCTGCCGGCGCGACTGACCGTGGGGGCGACCCGATGACCACCGCGGCCCCGGGGATCACCGCCTTCGGCGCCTTCGCCCGGGCGCACCAGGTCGATCCGTACCCGTTCTACCGCGAGGCCCGGGAGGAGGGCGCGCTGCTGCCCTACCTGCTCGACGACGTCCCGGTCCACCTGGTGACCCGCTACACCGAGTGCGCACAGGTGCTCACCTCGCCGGACTGGGGCCACGGCTACGCGGAGGGCATCAGCCCCTTCCGGGACCCGGGTGCCCGGATCCCCGGTTCCTTCGTCCGCATGGACCCGCCGGAGCACACGCGCCTGCGCGGCCTGCTGAGCAGGTCGTTCCTGCCGCGCGCCATCGGCGAGCTGGCCCCGACCGCGGCCCGCGTCGTCGAGGGGCTGCTCGACGAGGCCCTGGCCGCGGGCGGGCTCGACGCGATCGGCGGGCTCTCCGAACCGCTCGCCGCCGCGATGGTGCAGGGCCGCCTGCTCGGCGTGCCGGAGGCGGACCGCGCCGCCCTGCGGACGTGGGAGCTCGCGATCGCCCGCGGCACGGATCCCGACGACCTCCTCGACCCGGCCGACATGACCGCCCGCACCGAGGCGGCGCAGGCCTGCCTCGGGTACTTCGCCGAGCTCGTCGCGCGCCGTCGCCGGGAGCCGGGCGACGACCTGCTCAGCGCGCTCGCCGCCGGCGTCGGCGACGGCGTGATCAGCGCGCCGGAGGTGGTGGGGATCGCCCTGCTGCTCCTGGTGGCGGGCACGGAGACGTCGGTCAACCTGATCGGGAACGGCGTCCTCGCCCTGCTGCGCGACCCCACCCAGCAGGCCCTGCTGCGCGAGCGGCCCGACCTGGTCCCGGCGGCCGTCGACGAGGTGCTGCGCCACGACGCCCCGACCCAGTTCACCATCCGGGTCGCGCTGCGGGACACCGAGGTCGGCGGCCGGACCTTCCGGCGGGGGGACGGCGTCGTCGTGCTGATGGCCTCGGCGAGCCGGGACGAGCGGGTCTTCACCGACCCCGACTCCTTCGACGTCACCCGCTACGCGGGCCGCCGCCCCGCGCGCAGGCACCTCGGGTTCAGCCTCGGCCTGCACTTCTGCCTGGGCGCCCCGCTCGCCCGGCTCGAGGCCGAGGCGAGCCTGCGGGCCCTGCTCGCCCGGACGGAGCGCCTCGAGCTCGCGACCGCCGACCTCGACTACCTGCCGAGCCTCATCCACCGCGGCGTCCGCGAGCTCCCGGTGGCCGTGTCGGGCCGGGGGCGTCAGGCCGTGCCGCCGCTCGGCCGGTAGCGCGGGGAGAACCGTGGCGGTCCCGCGGATCAGGCCGACCCGGCCGCCCGCATGGCGTCATCGACCTCGGCGAGGATCGCCCGCATCGCGCGTTCGGCACCCGCCGCGTCGCCCGCCTGCACGGCCTCGGCGACGTCCGCGTGCAGCCGGATCGCCGCGGGCTCCGGCTTGGTGGGCATCAGGTCGTGGCGGGTGCGCCCGGCCAGGACCTCGCCGACCATGCCGGAGAACGCGGCGAGCATCTCGTTGCCGGAGGCGGCGAGCAGTGTCGCGTGGAACCGGACGTCCGCCTCCAGGTAGGGCCCGAGGTCCCCGGACCGGCCGTGCACGGCCATGTCCATCACGGAGCGCTGCAGCTCTCCGCACTGCTCGGGCGTGGCTCGGGTCGCGGCGAGCCCGGCCGCGACGGGCTCGACGCCGCCGCGCAGCTCGGTGAGCGTGCGCAGCTGCTCCTCGCGGCCGGGCCCGTCGAGCCGCCAGCGGATCACCCGCGGATCGTGCACGTTCCAGTCCTCGCGGGGGGCCACCGTCACCCCCACCCGGCGGCGGCTGGTGACCAGTCCCATCGACTCGAGGACCCGGACCGCCTCGCGGACCACCGTGCGGGAGACCCCGAACCGGGCGCCGAGCTGCTCGGCGCGCACGACCTGCCCCGGCGCCAGCTCGCCTCCGGTCACGAGCAGGCCGAGCCCGTCCAGGACGTCGCCGTGCAGGGACTCCCCGGTGTCGGACACCCACCAATCTTCACATCACTGGTCTGTTCTCACTAATTCGTAGGATCTGATTCGATTCAGCATTGCTTAAGTACTACTTATCGGTCACTCTCATCAGCACCTGCTCGCTGCCTTGAGAGGACAACGCCGTGCCCCTCCATCTCGTCGGATCCGCCCCGCCCCTGGTCACCGTGATGGGGGTGGCCGGCTCCGGGAAGACGACCGTGGGTGCGGCCCTCGCCCAGCGGCTGCGGGTCCCCTTCGCCGACGGCGACGACTTCCACCCGCCCGCGAACGTCGCCACGATGGCCGCGGGCATCCCGCTGACCGACGCCGCCCGCGCGCCGTGGCTGCGAGCCCTCGCCGAATGGCTGCACGCCCATGAGGCCACCGGCGGGGTCGTCAGCTGCTCCGCGCTGCGCCGCGACTACCGCGACGTCCTGCGCGAGGGGTCCGCGCGCACCGTGTTCGTGCACCTCGACGGCAGCCCGGAGGTGGTCGCCCGCCGTGTCGAGGGGAGGCCGGGGCACTTCATGCCCGCCTCGCTCGTGGAGTCGCAGTTCGCCACCCTCGAGCCGCTGACCGCCGCCGAGCACGGCCTCACCCTGGACATCGACCAGCCCGTCGACGAGCTGGTCTCCGCCGCCGCGCAGGCGCTCCGGGTCCCGGCGGTGTCGGCATGAACACCCTGCTCCTGGCCGCCGAGGCCGCACCGTCCTCCGGCGGACGGCTGATCGCCGCCGCGCTGATCGGTATCGCCGTGCTCGTCGTGCTGATCACCCGCTTCTCCGTGCACCCCTTCCTCGGCCTGACGATCGGGTCCCTCGTCGTCGCGGCCGTCGCCGGGATGCCGATGGCCGACGCCGTCACCAGCTACACCAAGGGCTTCGGCAGCACCGCGGCCGGAGTCGGCACCCTGATCGCCCTGGGCGCCATGTTCGGCAAGCTCCTCGCCGACTCGGGAGGTGCCGACCGGATCGTCGACACCCTGGTCGGCCGGGCGAGCCCGCGCACGCTCCCGTGGGCGATGGCCGCCGTCGGCGCGATCATCGGGCTGCCGATGTTCTTCGAGATCGGCCTGGTCCTGCTCATGCCGGTGATCTTCCTGGTCGCCCGGCGCTCGGGGCTGTCGCTGATCCGGGTGGGCATCCCGGCACTGGCCGGGCTCTCGGCGATGCACGGGCTCGTCCCGCCGCACCCCGGCCCGCTCGTCGCGATCGACGCGCTGAAGGCCAACCTCGGGATCACCCTGCTGTTCGGCGTGCTCGTCGCGATCCCGACGGTCGCGATCGCGGGCCCGCTGTTCGCCCGCGTCGCCGCCCGCTGGGTCGACGTGCCCGCGCCCGCGTTGTTCGAGACCGGAAGCGACGAGCCGGGACCCGACGGCGGCAGCGGCGGCACCGGCGGCGTCGGCACCGCGACCCGGCTCGAGGTCCGCCGCCCCACCTTCGCGACGACGCTGGCCACCGTCCTGCTGCCCGTGGCGCTGATGATGGGCAAGGCGCTCGCCGACATCTTCCTCGGCGCGGACTCGCCCGTCCGGGGCGCCCTGGACTTCGTCGGCACCCCGCTGATCGCGCTGTTGATCGCCGTGCTGGTCGCGATGGCCACGCTGGGCCGCGGGATGGGGCTCAAGGGAGTCGGCAGGTCGGTGGAGTCCTCGCTGCCCCCGATCGCCGGGATCCTGCTCATCGTCGCGGCGGGCGGCGGGTTCAAGCAGGTCCTGGTCGACACCCAGATCGGCGCGCTGATCGCGGGCTGGGTCGCGGGCAGCGGCTTCTCCGTGCTGATCCTGGCCTGGGGGGTCGCCGTGCTCATCCGGCTCGCGACCGGCTCGGCCACGGTGGCGACGGTGACGGCCTCGGGCATCCTCGCCCCGCTCGTCGCGAACCTGGACCCGGCCACCACCTCCCTGCTGGTGCTGGCCATCGGCGCGGGCTCGGTGTTCTTCAGCCATGTCAACGACGCCGGGTTCTGGCTGGTCAAGGAGTACTTCGGGCTCAGCGTGGGGCAGAACATCAAGACCTGGTCGGTGATGGAGACGCTGATCTCCGTGGTCGGCCTGGGCTTCGTGCTGCTGCTCAGCGTGGTCGTCTAGGCCCGCGCGGCGTCCCTCGCCTCCGGCACGTGCTCGAGCCGGTCGCGGGGGACGAGGCGGTTCCCGGTGCCGCCGCACCGGGCGTCGCCTCCCGATGGGAGGCTCCGGGCATGGGCGTGAACGTGGAGCAGACCCGCGCGTGGGACGGGCCGAGCGGGGACTTCTGGGTGGCGAACGCGGCACGGTTCGACCGCGGGATCAGCCGCTACCAGCCGCTGCTCGTCGCGGCGGCGGCGCCCGGGTTCGCCGACCGGGTGATCGACGTCGGGTGCGGGAACGGACGGCTCACCCTGGACATGGCACGCCGCGCCCACTCGGCCCTGGGCGTCGATCTGTCGGCCGGGATGCTCCGGCTCGCCCGCGAGCGGGCCGCGGCGGCGGGCGTGGCCCGGGCCCGGTTCCTGCGGGCGGACGTGCAGGTGCATCCGCTCCCGCCCGCGGATCTCGTGGTCAGTCGCAACGGCGTGATGTTCTTCGACGACCCCGCCGCCGCGTTCGGCAACCTCGCCCGCGCGCTTCGGCCGGGTGGCAGGCTCGTGCTCCTGGCCTGGCAGCCCCACGACCGGCAGGAGTGGCTGCCGACCTTCCAGCGGATCCTGTCGGGCGGCCGCGCGGTCTCGCTGCCCGACGCGCCGATGTGGTCGTTCGGTGCGCCGGACCGGGTCGCCGCGCTGCTCGGTGGGGCGGGGTTCGTCGACGTCGAGTCCCGGTCGGTGACCGAGCCGATGGTCGTCGGGACGGACGTGGCGGACGCCGTCGACTACGTGACGGGGATGCAGCGCGAGCTGCTCGCCGAGCTCGACCCCGCCGAGCGGGCGGAGGCGGTGGCCGCCCTGCGGGAGGATGCCGCCGCGCACCTCACGGACGAGGGCGTGCTCTACGGGGCGGCCTGCTGGATCGTCCGGGCCCGCCGCCCGGAGACCGGGTGACGGCCGCCCGACTCGACGGCGGTGGTGTCGGACTCGCGCGTCGGTAGTGGGGACTCGCGGGTCGGGGGCGGTCAGCTCTCGGCGGCCAGGCGGCGGTGGAAGGCGCGGATGTGGTCCTCCATCGCCGCCGCGGCCTCCTCGGCCCGACCCTCGCCGACCGCCTCGGCGATCGCCCGGTGCTCCGCCCGCAGCCGCTCGCGGAGCGCGGGCCAGTCCTGCTCGGCCCGCATGCCGCTCAGCAGGGCGCCGCGGATCGACTCCCGCAGGGCCGTGGTCAGCTCGCCGACCAACCGGTTCCCGCTCGACTCGGCGATCGCGACGTGGAAGGCGGTGTCCAGCGGGCCGAACTCCTCGCGGGTGAGGTCGGCGTCCATGGCGGTGAGCAACCCGTCGACCCGGTCCAGGTCCGCGGGGTCCCGGCGCCGGGCGGCGGCGGCGACGCTCGCCCGCTCCAGCACGATCCGCGCCTCGGTGACGTCCTCGCTCGGGAACGAGCTGACGGCGAGGTGGATCGTGAGCAGCCGGGTCAGTGCGTGGGCGGGGGCGGGCACGATCTGGGTCCCGGCGTCCGGGCCGGTGCCCTGCTGGGAGCGGACCACTCCCTGGGCCTGCAGGACCCGCAGCGCCTCCCGGACGGCCTGTCTGCTCGCCCCGAGCGTGGCGGCCAGCTCGCGCTCCGCGGGCAGCCGGTCACCCGCGCGCAGGGCTCCGGAGAGCAGCTGCTCCTCGATGCGCTCGATGACCAGCTCGTACGTCGGCACCCGCTGCACGGGCTGCCAGCCCGCGCGGACCGGTTCCGCCATGCCCCACCTCCTGGACAGAGCCTAGCCGAGCCTTTAAGGTCCGACCATAGCCACCGAGGGCGCCCCTGTCGGCGCGCCGCCCACCACCGGAGGACGCCCGTGTCAGTCGGACTACTCGTGACCTGCATGAACGACGCGCTGTACCCGGACACCGGGCGCGCGGTCGTCACGCTGCTGCGGCGCCTGGGCGTGGACGTCGCGTTCCCGGCCGCACAGACCTGCTGCGGCCAGCCGATGGTCAACACCGGCTACCTGGACGAGGCGGTCCCGTTGCTGCGCAGGCACATCGAGGCGTTCGCCGACTGCGAGGCGATCGTCGTGCCGTCCGGCTCGTGCGCGGGATCGGTCCGCCACCAGCACCGGCTGGTGGCCGAGCGCTCCGGGGACCCGGGGCTGGTCCGGGCCGTGGAGCAGGCGCCGCCGACCTACGAGCTGACCGAGTACCTGGTGGACGTGCTCGGCGTGACGGACGTCGGCGCGTACTTCCCGCACCGCGTCGCCTACCACCCCACCTGCCACTCGCTGCGGATGGTGGGCGTGGGCGACCGGCCGACGCGGCTACTGCAGGCGGTCCGCGGGCTGACCCTGTGCGAGCTGCCCTCCGCGACGGAGTGCTGCGGGTTCGGCGGCACGTTCGCGGTGAAGAACGCCGAGACCTCGGTGGCGATGGGGGCGGACAAGGCGCGGCACGTGCGCGAGTCGGGCGCGGAGGTGCTGGTGGCGGGGGACAACTCGTGCCTGACCCACATCGGCGGGCTGCTGTCGCGGCAGCGGGCGGGGGTACGGGTGCTGCACCTCGCCGAGATCCTGGCGGCCACCGAGCCCGGCGGGGGCGGGGGCAGAGCTGCGGGCAGAGCTGTGGGCAGCGTTGTGGGCAGCGCTGTGGGCGGAGCTGCTCTGCCCGCGGGGGCGCGGGCGGGTGCCGCCCCGATCGCCGCGCCGACCACGGGGGTCGCGCGATGAGCGGCACGTTCCTCGGCACCCCGGCCTTCCCCACCGCCGCCCGTGCGGCGTTGGCCGACACCCAGCTGCGGCGCAACCTCGCCCACGCGACCGGGACGATCCGCGGGAAGCGGGCCGCGGTCGTCGGGGAGGTCGGGAACTGGGAGGAGCTGCGGCTGGCCGGGGCGGCGCTCAAGGACCGCACGCTGCGGCACCTCGACACCTACCTGGAGCAGCTCGAGGAGTCGCTGACCGCGGCGGGCGCGACCGTGCACTGGGCCCGGGACGCCGCCGAGGCGAACGCGATCGTCGTCGACATCGCGCAGGGCCACGGCACGGACGAGGTCGTGAAGGTCAAGTCCATGGCCACCGCGGAGATCGGGCTCAACGACGTCCTGGAGGCGGCCGGGATCCACGCCTGGGAGACCGACCTGGCCGAGCTGATCGTGCAGCTCGGCGACGACCTGCCCAGCCACATCCTGGTGCCCGCGATCCACCGCAACCGTGCCGAGGTGCGGGAGATCTTCCTGCGCGAGATGGGGAGCCACGGCCGGGCCGCGCCCGCCGACCTCACCGACAGCCCGGCCGAGCTGGCTGCGGCCGCGCGGGCGCACCTGCGGGAGAAGTTCCTGCGCGCCAGGGTTGCGGTGTCCGGGGCGAACTTCGCCGTCGCGGAGACCGGGACGCTCGCCGTCGTCGAGAGCGAGGGCAACGGGCGGATGTGCCTGACCCTGCCCGAGGTGCTGGTCAGCGTGGTCGGGATCGAGAAGCTGGTGCCGACCTGGGCGGACCTGGACGTGTTCCTGCAGCTGCTCCCGCGGTCGTCGACGGGGGAGCGGATGAACCCGTACACGTCGATGTGGACCGGGGTGACCCCCGGCGACGGCCCGCAGGAGGTGCACGTCGTGCTGCTGGACAACGGTCGGACGAACGTCCTCGCCGACGAGGTCGGGCGGCAGGCGCTGCGCTGCATCCGCTGCTCGGCGTGCCTGAACGTGTGCCCGGTCTACGAGCGCACCGGCGGGCACAGCTACGGCTCGGTCTATCCCGGCCCGATCGGGGCGATCCTGACCCCGATGCTGCGCGGGGTGGGTCACGGTGGGATCGAAGGAGAGCAGCGGGACTCGCTGCCGTACGCGTCGAGCCTGTGTGGGGCCTGCTTCGAGGCCTGCCCCGTGCGCATCGACATCCCGGAGGTGCTGGTGCACCTGCGCACGCAGGTCGTCGACGCGCACCGCGGCACCCCGTCGGTCACGGGCGTGGCGATGAAGGCCGCGTCGTGGGCCCTGAGCGACGCCCGGCGCACCGCCGCGGCGGAACGGGTGAGCGGGGCGGTGGGCAAGGTGCTCGCGCGCGTGAAACGGCGCGCGCCGGGTGGACGAGCGGTGCTGGGTGCGGTGCCCGGACCGGGTGCCGCCTGGTCGGACGCCCGGGACACCCCGGTTCCGGCCGCGGAGTCCTTCCGGGCCTGGTGGGCCCGCACCGACGGCGGCACGACGGAGGAGCGGCGATGAGCGCCCGCGCGGAGATCCTCGGGCGGGTGCGGGCGGCCCTGCGGGACGTGCCCGCCGACGAGTCCCCGGCGGACGTCGCGGTCGACCGGCCCGCCCCCGCCCGGACGACGGCCGCGCACGTCGCGCTGTTCGCCGAGCGGGTCGCGGACTACAGGGCCGAGGTCGTGCGGTGCACGCCCGCCGAGCTCGGGGCTCGGCTCGCCGAGGCGCTGGGCGGCGCCGAGCGGGTGCTCGTGCCCGCCGACCTGCCCGCCGAGCTGTGGCCTGCGGGCGCGGTGCCGGACGAGCCGCTCGGGACCGCCGAGCTCGACACCGTCGACGCCGTCCTCACCACCGCCGCCCTCGGCATCGCCGAGACCGGCACGATCGTCCTCGACCACACCGCGGGCCAGGGCCGTCGGGCCGCCACGCTCGTCCCGGACCGGCACGTCTGCGTGGTGCGGGCGGACCAGGTGGTCTCGGACGTGGCGGGTGCGGTCGCCGCGCTCGACCCCACCCGCCCGCAGACCTGGATCAGCGGGCCGAGCGCCACGAGCGACATCGAGCTGGACCGGGTCGAGGGCGTGCACGGCCCCCGGACCCTGCAGGTGCTGCTGGTGGGGTGAGCGCCGGTCAGCCCAGCGTCTGGGCGCCGAGGACCGACAGCAGCTGCAGCCGCTCGTGGCTCTCGCTGCCCGGAACCGCGGTGTAGACCAGCAGCAGGTGGGACTGCTCGGGGTCGACCAGGGTCTGGCAGTGCAGCTGAATCGGCCCGACCTCGGGATGGACGAAGGTCTTGACCTCGTGCGGGCGCAGGCCGACCTCGTGGGTCTCCCAGAGCGCGCGGAACTCCGCGCTGCGTGCGAGCAGCAGGTCGGCGAGGTGCGCCGCCCGGGAGCCCGGCCCGCGCAGCGTGACGACCCCGCGCAGGCCCGAGGCGAACAGCCGGGACAGGTAGCCGTGCTCGTCCGGGGCGTAGCGCGCCCGGGTGTCCGGGTCGGTGAACCAGCGGTAGCCCAGGCTGCGGGCCGGTCCCGTGTGGACGGTGAGGTCGCCGGTGAGCGCCACGCCGAGCGGGGTCTGGCGCAGCGTCTCGCCCAGCTCGGTGACGATCTCCGCGGGCGTGTCGGCGAGCCGGTCGAGGATGCGCAGCAGCCCGGGCCCGATGTGCGTGCTCGTGGTCCCCCGGGCGGGTGGATGGTGCCCGGCCAGCCGGAACAGGTGGTCGCGCTCGTCCAGGGAGAGGTGGAGGCCCTGCGCCATCGCGGCGATCATCTGCTCGGACGGCTGCGGCCCGCGCCCCCGTTCGAGGCGGGCGTAGTAGTCGGTCGACATGTGGCACAGCGCGGCGACCTCCTCGCGCCGCAGCCCGTCCGTCCGGCGGCGCTGCCCGCGGGGGAGGCCGAGGTCCTCGGGCTGCAGGGAGCCGCGGCGCCGTCGGAGGAACTCCGCCAGGCCGTCTCGGTCGATCATGGCCGCCGCCTCCGTTCCGGGGTACGGGTCGTTCCTACCGCGGCCGGGCGCGCTCAGCCACTGATCGTCGATCCACGGCTGGGCGGGTCCTGGTCGCCGGGCGGATCCGCCCCGAGCATCGGTGGCAGACACCACCGCACGGAGGAGACCGACCATGGCTCACGACATCACCGTCCCCGACCTGGCCGGGCGGCTCGCCCTGGTGACCGGCGCGAGCGACGGGATCGGGCTCGTCCTCGCCCGCAGGCTCGCCGCGGCGGGGGCCGAGGTGGTGCTGCCGGTCCGGAACGTCGCGAAGGGGGAGGCCGCCGTCGCGCGGATCCGTGGCGCCGTCCCGGGCGCCCGGGTCACCACCCGGTCCCTCGACCTGTCCTCGTTGGACTCCGTCCGGTCCCTGGTGGACACCCTGCTCGAGGAGGATCGCCCGATCCACCTGCTCGTCACCAACGCCGGCGTGATGACCCCGCCCCGGCGGCAGGTGACCGCGGACGGGTTCGAGCTGCAGTTCGGCACCAACCACCTGGGCCACTTCGCGCTCACGCTGGGCCTGCTCCCGCTGCTGCGCGCGGGCCGGGCCCGGGTCACGCACCAGACCAGCATCGCCGCGCGCCGGGCGGCGATCCGGTGGGACGACCTGAACGGGGAGCGCGACTACGACGTGGACAGGGCGTACGGCCAGTCGAAGCTCGCGGTGGGTCTGTTCGCCCGCGAGCTGGACGCCCGCAGCGCCGCGGCGGGCTGGGGCGTCACCAGCACACTCGCCCACCCCGGCGTCTCCCCGACCAACCTGCTGGCTGCGCAGCCCGGGCTGGGGCGGCCGCGGGACACCGGTGCCGTCCGGCTGATCCGGGTGCTGTCCCGGGTGGGCGTCGTCGGCACCGTCGAGACCGCCGCGCTGCCCGCCCTGCTGGCGGCGACGGACACCCCGGGCGGTGGCTTCTACGGCCCCCGGGGACTCGGCGAGGTGGGCGGGGCGCCTGCGCGGCGGGAGCTCTGGGAGCCGCTGCGGAACAGCGCCGACGCGCGCAGGCTCTGGGAGGTGTCCGAGCAGCTGGTCGGGGCGCGGTTCCCGGCCCTCGGGGAGCGCGGCTGAGCGCCGTCGGTCAGGCGGGCCCGCCCTCGGCGAGGTAGCGCTCCGACTCGTGCTTGTGCATGCGCTCGTCGTGCCCGATCTGGCGGAGCAGGTCGGCGACGGAGGCGTGGGCGCCGTAGCGGTCGGCGAACTGCGAGCGGTGCGAGACGGTCTCCAGCTCCGGGCGCTCGGCGACGAACTCGGCGTACTCGTGCTCGGCGTGGTCCTCGAAGTCCGCGTTGAGCCGGTAGCTCCAGCGCGGCGCGAGCACGAACATCAGCCAGGCCAGGTGGTAGTAGGTCAGGGCGAGCAGCAGGGGGAGCACCCGGAAGCGCAGCCGCCCGAGCCGCGCGCCCGAGACCGCCACCAGCTCCCCGACGATCAGCAGGTGCCACTGCTCGTTGTCCTGCTGCTCGCGGTTCTCCTCGATGCGCTCGTGGATGCGTCGGGCCAGGGCGGCGTCGCGGTGGCGGCGGGTGAGCAGGCGGTAGGCCGCGTTCTCCCAGATCTGGTACGGGATGCGGGCCACGATCTCGAGCACCTGGAACTTCGCCAGCGTGCGACGGCGGCCGTAGAGCAGGTCCATGGTCACGAACAGCAGCCGGGCGAGCAGCGAGTAGCGCCGCCGGGGCGCGGCCAGCGTCGCCAGCTGCTCGCGGCGCAGGGCCCGGCGCCCCAGCCGCGGGGTGGCCGCGGCCGTCATCCGGCCCGAGGGCACCGGCGGGGTGGGGACCGGCCGGTGGACCGTCCGCGGGCCGCCCCACCGGGGGTCGGGGAGGGGCGGCGGATGGGCGGGGCCGGGGCGCAGGTGGTGTCCCGGCGCGGTGCGCATCCCCCCGGGCCGCGGCACGCTGCCGACCTGGACGGGGATCCCGTGCTCGAGGCCGACGGGGTGCTGGGCGTGGCGCATGGGAGGTCCTCCGGGTCGGCCCGGTGATCACCGGGCGGTCGGGAGAACCCTCTCGTCGGCCGTCCCGGGAGACGACCGTGCCAACCGGTGGACCGCGCGCGGCACCCCCACCCGCCGGCGGGGAGGCCAGCACCACCGTGGCCCGGGTTCGGCCGGCGTCCGCGGGGTACCCGGGCGCGTGACGGACCCCGACGCGATCCTGCTGTGGCGGGCGGACGAGTGCGCCGCCCCCGGCCCGGTGCACGCCTGCTGCCTGCGCGCGACCGAGCCCGGCTCGCGCGCCGTCGTCTACCGGACGCGGGAGGACCAGGGGATCGCGGGGACGGTCGACTTCTCCTCCGCCGCGACGTCCCGGCCCGGGGGCGGCTGGGTCGCGGCGGGCCGGTTCACCCCGTTGTCCCGCCCGATCCCGCGCGCGGACCTGCTGGCGGACGACGTCCTGCGCCCGGTGTTCCGCGCGCTGCGGAGCCGCCGCGGCCTCCCGGACGCGGCGGCCCGCAGGCTGGCCGAGCTCATCGGGGACTGACCCCCGGGATCAGTCCCCCGCGGTGTCCTCGCCGGAGCGGTGGGCCCGCAGCGCGATCGGCACGCCCGCCAGGTCCTCGTCGTTGCAGAGGAGCTTGACCTCGTAGTAGATCGCGCCGGGGGTGTCGTCGTAGTCCAGGTGGACCCCGATCACGTCGACCGGCTCACCCAGCCAGTCCTGCACCTCGCGCAGCCATTTCGCGGACCGTTCCAACGCGGTGGGCAGGTCGTCGTCCCGGAACCCGACGGGGCGGAACGGCACCCCCTGGATCCCGTCGTGACCGTGCGACGGGCGCGGCAGCGCCCGAGCCAGTCCGGATTCGTCCGTGTCCAGCGCGACTACCTTCTCGCTCACCCCGAAAGCATGGCGCCGGGGTGGAGCGGGGGGCAAGTCCTACCGGTCGCCGATCACCTCGACGAGCACGGCCAGCTCCGGGAGATCCCTGGCGAGGATCTCCTCGTCCGCCAGGTCGACCGCCGTGTCGGTCACCGTGCCGCGCCAGACCTCGCCGGTGGTGCCGTCGATGGTGATCACGTCCCCCGCGGTGAACAGGACCTCGCCCGCGGCGTCCCGGACGTCCTCGGCGCCGACGACCAGCTCACCGGCCCCGACGACGGCGGGCAGGTCCCAGCCGCGCGCCACGACCGCCGCGTGGCTGACCAGGCCGCCGGTGCTGGTCAGGATGCCGACCGAGACCCCCATGCCGTGCACGTCGGCGGGGCTGGTCTCGGGGCGCACCAGGATGACGTCGGTGGTCGCGTCGGCCGCGGCGTCGGCGTGGAGCACGACGGTCCCCGACACCCGACCGGGCGACGCGCCAGCCCGCGGGCGACCGCCCCGGCGACGGCACCCTGCCGGGCCGCGGTGAGGACCTCGGTGCGGGCGCGCGCCAGCACCTCGTCGGTGATGCGGGCACGGACCTCCGCGGGGGTCAGGGCCGTCGCCGGGTCCGCCAGCATCGCGGCGGCCACGCGGACGGCGGCGACCGCGCCCCGCTTGCCGACCCGAGTCTGCAGGATGGACAGCCGCCCCTGCTCGACGGTGAACTCGACGTCGCACAGGTCCCGGTAGTGCCGCTCCAGCAGCGCGAGCCTGCCGGTCAGCTCGCGATGCGCCTCGGGCAGGAGCGAGGCCATGTCCGCGAGGGTGAGCGTGCGCGTGGTGCCCGCGACCACGTCCTCGCCCTGCGCACGGGGCAGGAAGTCGCCGTAGGGCCGGTTCTCCCCGGTCGACGGGTCCCGGCTGAACACGACGCCGGTGCCGGACTCGGCGTCCCGGTTGCCGAACACCATGGCCTCCACCGTGACCCCGGTGCCGAGGTCGTCCGCGATGCCCTCGTGCGCGCGGTACGCCCGCCCGCGGGCTGCCCATCCACGCGCACCTGCCCCGTGTCCCCGCGGGCGCGGTGCCAGGCACACCGGCGACCAGCGCCAGTCGGGTGCGGCAGAAGGCGGTCAGCTCCGCGGCCAGGTCCGGTGTCGGCGTGTCCGGGACGACGACGGCGAGCACCCGCTCCCCGAACTCCGGGTCGGGCACGCCGAGCATCGCGACGTCGAGGTGCTCAACTCCTACCTCGGGGCCGTGCTCGCCCGGCCGCGCGTTCGACCTGGGCGTGGACGGGGTGATCATGCACTGCTCCGCCCCGCGGAGCTGGCCCCGGTGGTCCGGGCCTACGCGACAGCGGGGTGCCCGTCCGAGCGGGCCGATGAGTCCACCGTGGCGGTGCGGGCCTCCCCGAGCGCCCGGAGCTGCTCGGGGTCCGGCCCGTCGCGAGGGTCACCTGGGTCAACGGCATGCCAGCTCCACGGTCCCGAGTCGGTCCACCGACGCGACGACGACGTCTCCCGGCCCGACCGGCACCGCCGCCGTCAGGCCGCCGGACAGCACGATCTCACCCGCCCGCAGGCCCTCGTCCTCGGCGGCGAGCGCGCGGACCAGCCAGGCCACGGCGGAGGCGGGATGGCCGAGCGAGGCCGCCCCGGACGCCGTGCCGACGACCCTGCCGTTCCTCTCGAGCACCACGCCGACCAGGCGCAGGTCGATCCCGGCGGGGGAGACCGGGGCGCCGACGACGTAGCGGGCGGCGGAGGTGTTGTCCGCGACGACGTCCGGTGTGGTGAAGCGGTAGTCGACGTAGCGGGAGTCCAGCACCTCGATCCCCACCGCCAACCCGGACGACGCGGCCAGTACGTCCGACGCCGTGACGTGCGGCCCGGCGAGGTCCCGGCCGAGGGTGAACACGATCTCGGGCTCGCAGCGCGGCTGGATCCGCGCGTTCGTGTCCAGCGGCTCACCCAGATCCAGCGCGCCCGCGGCGGGCAGGAAGCCGTAGATCGGCTCGCCGACGTCCACCTGGACCTGCTTGGCCCGCGAGGTGAGGCCCAGCTTCCACCCGGCGAGCGGGCCCGCGGCGGCGCGCAGCGCGCATTGCACGCGGTAGGCGGTGGACAGGTCGAGCTCGGGGAACCCGTGGGAGAGCGGCGCGATCGCGGTGCGGTCGGCCACGGCCTTGCCGAGGCGCCCGGCCAGCTCGGTGATGTCGATCATGGACCCACCCTGACGGTGACCGGGCCGAGCCGGTCGAACTCGGCCCGGAACACATCGCCCGGGGTCATCGGGACGGCCGCGTGCAGCGCGCCCGTCATGATCAGGTGGCCGGGTTCGAGGGCGATCCCGTTCTCGCCGAGGGTGTTCGCCAGCCAGGCGACGACGGCGACGGGGTCCCCGAGCGCGGCCGCGCCCGCCCCGGTGTCGACGAGCTCGCCGTTGCGGGTCAAGGTCATCCCGACCAGCCGGGTGTCGAGATCGGCGACCGGGACGAGCCTGCTGGACACCGCGACCGCGCCGTTGGACGCGAGGTCGGCGACGGTGTCCGCGAGCGTGATCCGCCAGTCCACGATGCGGGAGTCCACGATCTCCATCCCGGCGGCCGCGCAGGCGAGGGCGGCGCGAGCCCGGGTGACGGTGACGCCGGGGCCTTCGAGCCGCTCGCCGAGGACGAACACGATCTCGGCCTCGACCCTGGGGGCGATGAAGCGGGACAGCGGGATCTCGTCCCCGTCGCGGTAGACGGTCGAGCCCAGGACGGGGGCGAAGTCCGGGGAGTCGACGCCGATCATCTGCTGCATGGGCTCGGAGGTCAGGCCGACCTTGTAGCCCACGATCCGGTCGCCGTCGGCGAGCAGCAGGGCGACCAGCTCGCGCTGCACCGCGTACCCGTCCGCCATCCCGAGGGTGGGGTCGTCGTCGGTGAGGGGCGGGATCGGCGTGCGGGTGCGACGGGCGTCGTACAGCGCCCGCGCGCCTGCGGCGGGATCGCGCAGCGGCACGGTCGTCTCCTCGGAGGTCGGGTGCGGGGTCGCGCCCGATCCTGCACCCGTGCGCCCGGCCGCGTCACGGCGGTCGTGTCATCCAGCGAGACGAGGTCCCGGTCGCCGCGGGACCGCGGTGCACGGGTCGTCGAGCCGACGAGGTGGCCGCGGATCTCCTCGTCGACCAGGGTGAGGGCGGCGATGGGCGGCTCCTATCCCGATCTTCGTACACTCCTCTCGCTCCAGGCCGTCAGCTGCTCGGCCAGGGCGCGCACCTCGGCGCGGAGCTCCTCCGGCCGCTCCACGACGAAGGGCCGACGCAGACCCACGAGCACGGCCGGGACCCAGTCGAGACGTTCGGCGCGCAGCTCGACGCGCGCGCGGCCGTCGTCCGCCTCGCGGACCGCGGCGAGGCCGGTGGGCAGGCGGTCGCGGACCTCGTCGACGGAGCCCTCGACCAGCACGGACACCTCGTGTCGCCAGGGGGTGCGGGCGAGGGCGGCGAGGACGTGGTCGGGGGCGTCGAAGTCGTCGGGAACCGCGACCGGGCCCCCGCGGAGGGCGGGCGCGGTGATCCGGTCCAGCCGGAAGGTCCGCACCTCGCCGCTCGCCGAGTCGGGGCCGGTGGCGTACCAGCGCCCGGAGTGGGCGACGACCCCGTACGGGACCAGCACCCGCTCGCTACCGCGGCCCGCGCGGTCGGTGTTGGTGAACGCGACCCGCCGCCCGTCGCGCGCCGCCTCGGCGAGCAGTAGCAGGACCCGCGCCTCGGGGGCGACGGCCGGGCGCGCGGTCCGGGTGAAGCCCGCGGTGTCCGCCAGCGCGTCGAGGCGGCGGGTGAGCGCGGCCGGGAGGACCCGGCGCAGCTTCGCGAGGGCGCTCTCGGCGGCGGCGGGCGCGGACTTCGTCAAGGCCGCGTTGATCAGCGCCGACGTGCTGCCCGCCGCCCAGGCGGAGGCGGCGCGGCAGGGGATCCCGGTGCTCGGGCACCTGCCCGCCGGGGTGGACGTGCGGGCGGCGTCGGCGGCGGGGTTCCGGTCGATCGAGCACGTCGGGCCTGGGCTCGGGGTGATCGCGGGCTGTTCGTGCGGCGAGGTGCGGGTGGAGCGGGGGCCGCGGATCCCGCTGCCACCCTTCCCGCTGCCCTTCGCGGACCGGATCGTCGGGCGGATCATGGCGAAGGTCGTCGTCAACCCCTCGCTGCGGACCTCGGCCGAGGCGCTGGAGACCACCCGGCAGGCGATCGACACGGTCGACGAGGAGCGTGCGCGAGAGCTCGCCCGGCGGTTCGCCGCGGACGGCACCTGGAACTGCCCGACGCTGATCCGGATCAAGACCCAGGAGCTCTGCGCGAGCCCGGAGTTCCCGGCCGATCCCGACCTGCGCTACGTCGCCTCCGGCACGCTGCGGACGTGGCGGCGGACGGCCGAGCGGTTCGCGAAGGCCTTCACCGCCGCGCAGCACGAGATCTTCGCGGCGCTCTGGGCGATGCAGCTGCGGCTGACCCGGATCCTCGACGAGGAGGGGGTCGGGCTGCTGGCCGGTACCGACGCCGTCGGGGCCGGGTGGGTCGTGCCCGGTGCCTCCCTGCACGACGAGTTCGGGTTGCTCGCGGAGGCCGGGTTGAGTCCACTGCGGATCCTGCAGACCACGACCTCGGACCCCGCGCGGTTCCTCGGGACCGAGGAGACGGCCGGGTCGGTGGACCCGGGGAAGGACGCGGACCTCGTCCTGCTCGACGCGGACCCCACGACGTCGGCGGCGAACCTGGGGACGGTCAGCGGGGTGGTGAACCGCGGCCTGGCCCTCTCCGCGGCCGACCTGGCGGCGATGAAGGAGAGGCTGGTCGGCCGAGTCGCCTCAGGCCGGCGGCGGTGTCGGACCCGGGCGCTGGGGTGTCGGACTCGCGGGGCGGGGTGGGGGTCGGGCGGGATGGGGGTCGGGCGGGGTCACGGGGGGTGGCGGCGGAGGGCGGTGGGGGTGGTGGCGAACCAGCGGCGGGTGGCGCGGGTGAGGCCGGACTGGGCCGCCAGGCCCACCATCGCCGCCACCTGCGCGAACGGGACGTCCGTCGTGGTGATCAGGCGGACGGCGGTGTCCCGGCGGACCTCGTCGAGGATCCGCTCGAAGGTGGTGCCCTCCGCGGCGAGGTGGCGCTGCAGGGTGCGCGGGTGCAGCCGCAGCAGCCGGGCGACGTCCGCGGCGCGCGGCGGCGCGGAGCCGAGCGAGCGGGCCAGGGTGCCCTGCACCCGTCCGGCGACGGTCTGGCCCGGCTCGGCGAAGTTGCTCTCCAGGTAGTCCAGGGCGAGGGTGCGCAGGACCCGGTCCCCGCCCGCGACGGGCGCGGCGGTCAGGGTCGTCGGCAGCCGGAGGACGGCGGCGTCGCGGTCGAACCGGACGTCCGCGCCGAAGAACTCCGTGTATCTCGTCACCGGGACGAGTGGTGGATGGGTCAGATGGGCGGAGCGCAGGCCGTACGGGCCGCCGTGCAGGAGCAGGATGATCCGGTGCAGCAGACCCAGCCCGAGATCCGAGGCCTGCGGGGGCATGGGCTCGGGCCCGGTCGCGCCGTAGCGCAGCGCGGACACCCCGCGCGCGCCCTCGGGATCGGCGACCAGCGCGATGGACAACGCCGGGCTGTGCACGAACAGGAACCGCGAGGCGGACGCCATCGCCTCGCCCAGCGTGCGGGCGTTCTCGATCGCGACGGCGAGCGGCCCGAGGATGCCGGTGTCCTGGCGCTCGGCCAGCAGCAGGCCGAGGTCCGGCCGGTCCAGCTCGGCGGCGGCGACCTCGAGCAGCAGGCCGACGGTCCGGACGCCGACCACCGCGTCGTCGGACGAGACCGCCGCGGGGTCCACGCCGAACCGCGCGAGCAGGCCCGCGCCGTCGCCGCCGAGACCGTCGACGAGCGTGGGCAGCCCGCGCAGCGACGCTGCCCGCACCACCGGTCCCATGTCGCGTGAGGATAAATCATTGTCGCGCTCGGGTAAGCGGCGAGGGGGCGGTGACGCGCAGACTGGGAACCAGTCGTCAGTGGAGATGAAGGGGGAACCGACCGTGAACGAGGTCGACGTCCTGATCGTCGGGGCCGGGTTGTCCGGCATCGGCGCGGCCCACCGCCTCCAGCAGGAGCGCCCGCGGGACACCTACGCGATCCTGGAGCAGCGCGCCGCGATCGGCGGCACCTGGGACCTGTTCCGGTATCCCGGTGTGCGGTCGGACTCGGACATGTTCACCCTCGCCTACCCGTTCAAGCCGTGGCGCGGCGAGAAGTCGCTGGCGGACGGCGAGAGCATCCGGACCTACATCCGCGACACCGCGCGCGAGGCCGGGATCGACCGGCACATCCACTACGACACCAAGGTCGTCGGCGCCGACTGGGACTCGCGGACCCAGCGCTGGACCGTGCGCACCAGCAGGGGTGAGTGGCGCGCGCGCTTCGTCTACCTCTGCGCCGGCTACTACTCCTACGACAGGGGCTACCAGCCGGACTTCCCCGGCCTCGCCGACTACGCGGGCACTTTCGTGCACCCGCAGGCCTGGCCCGAGGACCTGGACTACACCGGCAGGCGGGTCGTCGTCATCGGCAGCGGGGCCACCGCCGTCACGCTCGTCCCGGCCATGGCCGAGACCGCCGGGCACGTGACCATGCTGCAGCGTTCGCCGTCCTACCTCACGGCGCTGCCCGCGCGCGACGGCCTGGCCGACGCCCTGCGCCGCAGGCTGCCCGCCGGGCTCGCCCACCGGATCGTCCGGGCCAAGAACATCGCGATCAGCCAGGGCTTCTACCAACTCGCCCGGCGGTGGCCGAAGCTCGTGCGCGGCGCGCTGCGGAAGATGGCGTTGCGGTTCCTCGACGAGAAGGCCGTCGACCAGCACTTCACCCCGAGCTACGAGCCGTGGGACCAGCGGCTCTGCGTGGTGCCGGGCGCGGACTTCTACAAGTCCCTCGAGTCCGGGGCGGCGTCCGTCGTCACCGACCACATCGACACCTTCACCGAGAAGGGCATCCGGCTGACCTCCGGCGAGGAGCTCGAGGCGGACATCGTGGTGTCCGCGACCGGGCTGCGCATGCTGCCGCTGGGCGGGTTGACCCTGAGCGTCGACGGCGAGCCGGTCACGCTGGGGGACACGTTCTCCTACCGCGGCCTCATGCTCTCCGGGGTGCCGAACCTGGCCTACTGCATCGGGTACACGAACGCCTCCTGGACGCTGCGGGCGGACCTGTCGTCGCGCTACGTCACGCGGCTGCTCACCCACCTGGAGAAGCACGGGTACGGCTCGGCCGCGCCGACCGCGCCCGCGTCGAAGGAGCGGCGGCCGCTGCTGGACCTGACCTCCGGGTACGTGCAGCGCTCGATCGAGGCGTTCCCGCACCAGGGCACCTCGGCGCCCTGGCAGGTCCAGCAGAATTACGTGGTCGACCTCCTGCAGATGTCGCGGGCCGACCTCGCCCGGGACATGACCTTCGCCCCCGTCCATTCGATGCAGGAGGCCTGACGTGGAGGACTACCGCTTCGCCGGACGCACCGCCGTCCTGACCGGCGCCGCGAGCGGCATCGGCGAGCAGCTCGCGTACGGGCTCGCCGAGCGGGGCAGCTCGCTCGTGCTCGTCGACCGGGACGCCGAGGGGCTGGCCCGGGTCGCGGACACCGTCCGCAGCTCGGTGAAGGTCGAGACGCACGTCGTCGATCTCGCCGACCGGGCCGCCGTGGCCGCGCTCGGCGAGGAGCTCGCCCCGAAGCCGGTCCGGTTGCTGATCAACAACGCGGGCGTCGCGCTCGGTGGCCGGTTCCGCGAGCTCACGCTCGACGAGTTCGAGTGGGTCATGGACATCAACTTCCGGGCCCCGGTGGTGCTGACCCACGCCCTGCTGCCCGCGCTCACGGAGGAGCCGGGTGGGCACCTCGTGAACGTGTCCAGCCTCTACGGGCTGATCGGGCCCGCGGGGCAGTCGGCCTACTCGTCGAGCAAGTTCGCGATCCGCGGGTTCAGCGAGGTGCTGCGCCACGAGCTGGTCGAGACCGGCACCGGGGTCACACAGGTGCACCCCGGCGGGATCCGCACCAACGTCGCCAGGAGTGCCCGCCTGGGGTCCGGTGTGGACCCCGTGGAGGCCGCGCAGCACCAGGCGGCCTTCGCGAAGCTGCTCAGCTACCCGCCGGAGAAGGCGGCCGCGGAGATCCTCGACGGTGTGGAGAAGCGCCGGACCCGGGTGCTGATCGCGGCGAGCGCGAGGATCCCGGACGTGCTCGCCCGGGTCCTGCCCGGCTCCTACGGCCCGGTGCTGGACCGGCTCACCGCGCTCCTGGCCCGCTGAGCGGAGGGCGGGACCGGCCCGGCGCGGCCGTCCTTCTCCGCGATGGCGATGGTGACCGTGCGGTCCGGCGTGCGGCCCGCCCACACGGCCTGGGCCACGACCGGCGGCGCGGTGAGGCGGCATCCGGGGCCTGCCCGGCCCTCGGTTCCTCATCGGTGTTCCTCCTCAGGTCGGCAACAGCCCGGCAGCGAGCATCACGAGCAGGGCGGCCGCCATCGGGGCGGCCAGGCTGCGGAACCGCCAGGCCACGAGGCCGGCGGCGAGCAGAGCGAGATGGGCCGGGGTGGGCACCACCAGGGCGGCCAGACCGCCCTGGTGGACCAGCGCCCCGACGATCAGGGCGGCCAGCGCCGCGGGGCCGATGTGCGGCAGGGCGTCGCGGACCCAGCGCGGCAGCCGCTCCGCGGGCACGATGCCCAGGAACACCACCCGCAGCAGGTAGGTGATGGCGGCGCCGCCGAACAGCACGGCGATCACGGCTTCCTCCCCGCGAGCATCCCGGCCGCGATCCCCGCGACCGCACCCAGCAGGGTCCCGATCCCGGGCGGCAGCGGCGACGCGGCGGCGGCGACGATCCCACCGACCACGGCCGCGGCGATCCCGGTCCGCTTCCTCAGGTGCGACACCAGCAACCCGACCAGCACGGCGGGCGCCGCGATGCCCAGCGGAAGCCAGGTCGGCAGCACCGGCCCGGCCACCAGCCCGACGACGTGTCCGGCGATCCAGCCGATCCCCATCGTGGCGCCGAGCGTCAGCCAGTAGCGGCGGAACGCCGCCCCGCGCAGGTCCGGGCGGGCCGTGGCCAGCGCGTAGGTCTGGTCGATCAGCGTGGCCGCGCCGAGACGGCGGAACCAGCGCGGCTGGTCGGCGAAGCGCGGGGCCAGCGCGGCCCCGTAGAGCAGCAGCCGCGCGTTGATCACCGCGATCCCGACCAGGATCGCGGGCGGACCCGCACCGACGGTGATCATCTGCAGCACCGCGAGGTGTCCCGTGCCGCCGTAGTAGAGCGCCGCGGAGCCGAGACCGGCGGCGACGCCGACCGGGTGCGTCCCGATCGTCAGGCCGATCAGCATCCCGAAGGGCGCCATGCCCAACAGCATCGGGGCGATCTCGCGCACCGCGTCCCGGTCGATCCGACGGGGACGGGGCAGGACGGTGGCGCTCATGCCGCGTCACCACCCGTGGTGCGGACGGGGCGGGTCGGCCGCGGGCGGCGGCGCAGGCGGGCGAGCCTGCGGTCGCGCGAGGCGGCGAGCAGCTCGGCGCGGTGCTGGGCCGCCCGCTCGTAGCCGGCGAAGGGGTTGTTCACGGCGAGGCCTTCCAGGGATGCGGAGACGCGGGTCTCGGGACCCGAGACGCGGCGGGTGTGGTCGGGCAGCAGGCCCGCGAGCAGGCCCAACATGGGGCCGTTGGTGGAGAGGACGTCGGCGTCGACGGTGGTGAAGCCCGCCTCGGCGCCGCGCACCAGCACGGTGTGGACCAGCCGGCCACCGACGCCCCGGCCCTGCCAGGCGTCGACGACCTCGACGGCCAGATCGGCCCGGCCACCACCCGTCGCGATGAGCCGGGCGATGCCGACCGGCTCGTCGCCCACGAAGGCGGCGACGGCGAGGTGCCGCTCCCCGTCGACGGCGGCGAGCGAGGCGCGGACCGCGGGGGTCAGCGCCGGGGTGCCGTAGTGGAAGCGGCGGTAGCGGCTCGTGGCGGACAGGCCTGCGAAGACGGCGTCCAGGACGTCCTCCTCGCCCGGGCCGAGGTCCCGGAGCCGGACGGCGGCTCCGATGTCCGGGTGGACGGTGGTGGTGGTCATGTCGGGCTCCTCTGTTCCGTGACGAGAGGAAGCGTCGCGCCGGGGGTGGTCCCCACTCATCGGGAACGACCACCCATCTCGGCCACCTACCCATGCCCACGCGGCCGTGCCTGGGTAGGTAGTCCGCCGAGATGGGTGGTCGACACCGATGGGCCGGGGTGCCCGCCGCGGGCACGGTTGTCCTCGTCACCGACCGACCACCGACAAGGAGCACGACGATGACCGAGACCGTGAACGACACCATCCGCAACGGCGTCGACACCGCGACCATGTTCGCCACGCTGGACGCGATCAAGGCCCAGCCCGAGATCGCGGCGTTCAAGTTCCGGGCCACGAACACCTGGATCGGCGGCTCGCACAACCGCTCGTCGATCAAGAGCTTCTACGCCGCGTGCGCCGAGGACACCTCGCGCACCGAGGGCTGGACTCTCGACGCGGGCGAGCCCGCCATCCTGCTGGGGGCCGACGAGGGCCCGAACCCCGCCGAGTACCTGCTGCACGCCCTCGCGGCCTGCGTGACGACGTCGCTGGTCTACTCCGCCGCCGCCCGCGGCGTCCGCCTGACCTCGGTGTCCTCCACGCTCGAGGGCGACCTCGACGTGCAGGGCGCGATGGGCGTCAACACCGAGGACTACCGCAACGGCTTCGAGAGGATCCGGATGACGGTGACCATCTCGGGCGACGCGCCGCCGGAGAAGCTGCGCCAGGTCGTCGAGCGCGGCCGCGACCGCTCGGTGGTGTTCGACTCCGTGATGCACGGCGTGCCGATCGAGCTCGACGTCGTCACCGCCTGATCCCCCCTCGGCCGGCCGGGTGCTCCCGGCCGGCCCCTCCCTTCTCCCGGAGGTCCACCATGGACTACGACGCCGTCGTCGTCGGGGCCCGCGCCGCGGGCTCCGCGACCGCGATGCTGCTGGCCCGCGGTGGCCTCGACGTGCTGCTCGTCGACCGCGCCGACCCGGCCCGCGACACCCTCTCCACCCACGCCCTGATGCGCGGCGCGGTCGTCCAGCTGGAGCGCTGGGGGCTGCTCGACGCCATCGTGGCGGCAGGCACCCCCGCCGTCGACCGGACGACGTTCCACTACGGGGACGAGGCCGAGGTCGTCGAGCACCCGCCGCTCTACGCCCCGCGCCGCACCGTCCTCGATCCGCTGCTGCTCGACGCGGCGCGGGCCGCGGGCGTGACCGTCCGGCTCGGCGAGACCGTGACCGGGCTGCTCGGCGGCGACCGCGTCGGCGGGATCGAGACCCGCGGCGGCCTCCGCGTCACGGCCCCGCTGACCGTGGGCGCGGACGGCCTGCGCTCGACCGTCGCCCGGCTGGTCGACGCGGGCACGGTCCGCCGCGGCCGCAACCGCAGCGCGGTGGTCTACGGCTACACCCGGTGGGAGGGCCCCGGCTACGAGTGGTTCTTCCGGCCCGGCGTCTGCGCGGGGATCATCCCGACGAACGACGGGGTGGCCTGCGTCTGGGCGGGCATGCCGCCCGTCCGGTTCGCGGCCCGGCGTGGGCTGGACACCCTCTTCGCCGAGGTGTTCGCCGAGGCCACGGGTGGGCGGGCGGTCCCGGTGGACCGGCTGCGCGGCTTCCCGGGCAACCCGGCGGTCCTGCGCACCCCGACCGGTCCGGGCTGGGCACTCGTGGGGGACGCGGGGTACTTCAAGGACCCGCTGACCGCCCACGGCCTCACCGACGCGCTGCGAGACGCCGAGCTGCTCACCCGGTCCGAGCTGGTCGGCAGCGACTACGGCGGCGTCCGCGACCGGCACTCGCGCCTGCTGTTCTCGGCCGCGGAGCAGATCGCGGGCTACCGCTGGGACCTGCCCGAGCTGCGGGCGCTGCAGCTCGCCCAGAGCGCGGCGAGCAAGGCGGAGGTGCGCATGCTGCGCAGGCTCGACGAGGTCGAGGCGGTGGCGGCGTGACCGCCCGCGAGGCGCTGCCCGGAGACGCCGACGGCGAGCTGCGGGCTCCGCTGCCGCTGGGCGTGAGCGAGGACGTGCGCGCCCCGCTGGAGTTCGTGCTGGAGCGGGAGCATCTCGCCGTGTCGGGGTGCGATCCGCTCCCCGTCGAGCCCGTCGCGCCGGCGGCCGCCGCCTGACCTCCGACCCCCTCGACGCCGCCCGGGATGACCCGGGCGGCGTCGTCGTCGTGTGCGGGGGTCGAGGAGTTCGACGTCCGTGACGGCCGAAAAGAGTGCGCTCAGTGCTGTCCGGGCCGCGCTCACAGCACGCAATCGCCGTTCCTCGCGCGCTGTGAGCACGAAACGTGCCGAAGGACGCCGCTCACGCCGCCAGGAGGCTCGCCGAGGAGCGGGCCTCGATGACCTCCGCCAGGTGCTCGGCGTCGCGGCCGACGCCGTCGAGGAAGCTCGACGACCGGCGCCACTGCCAGCGCAGGCCCAGCAGGTAGAGCCCGGCCGCGGGCGTCACGCCGCGGTGGTGGACGACCCGGCCGTCGGTGTCGAACACCGGCGCCTCGATCCAGTCGTGGTCGCGGGAGAACCCGGTCGCCCACACGGTCACCGCGGGCGCCGCGGGTGTTCCCGCCGGCACGGCGCGCGGTGCGGCGGGAGCGGTCGGCAGGCCGAGGTGGGCGTCGACCGCGGCCCGGAACCGGTCGGCGTTGCGGTCGGCCGCGGCCACGGACTCCGCGAGGTCGTCCGCGAACACCGGCACGGCGCCGTCGAACCCGAGGAGCCTGCCGTGCGCCTGCACGCCCTCGGCGACCAGGCGCGGGACGTCCAGGTCCCGGGTGCCGCCGGTCAGCACCGCGTGCGGGGTGCGGCCGGGCGGGTGCGGCAGGGTGTCGACGGTCCGGTCGAGCATCCCGAGCCGCTCCATCCAGTCGTAGGCGTCCCTCCCGCGGTAGCGCCGCGGCATCGCCTTGTGCCGCCCGACGGCGAGGTGCACCTCCCGCCCGGCCCGCACCAGCTCCAGCGCGATCTGCTGCCCCGAGGGGCCCGCGCCGACGACCAGGACCGGTCCGGCGGGCAGTGCCGCCGGGTTCCGGTAGTCCGCGGTGTGCAGGCTCGGGACGGGCGCAACGACGTCCGGGATCCGGGGCCGGGTCATCTCCCCGGTCGCGACGACGACGTTCCCGGCCCGCAGCCGTCCGGCCGAGGTCTCCAGCCGCCAGCCGCCCGCGACGCGGTAGAGCCGTCGCACGTCCACTCCCACGCGCACCGGGGCGGAGAAGGAGTGCGCGTAGTCCTCCAGGTACCGCGCGACCTCCTCGCCGGTCATGAACCCGCCGGGGTCCGGGCCCGAGTACCGCCAGTCGGGCAGTCGGGCGAGCCGGTTGGGGCTGAGCAGCGTGAACGAGTCCCAGCGGCGGCTGCGCCAGCTGTCGGCGACCGCGGCGCGCTCCAGCACGACGTGGTCGCGGCCCTGCGCCGTCAGGCAGTGGCTCATGGCCAGCCCGGCCTGCCCGGCGCCGACGATCACGGTGTCGATCATGATGGTCTCCCTTGTGTCGGTGTGGGTCCGACGGTAGGGATCCCGGGCCCGCGAGCCATCGGTGGCGACCACCCATATCGCCTCCGAGATGGGCAGTCACCACCCATGTCACCGACCCCCCGCGCTCGTAGCGTCCGTCCCGGACCACGACAGGGAGCGAGAGATGGACGAGATGCCACGGCGGCGGACGACCCCACGGGTCGGTGCCGTCGCCACGAGGTCGCGTCTGGTGACCCGCCGCGACATCGAGCTGTTCACCGAGATCTCCGGGGACCGCAACCCGCTGCACTACGACGTCGCGCGGGCCACGGCGAGCCGCTTCGGCGGGATCGTGGTGCAGGGCGGGGTGACGACCGCGGTGCTCAACGCCGTGGTGGCCGAGGACCTGCCGGGTCCCGGGAGCGTGTTCCTGCAGCTCGACGTGCGGTTCCTGGCCCCGGTCCGACCGGGTGACGTGATCACCGGCACGGTCGAGGTGACCGCCGTCCGCGAGGACAAGCCGATCACCACGGTGGCCGTGCGGGTGACCCGGGACGACGGCGTCACGGCCGTGTCCGGCACTGCCGTCTGCTATACGGAGGACCTGTCGTGACCAGCGCAGGCACCGTGACCGACCTGGCTCCCGAGCGCTCGCTCGTGTTGGAGCAGACCCGCGTGGCGCTCGCCCGGTTCGCCGACCTGGTCCGCGGGATCGGCCCGGCGGGCCCGACCGCCGTGGGGCACTGGTCGGTGCGAGACGTCGCCGCCCCCGTCGCCTGGGGCACCCGGCTCTACGCCGACCTCCTGGGGGGAGGCCGTGGATGAGGAAGCCGTGCGACACCCGGGCGTCCGCGAACCCGGCCGCCGCGAGCCTGCACAGCACCTCGTCGTCGAGGGCGCCGGGCGGGTCAGCTCCCGGCGCGGCTCACCGAAGAGCGCCCACCTCGCCACCATCCCCTACGCGTCCTGCTCCTACCGGGACGCGCGGCAGGACGTCGCGGTGGCCGAGTGCCACGCGGCGTGGGACCCCGACCCGGCCCGCTCCCGGCACCTGTTCGCCGAGCCGGAACCGCCGCTGGGCTTCGATCCCGCCGCGATGTTCGCGGGCGGCCTGGAGTCGCCGGACGCCGGCATCGTGGTCCTGCGGCCGTGGCGGCTGCGCTGGGCCGAGGCGTCGGACATGGCGGCCGGCGGCGGGCCGGTGGTCTGGACCCCGTCCGACGCGCCGGTGGGTCGCTGACCGCTCGCGACCGCCCGGGCCCGTCACTACGCTCCTGCCGGGTGCCGGACCTGCAGACCCTCGTCGACGATCTCGCGGCGGAGCTGGGCCGCTCGGTCGTGGTGAACGACCCCGCCGTGCGGATGCTGGTCACCAGCAGGCACTTCGGCGACGAGGACGAGGTCCGGGTGCGGGCCGTCCTGCAGCGGGACGCGGGCCCGGAGGTCGCGCGGTACGTCCTGGCGCAGGGCGTCGCCCGCTGGGGTCGGTCGGGGATCGTGGCCGCGCAGCCCGCCCTGGGACTGCGGGCGCGGCTCTGCGTGCCGGTGCGCGAGCGCGGCGAGCTGCTCGGCCTGCTGATGGTGATCGACGCCGACGGCTCGCTGTCCCCGGCGCAGGTGCGGCGCATCGAGGAGGTCGCCGCGGCGGCCGCACCCGCCCTCGCCGGGGGCTCCGCCGAGGCGCGCGCAGCGGAGTCCTTGCTGGTCGAAGGTGTGATGAGCGAGGACGAGGGGCGTCGGCGAGCCGCCGTGTCCGCCGCCGCGGCCCGAGGTCTGCCGACCGCGGGGCCGGTGGTGGTGACCGTCGTGACCGGCCCGGCGGGCGCCGGCACCGAGGGCGCCCTCCGGGCCGCGCTCGGGTCGGCGGCGCATCGCCACCGCAGCCTCGTCGCGGTGGACGCGCAGCGCGGCACGATCATCCACACCGGACTGGACGCCGTCGGGGCCGCCGCGGTCGCCCGGCGGATGGTGGACACCGCGGCCGGTCTGCTCGCCGCGCCGGGCGTGGTGGCCGGCGTCGGGGAGACGGTCGACGGGCTCGACCGGGCCTGGCGCTCCGGGCGCCGGGCGGCCGCCGCGGCGCGCGGTGCCGCCGCGGGGATCGGTGGCCGCCGGGCGTCCGTCGTGCGCTGGTCCGACCTCGGCCCGTACGCCCTGTTCCTCCAGCTGCCGCCGGAGGCACTCACCCCGGCCCTGATCCCCGATCCGGTGGCCCGGCTGCTCGCCGACCCGCGCTCGTCCCGGCTGGTGGAGACCCTGCGGACCTATCTGGACCTGGGTGGGTCCATGCCGCGCACGGCCGACGCGCTGCACCTGCACCGGACCTCGCTGTACTACCGGCTGGACCGGATCCGCGAGATCACGGGCCTCGACCTGCACTCCGGCGCGGACCGGCACGTGCTGCACACCGGGCTGCTGCTCGCCGACCTGATTCCTACAGACCGTGGAAAGGCCGGGTCCTGACTTCCCGCACCCGTGCGTAGCGGGGCCTGCGGGCGGCGGCCCAGACTCGCCGTCGACACCAGCGACGGGGAGGCGGCGGACGATGCGGTTGGCGGGCCGGACGGCGTTGGTGCTCGGCGGCGGACAGGCCGAGGCTCCCGACCCCTCCGGGAGCGCTGTCGGCATCGGGTTCGCCATCGCGACGACCTTCGCCCGGCACGGGGCCTCCACGGTGGTCGTCGACAAGGACGCGGCGGCGGCCGCCCGGACCGTCGAGGACATCCGGCGGTGCGGCGGGCGGGGACTCGCGGTCGTCGCCGACGCGACCGACCCCGACCAGGTCGAGGCCGCGGTCGCGGAGGCGGTGACCGCGTTCGACGGGCTCGACGTCGTGGTCAACAGCGTGGGGGCGACCCGGCTGGGTGGTCCCGAGGAGCTCACGCTCGCGCAGTGGCGGGCCACGCTCGCGGTCAACCTCGACAGCGTGTTCGTCAGCGCGCAGAAGACCCTCCCGCACCTGCTGGAGCGCGGCGGGGCCATCGTCAACGTCTCGTCGACGGCGTCCATCCGGTGGACCGGCTACCCCTACCCCGCCTACGCGGCGGCCAAGGCCGCGGTCAACCAGCTGACCCGCAGCCTCGCCCTGCAGTACGCGGACCGCGGCATCAGGGTCAACGCGATCCTGGCCGGGCTGATCGACACCCCGCTCGTGTACCGACAGCTCGCGGCGGACGCCGACACCGCCGCCGTCCGGGCCGAGCGGTCCGCGCTGAGCCCCACCGGGGCGATGGGCACCGCCTACGACATCGCGCACGCCGCGCTCTACCTGGCCTCGGACGAGGCCGCCTACGTCACCGGAACGCTGCTGCCCGTCGACGGCGGGCTGCACGTCCGGGCCGCGTGAACCGGGAGGAGAACCGATGGACAGCTTCACCACCCAGGACGGTGTCGCACTGCGCTACCGCGACACGGGCGGCACGGGCGTGCCGCTGGTCATGCTGCACGGCTGGGGTCAGACCCAGGAGATGTTCCGCCACCAGGTGGGCGTCCTCGACCGCCGCGTGGTCACGCTGGACCAGCGCGGGCACGGGCGCTCGGACAAGCCGCACCACGGCTACCGGATCGCCCGGCTCGCCCGGGACGTGCAGGAGCTGCTGGACCACCTCGAGCTGGCCGAGGTCGACGCGCTCGGCTGGTCCATGGGCGCCTCGGTCTGGTGGAGCTTCCTCGA
This sequence comes from Pseudonocardia xishanensis, assembly GCF_039541715.1. Lineage (NCBI taxonomy): Bacteria > Bacillati > Actinomycetota > Actinomycetes > Pseudonocardiales > Pseudonocardiaceae > Pseudonocardia > Pseudonocardia xishanensis. The sequence continues at coordinate 35,380 of NZ_BAABGT010000112.1, forward strand.
CCAGTACGGCAGCGGCCGGGTCCGCAGGCTCGTGGTCGTCGACCAGCCCGCCGCGGTGGCCGCGGTGCCGTGGATGACCCCGCAGGACCAGGCGGACAGCGGGGCGATCTTCGACGTCGCGGCGCTGGTCGGGCTCGGTGAGGCGCTGCACGGGCCGGAGGGGGCGAAGGCCGCCGAGGACTTCGTGCGCGGGATGTTCAGCGGCGAGGTGGACCCGGAGCTGTGGGCGTTCGTGCGGCAGGAGATCACCCACACCCCGCCGTACGCCGGCGTCCCGCTGCTGTGGGACCACTGCGCCCAGGACTGGCGAGACGTCCTGCCGCGCATCGACCGGCCGACGCTCGTACTCGGCTGCGAGGGCAGCCACGTCGACCCGGCCTCGCAGCGCTACATCGCCGAGCAGGTGCCGGACGCGCGGCTGCACGTCTTCCCGCGCGAGGTCGCGAGCTCGCACTTCCCGTTCCTGCAGAACCCGGCGGCGTTCAACGCGGTGCTGGAGGAGTTCCTCTGAGCTCGGCGGCGTGCCGGGGCGCGGGTCCCGCGGGAGGGGTCAGCCGAGTCCTCCGCGCTCGACGAGCTGGTCGTCTGCCGGAGCCGACGGCGGCGGAGCGGCCGGGCCCGAGTAGTCCGCGCGGACCTCGCCGCGGGACGGGTGTGGTGCTCGCCCACTCCGCCCGGCGCAGACCCAGCGCGGCCGTCGAGGTGGTCGCGGGCGAGCTGGCACGGGCGGTGCGCGAGCGTAGCCTCGAGCCGTGATCCAGCGACCCGACCCGGTGCGCTGGCTCTGGTACGCCTTCGGCGGCAGGCTCCCGGCGCGGAACCGCGAGTGGGTGCTGTACGACGCCACGTGCCGGACCTGGGTGGTCCGGCACCTGCTGCGCACCGCCGTCCCACTCGCGGTGATCTCCGTGCCGATCGTGCTGTTCGTGCCGGGTGAGCTGTGGGTGCGGCTGTGCGGGCTGCTGCTGGGCTGGCTGGTCTCCGCGCAGTTCGCGATCTTCCTGCTGCACGACGCGGTCGACCACCGCACCCGCCGCGCGGGCTACCCACCCGGCTACGCCCAGGCCGTCCGGGACGAGGCGGCCCGCGCGGAGCGGGAACGCACCCGCGCCCGCTACCGAGACCGCTACTCCTGACCCGCTCCCCGCGCGAGACCCGCACTCCCGACACGCGAGTCCCCCGCTTCGGACAGCCGAGTCGGACGTCTAGAACGGGGGCACACCGGGGACGGAGCCCGGGGCGCTGAACCCGCCGACCGGCATGCACAGCCCCGCCGGGGTCGGCGCGCTGAACTGGCCCACCGCCAACCCCGCGTTCGAGGTCGGGGAGTTCTTGCACATCACGACGGAGGGCGGGCTGTAGTCCGCCAGCGCGGGCGCCGCGCCCCCGGCCCACACCAGGAGCCCGCTCCCGCCCACGATCAGGACGGTGCGCAGGGTCGTCCGTGCGCCTCGGGACAGGTTCTTCTTCGGTGACATCAGGCGATCTCCTTCTCGGTTGCGATGACGACGGACACGACGGCGAGCAGCGGGACGGCCGGGATGTGCCAGAGGAAGTCCAGCCCGCTGTGCACGGCCAGGGCGGCGAGGACGGCGAGCGCGCCGACCGCGGCGAGCGGAAGGCTCCGACCGGACCGCGGACCTCCGTCGCGCCGGGTCCCGACGACTAGAGCGTGTCTCCCAAACATCGGCGGCGTGTAGCTCCATGATCGGTGCATGGTCAG
>NZ_BAABGT010000113.1:0-18920 GCF_039541715.1 Pseudonocardia xishanensis
ACCCACAGCGTCACCGATGTCCTGATGCAGACTCGTCACCCATGTCCTGAGACATGGCAGTCCTGAATCTCGGGCATGACGCTCCTTCGTGGGATGAGATCGATCGTTCTGGTCGGCGACCCTGGTCTGACGGCCGCGGAGCCGACGCGCAGGCCGGACCGGAACGGCGTGTCGAGGGAACGACGTGAAGCACGCTGTCGGACGAATCGCTGTGCTCTGACATCACCGTCAAGGAGCTCGTTTCGCACACCGGCGCGGGTACACTCGGTGCAGAACGACGACGAGACGGATGAGGTGGGCATGCGAGTTGGCGAGGCTGTCGAGATCGCGGCGGGCGGCGAGGAAACCGACCGTCTCGGTCTGCGAGCGCTCCGGACCCGGGACTCGATCCTGCGGGCGAGCAGGGCCCTGTTTCTCGAGCGTGGCTACGCCGGCACCCGGATCGCCAACATCACCGACGCCTGTGGGATCTCGCGGGCGGGCTTCTACACCTACTTCCAGGGCAAGCGGGAGGTGTTCAACCTCCTCGGGGAGGCGGCCCAGCGAGACGGGCTCAAGGCGATCTCGGCGTGGGACGCGCTTCCACACCCCTGCAGCCGGCGGGACATCGCGGACTGGGTCCGGCTGTACTTCGACTTCCTCGACGTGCACGGCCCCATGATCTTCTCCGCGCACACCGCCCCGGACGAAGACGACGTGCGCGAGGCTGCGACCAGGATGGCCCTGCGCGTGTCCTTCGTACTGGGGGTCGGCCTCAGGTCTCGGCAGCGGACGCCCACCCAGCTCCCGGAGGTGCTGGGCCTGGCCGTCAAGGCGATGCTGGACCGGTCCTGGCACCAGATCGCGGTCGAGGACCTCCCGATCGACCGGGAGGACGTCATCGGCACGGCTGCGGCGATCATCCACTCGATGCTCGACGGCTGAGCGCAGGTGCTCCGGGCCGACGTCGGGACGGCACCCCACCGGCGGGTGCCGCCCCGAGGTCGGTCAGTCCGAGCTCGGAGGCGGGGTCACACCGGGTCGTCCGCCGGGGACGGCGACGGGACCGCCCCCGCGGGCACCTCGTCGTAGGAATCGGAGTTGGTCATGGTGAGGGCCACGAGGATGCCGATCAGGGCGACACCGGCGATGAGGAAACCCGGGGCTATCGGGTTGCCCGTCGACGAGGCGACGAACCCGGCGAGGTAGGGGCCGGACCCACCACCGATCGCGGCGCCGAGCCCGAATCCGATGGCGGCACCGCTGTAGCGCACGCGGGCCGGGAACAGCCCGGTGAGGGCCGAGTACACCGGGACCGACGCCGCGCCCGCGAGGCTGCCGATGAGGGCGTAGCAGAGCGCGATCACCGGGAACCGGTCGCCGTTGTGGAGCATCAGGAGAAGGGCTGGGACGGCGAGGACCCCCACCCCCCCGAGCAGGATGACCACGGCGGCCCGCCGCGAGGTGCGGTCGATGAGGTAACCGGCGAAGAGAATCACCGGCGCGGCGATCAGCGTGCCGAAGGCGGCGAGCCCGGCGACCGTGCCGGCGGGGATCTTGACCTGCGTGGCCAGGAACGTCGGCAGGTAGCCTGCGGCCACGTAGCCGATCAGCAGTACCGCGCCCGAGAGCAGGATCAGCTGGAGCAGGGCGACCCGGTGAAGGCGCACCAGCTCGCGGACCGGTGTCCTGGCGACGGCCTTGCGCTCGGCCAGCGCTTGGAACTCGGGGGAGTCCTCCAGCTTGTTGCGCAGCAGCAGGACAAGGATGGTCAGCGGCAGCGACAGCAGCAGGGGCACGCGCCAGCCCCACGAGGCCATGCTGCCGTCGGGCACCAGCCCGGAGACCACCCACACGACGGCGGGCGCCAGGACCGCCCCGAACTGGAAGCCGACCGGGGTGATGGCGCTGATCCGGCCCCGGCGTCCGCGCTGACCGTGTTCGGCGACGTAGGTCGCGGCACCCATCAGCTCCCCGCCCGCCGAGAAACCCTGCAGGAGCCGCACGAGCACCAGCAGGATCGGGGCGAGCAGACCGATCTGTGCGTAGGTCGGGAGGAGACCGAGCGCGAAGGTGGCGCCACCCATCAGCGTCACCGTCACGATCAGGGTGGTGCGGCGGCCCCTCCGGTCGCCCATGCGCCCGAAGTAGACTCCACCGAGCGGTCGGGTCAGGAAGCCGGCGCCGAAGATGAGCAGCGTCGACAGCACCGCGGTGACCGGGTCCGCCGCGGGGAAGAAGTTCGGTGCGATGAACGCGACCAGGAAGCTGTAGACGTAGAAGTCGTAGGCCTCCACGGTGGTGCCCAGCAGACTGGCGATCTTCGCCCGCCGGACGATCGGGGTGGGTGGAGCGGTGTCGGGCTGGCTCATCGTCCCTCACTTCATCGGGTGGACGCGCCTTTCCGCCGCGAGAGGGACTACTCCCTCTGTCGTGCAGCGGTGCGGCGAATGGCAGTCGGGGAGGTTCTGGTGGAATGGATGGTGTCGCGGAGGCGGTCTCGACTCAGCTGGGATAGCGCCGACGACGGTCTGACGATACTGTCAATTCGAGCGCTGCGGAAGCCCTGCCCTCGAGGTCCCCGGTGGCACGCCTCAGCTGGTTCATCGAGGCCTCGGCAGCCCGAGCCCCTGGCGGGCGATGTTGTTGCGGTAGACCTCCGACGTCCCGCCGTACACGTCGGTGGCCGGTGCGAAGGTTCGGGCCCACGCGAGGATCCCGTCCACCGCTCCGCCGGGTTCACCGGGGCCCAGCAGCCCCGCGGGCCCGGCGAGACCGAGCAGGGTGTCCGCGTGTCGTTGGAGGGCCTCCGCGGCCACGACCTTGCCGTAGCTGCTCGGCACGCTCCAGCAGACCTCGATGTCCTGGAGCGCGTCGAGGACGGCCAGCCGCACCGAGGGGTCCTCGAGGGGCGGGCTGCCGCCTGCGACCTCCGGGCGGGCGGCCCAGCTCACGAAGCGCTCGACCAGGGCCTCGAGAACCCGGGTCGAGGCCTTCCCCATGTCTCCGTTGAGGTCGTCGACCAGCGACGGTGCGGTGACGCCGTGCTCGGTCGCGAGCGGCTCGGACACGACCCGCCACCCCGCACCGACCTCGCCCAGGCGGTACATGTCCGGCACCGGCACCTCGCGGTAGTAGGTGACGTTCGTGCGGACCCCGCCCATCGCGAAGATCGGTCGCGCCTCGATCCCGGGGGTGTCCATCGGGACCAGGAACAACGTGAGCCCGCCGTGTTTGTCCGCGAGTTCGCCGGTGCGGGCCAGCAGGAACACGTAGTCGGCGCTCTCCGCCCATGTCGTGAACATCTTCGTGCCGTCGATGACCCAGTCGTCGCCGACCCGCACCGCCCGTGTGCGGGCGGCGGCCATATCCGAGCCCGAGTCCGGCTCGGTGAAGCCGAGGCAGAAGGTACTCCGCCCGCTCTCGAGGTCGGGGAGCACCAGCTCCTGCAGGCGGGCCGAGCCGTGGCGACGCAGGGTCGGCAGGATCATCTCGTTGGCATAGGTGGGGAGCCGGAGCTCGTCGAAGAGCAGCTCGATCAACCGGGCCTCGACCGGGCCCAGCCCGGCTCCACCGCGATCCGGAGGGGCCTGCGGGTGGACCCAGCCCCGCTGCGCGAGCGCCTCCATGACTGCACGGGGCGGGCGCTCGTGGTCCAGGGACAGCACCCACGGGTCCGGGGTCCAGCGCTCGGCGAGGACGCCCACCACGTCCTCGGCCAGCTCTCGCTGAGCGGCGGTCGGCTCGATGCGGGCGAAGTTCATCGGGTCCCCCCGGCGCTGTCGGTCCGGTCGAGACGGGTGAGCAGGCGGTCGAGGGCGGGCGCCGCTGCGGCGCGCAGCGTGCGCGGCCCGCCTCCGGGAAAGCTCCAGGCCGCCGCCCGGCGGTGGTACAGGCTGATGTCGGCCTCCAGGGTCAGGCCGAAGCCTCCGTGCACGTGCACAGAACGGGCGCAGACCCGTTGGGCGACGGCGGCGGCGTTGGACAGGGCGAAGGCCGGCAGCTCCGGTCGCTCGGCGGGCTCGTGCTGGACGTACCACGCTGCCCGGTGAACCAGGTTTTCAGCGGTGGCGACGGCCATCGTCGCGTCCACCAGGGTGTGGCTGATCGCCTGGAACCGGGCGATCGGACCGCCGAAGGCCTGCCGCTGGATGGCGTAGTCGCGCGCGTGCGCCACGGCACCGCTCGCGAGCCCTGCCAGCGCGGACGCCGTGGCCACCCGGTACTCGCCGACCGCGGTGGTCCACAACGCGCGGGCACGGTCGCCGGTCGCGAGGACCTCGACCCGCCCGTCGCCGGGGTGCCACCAGGCCAGCGGCGCCGCGCCGTCGTTGGCGGCCTGCTGCGGCGGAGCGGAGCGGCTCCACAGGACGAGGTCGTCACCGACCCACGCGGCGACCCTGCGCGCGACTGCGCCACCGGGCACCAGCTGGGCGCCCGGGCGCTCGTCGGACAACGGGGCGAGGGACACGATCGTGTCGTCGGGCTCTCGGCCCAGGGCGGCCAGCAGCCGGCTCGCGACCATGTGCTCGACGAGAGGCACGGGGGCGAGCGCGCGGCCGATCTCCGCCGCGACCAGTACGATCTCGACGACGCCGCCGCCCTGCCCCCCGGCCTCCTCGGCCAGCCCGATCCCGACGATCCCGGCCTCCGCGGCCCGGCGCCAGAGCTCAGGGTCGAAGCCGCCCGGTTCCGCGGCGCGCACCGTCTCGGCCGGGCAGGCCCTCCCGAGGAACCGCCGGACGGTGTCGCGGAGGTCCTCCTGCTCGGTGTGCAGAGAGTAGTCGTTCCACCGAAGGCGAGCGAGAGCCCGGTCGACCGCGGTCTGGACGGACGAGCCTTCCGCTCCCGTGCCGTCCGCGACGACGACGTCGACCGTGCTCATCGGACACCTCCGGCGACCGGGGCGGCCTCGCGGACGAGGGCCAGCTGCGTGAAGGACGCGACGTGCGCGCCGTCGCGGGCGAACACCTCGCCGTGACCGTGCACCCGTCCCGAACCGGCGTGCGTGGACCGCTGCCACACGAGCAGCCAGTCGTCCGCGCGCGGGTCGGAGTGGAAGGTCAGAGTGTGGGACAGCACCGCGGTCTGCAGGGTCCGATGCGCCTGTCCGAGGCCGACGCCCTCGTGCGGTCGCATGGCCGTCCCCACCACGAACGGGTCCGTGTGCCAGGCGGTCGCGGACAGGTGCACCCTCGGGTCGTCAGGCAGCGCGGGCCAGCGGACCCACACCCCCAGCTCCGGCTCCCCGTCGGCTGCGGTCCCCGCCGGGTCGTAGGCGGGGTCGGCGAACCGGATCGTGCTGCCGTCGGCCGCCCGGCCCGCGTCGGGAAGCCCCTCCGGGCCCGGGACGGGGGGAAGCGGGACCTGATGTCGCACCACGTCCCGGTCGCCGGCATCGAGGAGGACGAGCGACCGGCACAGCACGCGGTCGCCCTGCGTTCCGGTGACCGTCACCGACGCGACGGTGCGCCCCGCGCGCACCGGCTCGACCTCCAGGTCGACCGGCTCGCCGGCGACCCCGGCGCGGGCGAACACCGTGTGGAGCTGACGGACGGGAGCGAGGGGGTGGTGGGCCGCGGCGGCCGCGATGGACTGCGCCATCAGCTGCCCGCCGTAGGCGATCGGGCGGTCGAGGACAGCGGTCTGCCCCACGTACCGCCCCGGGCCGGCGGGTGTGACGGACAGCAGTCCGCGCGGGTCGGGCAGACCGTCGTCGCGATGCGCGGTCTCGGCGGCCAGGCTCGGGATCGTCATGGAACTCCTCGCGACGGTGCTGGCGTCTCGCCCACTCGTGCCGAGCGGCGATGCATGACGTCCGGTGTACCGGGCGGTTGACGAAAATGTCAAGAAACCGCCCGGTGTCGGTGCCGGTGCCGTGTCCACCCGGCGTCGGCCGAGGAAGGACTGCCGGGGCGGCGGACCCGAGCACGGACCGGATCCGGCGTACTGGAGCGGTGCGCGTCCGCCGACCAGGCCCGACACACGCCCAGACGGGTCGTGACGGCTCCCGGTGAGCGGGACGGATGCCACGGAGAGCCCTCGCCGGCTCGCTAGCGTGACCGAACGTCGGTCCGGTGCCGGTCCTGTGAGGGAGAGCGATGAGTGGAACGACCCACCGTTCGCTGCCCGTGGCGGAGGAGGTGGGGCGGGACCCTGAGGGGAGGCGACGCGGCCGGGAACGCCGTCCGTGGACCCCTTCGCCGCGCTCGGGGTCGACATCGCCGACTCGGTCGCGGGGCCGGGCGCGCGACCGACCAGCGGGCTCGTCAGCCTGCGGGATCGGGTTCGTCGTCCTTGCTCGCCCGGTGCAGCGGCGGGGCGTCGCGCCAGTCGTCGAGCCCGTACTCGACGGTGCCCGCCACGACCTTCCCTCCGGAGACCTCGCTCCAGTGGGCGTGGTTGAGCTCGTGGAGCGCGAAGCAGCTCCGCAGGGCCGGGGTGAAACCCATCGCCTCCTGGGTCGTGTTCACCGACTCCTTGATGAGCAGCGCGGCCATCGTGGGGATGCGGGCGACGCGGCGGGCGAAGGCGAGGGTGCGCTCGTCCAGGTCGTCGCGGGGGTAGACCTTGCTGACCATGCCGAGCGCGTGCGCGTCGTTCGCGTCCAGGGCGTCACCGGTGAGCAGCAGCTCCTTGGCCTTGCGCGGGCCGAACTCCCATGGGTGGCCGAAGTACTCGACCCCACACATCCCCAGCCGGGTCCCCACCACGTCGGCGAACAGCGCGTCGTCCGCCGCGACGATGAGGTCGCAGCACCAGGCGAGCATCAGGCCCGCCGAGAGGATCTTGCCGTGCACCTGGGCGATGGTGATCTTGCGCAGGTCGCGCCAGCGGCGGGTGTTGTCGAAGAAGTAGTGCCACTCCTGGCGGGTCCGGCCCTCCGCGCCGCCGTGGGTGCCGCCGTCACAGTCGTAGGTCGGATGGTGGCCGGGTCCCGGGGTCCACTCCGCGACCGCGTCGGCCGAGCCGAGGTCGTGTCCGGCGGAGAACGACCGTCCCGCGCCTCGCAGGATCACCACCCGGACCGCGTCGTCGCGCTCGGCGCGGCGGAACGCGTCGTCGAGCGCGACGAGGAGGCCCCGGTTCTGGGCGTTGTGCGTCTGCGGGCGGTTGAGAGTGATCCGAGCGATCCGACCCGAGTCGAGGGTCTCGTAGTCGACGTAGGTCGGTGCTCCGACGACGGTGTCCATGCGCGTTCGCTCCCGGGGTGTGACTTGTCATCATCGTCAAGTTTAGCGGTAGAGGGATCCATCGGCCGCGGATGAGGTCGCCCGACGATAGCAAGCAATCGCTTGACACGCCACGTGTGCGGCCATAGCGTCGGGCGGCGAGCACGGTGGTTCTCATCTGACACAAGTGACATATCGGGGCCGATGCGCGACGACTTCACCGTCGCCCGTCCCGTGGAGCATCGACAGCGAGGTTGATCAGTGAGAGCTGCAGTGTTCGACGGCTCGACGACGCAGGTCGTCGACGACGTGAGCATCCGTGAACCCGGCCCGGGAGAGGTCCTCGTCCGGGTTCACGCCACAGGTGTCTGCCAGAGTGACCTCTCGGTCATGGCGGGCAAGATCCAGGTACCGCTCCCGGTCGTGCTCGGGCACGAGGCCGCAGGACGGGTGGAGGCGACCGGTCCCGGCGTCGACGGCGGCCGGGTCGGTGAGCACGTCGTGTTGACGACACTCGCCCACTGCGGGACCTGTCCGGAGTGTGCGCGGGGCCGTCCCACGATGTGCGCCGCGACCTGGGGGAGGAGCGACACCCCGCTGCAGCGGGGTGGCCGCCCGGTGCACAAGTTCGCCGCCCTCTCGACGTTCGCCGACCAGGTCGTGGTCAGCGCCGCGCAGGCCGTGCCGATCCCGCCCGAGGTGCCGTTCGCCTCGGCGGCGCTCATCGGCTGCTGCGTGCTCACCGGGGCGGGTGCGGTCCTGAACCGGGCCCGCGTGCGCCCCGGTGACACGGTGGCCGTCATCGGGGCGGGCGGAGTGGGGCTCAACGTGCTCCAGACCGCCCGAATCGCCGGGGCGTCCCGGATCATCGCGATCGACACCAACCCGGCCAAGGCGACGCAGGCGCGTCGGTTCGGGGCGACCGACACCCTGGTCGGACCGGAGGCGGCCGACGCGGTGACGGGGGTGCGGGACCTGACCGGTCGCGGGGTCGACCACGTCTTCGAGTGCGTGGGCCTGCCCGAGCTGATCCGCGCTGGAGCGGACATGCTCGCTCCGCACGGACAGCTGGTGCTGCTGGGGGTCGGGTCGGCGACGACCGAGTTCACCCTTCCGCTGTCCCTGATGTACCTGGACAAGGCGGTCCTGGGTTGTCGCTATGGCTCGGCGCAACCCGCGGCCGACGTGCAGCGCTACGTCGAGTTCTACCGGTCGGGCCTGCTGTTGCTCGACGAGCTGGTGACCCGGACGTACCCGATCGGGGCTTTCGACTCCGCCGTCGAGGACGCCCGGGCCGGACGGCTCGACCGCGGAGTGCTCGTCCTGGTCCCGTGACGCCACCCCGGCAGAGCTGCCGAGTGCCCTTCGAGAAGTGGAGTTCCGATGTCTGACACCGCGCGTCCACCAGAGGCCGCCGCCCCGGGGTCCGACGAGGAGGTCGCCGACTACACCGCCCGATGGCGGCGCGACGGTCGTCGCTACGTCGTTCTCGGGGGCGGGCTCGGGATGGGCAGACAGACCTGCCACGCGCTGTCACAGCTCGGCGCCGAGGTCCACGTCGTCGACTCCGACCCCGACCGCGCCCGCCGGGTCGCGGGCGAGCTCGACGGCAAGGCCACCGCGCACGCCGCGGACATGACCCGACCCGAGGAGGTCGAGGCGCTGGCCGAGGCCGTCGGTGACATCGACGGCGTCGCCGATGTCATCGGGCTGGCCCGGTACGAGACCCTGCTGGAGACCGGCGACGACACCTGGGCGTTCGAGGAGGCCATCGTGCTGCGGCACGCGGCGCTGGCGATCCGCTCGTTCGGCCGCAGGCTCGCCGAGCGCGGGCGCGGGTCGATGGTGTTCGTGACCTCGGTCTCCGGGATGACCAGCGCGCCTTCCCACGGTGCCTACGGCGTCTACAAGGCCGGTCTGCAGTCGCTCGCGCGCACCGCCGCGAACGAGCTGGGGCCGTCCGGGGTGCGGGTCAACACGGTCGCCCCCGGCTTCGTCCTCACCCCGCGGATCTCGGCCATGCTCGACGAGGGCGGGGTGGTCCGCTCGCGCGACGTGTCCCCCCTGCGTCGGGTCACGATGCCCAGCGACATCGCCTCGGCGATCGTGTTCCTGCTCGGCGACCTCGCGTCCGGCATCACCGGGCACAACCTGGTGGTCGACGCGGGTGCGACCACCGTCTTCCCCTATCACACGTCGTCCCAGGAGGTCTGAGTGTCGGAACAGATCCGGAAGCAGATCCAGGAGCAGGGGCCGGGTCGGCGGGAGCAGCCGCCGGGCGTCGAGTTCGTGCGTTGTGCGGTGGAGGGGGCGGACCCGGTCGCGCTGCGTACGGCGCTCTACCAGGCGACGGGCGACCGCACACTGCTCGACATGGTCGTCGAGGAGGTGCCGGGGAGCCCCGCGCGGATGGTGCGGCTGCGCGCGGAGCACCGGCTGGAGCTTGTCGAGCGGGCCGTGCGGTTCCTGCTGCACCCGCCCCCCGTCGACGTCGACGCCGTTCCCGACGACGCGGCGCTGCGCGAGCTGCTCGAGCTCACTTTGGCCATGTCGTTGGACGACGAGACCTTCGAGCTGACCCGGCCCACGGCCGGGTTCGCCGACCACCCGCGAGACGTCCGGTGGACCGCGGGCCGACCCGAGCTCCCCCCGGGCTTCGAGGTCGCCATCGTGGGCGCCGGGATCAGCGGCGTGGCGATGGGCGTCCAGCTGGCCCGGCTGGGGATCCCGTTCACCGTCTTCGAGCGTCGGGACGAGGTGGGCGGCGTCTGGAGCACCAACACCTACCCGGACGCTCGGGTGGACACCTCCGGTGCCACCTACGAGTACCGGTTCGTGAAGAAGCACCCGTGGACCGAGCACTTCCCCCGCCAGCCCGAGGTCCGCGCGTACGTGGAGAAGGCCGCGCGGGAACACGGTGTCCTCGATCGCGTGCGGCTGGGACACGACGTCGTGGCGGGGGAGTTCGACCAGGCGGGCGGCGGCTGGGTGCTCACCGTCCGGGATCGGGACGGCCGCATCTCCACGCACCGCTGCGCGGTCGTGGTGACCGCCTCGGGAGTGTTCGCCACCCCGAAGGAGCTTCAGCTCCACGGGATCGAGCGGTTCGAGGGCGAGGTCCTGCACACCACGGAGTGGAGCTCCGCCCACACGGCGCGGGGTAAGCGGGTCGCGGTCGTCGGCAACGGCTCCACCGGCGTGCAGCTGCTGGGCCGGATCGCGCAGGAGGCCGAGCACGTCGAGGCGTTCGTCCGCACCCCACAGTGGATCTCGCCGCGTCCGCGCTACGGCGAGCTGTTCTCGGAGGAGGAGACCTGGCTCTTCGAGCACATGCCGTTCTACTGGAACTGGACGCGCGTCACCCCGCTCGTGCCCTACCTCGGTGGCGAGCAGCTGTTGGTTCCGGATCCGGAGTGGCAGCGCAACGGTGGCCAGTTCAGCGAGGCGAACGACGCGATGCGGGCAGCTCTTACCGCGTACATCCGCGCGCAGACCGGCGACCGGCCCGATCTCGTCGAGCGCCTGGTGCCGGACTACGCGCCGATGGCTCGGCGGATGATCGTGGACAACAACTGGTACTCCACTCTCACCCTGGACCACGTGGACCTGGTCACCGACCCGATCGAGCGGGTCGAGCCGGACGGGATCGTCACGGCCGACGGCCGCCGCCATCCTCTCGACATGATCCTGGGGGCCGTCGGGTTCGAGGTCACGAAGTACCTGTGGCCCACCGAGTACGTGGGACGTGACGGGATCAGGCTGGCGGACGTCTGGGGGATGGAGACGGGGGGCCCCCGGGCCTATGCAGGAGTCTCGGTGCCCGGTTTCCCCAACATGTTCATGCTCTACGGCCCGAACTCGCAGCCGACCTCCGGCGGCCTGGGCCTGCACGGGTGGATCGAGATCTGGTGCGCTCACGTCGCCCAGGCGCTGGTGGCGATGCTCGAGGGTGGGCACCGCACCGTGGAGGTGACCCAGGAGGCCTTCGACGACTACAACCGGCGGATCGACGACGTCGCGGCGGGCATGATCTGGTCGGACCCCGGGTCGAACAAGGTGAACTACTACGTCAACGAGACGGGCCGGCTGCAGCAGCTGAACCCCCTTCCGGGCGTCGAATACTTCTCCTACCTCAAGGAGATCCGCGACACCGACTACCGGCTGGGCTGAGCGCGGTGTCGACGCCCGACGGCCCCCGCGGCGAGGTGGTGGTCCCCGCCGAGCGGGCAGGGGTCCCACCCGGGGCCGATCTTCTCGCCTGCCGGTCGGCCGCGGCCGACCGGCGCGAGGTGTCGGCCCTCGGCCCGGAGGCCCGGGACAGTGTGATCGGCGGTGTGCCCTGCCGCGTCGTGGGTTCGCCGGGTCGTGGGGTGGTGGTGCTGTACCTGCACGGCGGCGGGTACCGGTTGGGCACCGCGGCGGCCTACACCGGACACGCCGCCGCGCTCAGCCGGGCAGGCGGCTGCGAGGTCGTGGTCGTGGACTACCGGCTGGCACCCGAACACCCCTTCCCGGCCGCGCTGCGCGACGCCCTCGCCGTCCTGGACGCGTTGCGGGCGACAGACCCGCGGCGGCCGGTCGTAGCGGCTGGGGACTCGGCGGGCGGGGGTCTCGCCGTCGCGGTCGCCGCGGCGGCGGCCCCGCCGGGGGCGCCGGACGCGCTGGCCCTGTTGTCACCGTGGCTCGACCTGAGCTGCACCGCGGAGACCTTCGCCACTGCCGCCGACACCCTCTTCGACCGCGCGGCGGCGAGCTCGGCCGCCGCCGCCTACCTGCAGGGGCACGACGCACGCGATCCGCTCGTGTCGCCCCTGTTCGTGCACGCGGCGCGGCTGCCGCCCGTGCTCGTCCAGGTCGGGACGGAGGACACCCTGCTGGCCGACGCGACCGCCGCGGTGTCGACCTGGGCGCGCGCGGGCGTGGGCGTCACGCTCGAGGTCGTGGCGGGATGCGGGCACGTGTGGCCCGTCGTGGACCCCCACCGTCCCGAGTCGACCGCCGCGATGTCGTCGGCCGGCCGATTCGTCGCGGGCACGCGGCGGCGCCCCGCCGACAACGCTGTGCACGCGGAGGGTTCGAGCCGAGATGACCGTGGACATGGGGCGGACCGACGCGCTCGTTGACGCGCGGCGAACGACCGGTTTACCGTTTCGACGAAACTGTCAAGTGGCAATGGGCGAGGAGGCCTTGTGTCCGGAGTCGGCACAGCTCGGTTCGTCGACGAGCTCGATCACGCACTGCGTTCCTACGGGAGCGCCCCCTTCATCGAGTTCGGCGGCGACTGGATCAGCGGGGACGATCTCCTCGCGCGGGTGGACCGGGTCGGTGACCTGCTCGACTCAGGCGGAGTCCCCTTCGCGGCACCGGTCGGCATCGTCGCGCGGAACCGGCCGGTCTTCGCCGCGGCCATCCTGGGGTTCGTCGTGGCGGGCCGGTCCTTCACCAACCTCTACTCGCTGAACCCGCCCGCACTCCTCGCGCGCGACGTCGAGGAGCTCGGTCTGGCCGCCGTCGTCGCGGCGCCGGAGGACTGGAGCCCCGAGCTGCGCGCGGCGGTCGCCGCGGCGGGCGCGATGGGCATCAGCGCGACTGAGGCGCACATCGGCGTCGTCGACGGGCTGGAGGCGTGCGGTCCGGGCCCCTTCGGCGAGAGCCCCGCCGTGCCCTCGGTCGGCGTGCTGACCAGCGGGACGAGTGGGCCGCCGAAGCGGATCCAGATCGCGATGTCACGCCTGGAGCACGCCGCGGCGAGCGCCAACTCGGCCCACGCCACGGACTCGGTCCCGATCGACCTGTGTTCCTGGCCGCTCGGCGGGATCGGCGGCGTGTGTCAGGTCCTTGGGAGCTCGTACGCGCGCAGGCGGATGGTGCTGTTGGAGCGCTTCAGCGTGCCGGAGTGGGTGGACGCGGTCCGCAGGCACAGGCTGTCCCGGGTCGGCGTGGTGCCCACCACGATCCGGATGGTGCTCGACGCGGGTGTGCCGAAGGAGGATCTCGCCTCACTCACCGCGGTGCTGGGCGGGGCGGCGCCGCTGGAGCCGGAGCTGCGCGAGCTGTTCGAGCGCACGTACGGCATCCCCGTGCTGTGGGGGTACGGCGCGACCGAGTTCGTGGGCACGGTGATCGCCTGGACACCGGAGCTCTACGCCACTCACGGCCGCGACCACCGCGAGTCAGTGGGCCGCGCCGTGCCCGGGGTCGAGGTGCGGGTGGTCGAGCCCGAGACCGGCCGTGTGCTCGATGCGGGCGAGACCGGGTTGCTCGAGGGCCGGGTGGAGCGCTACAGCCCGGACTGGGTCAGAACGACGGACCTCGCCTCGATCGACGCGAGCGGGTTCGTGACGATCCACGGACGAAGTGACGGCGCTGTCAACCGCGGTGGCTTCAAGGTGCTGCCAGAGCGGGTGCAACGGGTGCTGACCGAGCATCCCGCCGTCCTCGATTCAGCTGTCGTCGGCGTGTCCGACCACCGCCTGGGTCAGGTCCCGGTCGCCGCGATCGAGCTCGCGGCGGGAGCTGAGCCGCCGTCGGAGGAGGCCCTTAAGGACTGGGTGCGGGATCGCCTGCCGGTGCACCACGTGCCGGTTCGGGTGCTGACGGTGGACCGGCTGCCGCGCAACGCCGCGCTCAAGGTGGACCGCCGGGCAGTCATCGCGTTGGCCGAGGATCGAGCCCGGGACCTGGGCCCGGAGCCCGCTACGCCAAGTTGACAAAACTGTCAGATCTACCTACCGTCGCGGAGACGTGACACGAGTAGTGCCGGAGGCCAGCAATGACGCAGTTCACGGATGCTCCGATCTTCGACGCCGATCAGCACATGTACGAGACGCCCGACGCCCTGACCCGGCACCTGCCGGAGCGGTATCGGCATGCGGTGCGCTTCGTCGAGGTGGGGCGGCACACGCGAATCGCCATCAACAACCACATCACCGAGTACATCCCGAACCCGACCTTCGATCGGGTGGCGGCGCCGGGTGCCTGGGAGGACTTCTACTCGGGGAACAACGCCGAGGGGCGCACGCTGCGTGAGCTGGCGGGCAAGGGGATCGACGCGATCCCGGCGTTCCGGCAGCCGGAGCCGCGGCTGGAGATGATGGACCAGCAGAACGTGGACGAGGCGTTCGTCTACCCGACCCTGGCCAACCTCGTCGAGCATTCCGCCGCCGAGGATCCGGAGCTGGTCGTCGCGATCATCCACGCGCTGAACCGGTGGATGTTGGACACATGGGGCTTCACCCACTCCGACCGGCTGTACATGACCCCGGTGATCTCGTGCGCGCTGGTCGACGACGCTCGCCGCGAGCTCGAGTACGTCATCGAGAACGGCGCCCGGGTGGTGCTGATGAAGCCCGCACCGGTGAAGGGGCTGCGGGGCTGGCGGTCCCCGTGCCTGCCGGAGTTCGACCCGTTCTGGGCCGACGTCGAGCAGGCGAACATGCCGGTCGTGCTGCACGGCAGCCAGCCCCCGCTGACGGACTACGTCAACCGGTGGGAGCCTCCCACCACCAACGACTTCACCGCGGACAGCGCGTTCCGGCATGTCGTCCTGGGGCACCGCGAGATCGCGGACATGCTGACCAGCCTGATCTGCCACGGCACCTTCTCCCGCTTCCCGAAGCTGCGGGTGGCCAGCGTGGAGAACGGCAGCGCGTGGATCCGCCCGCTGTTCCACGACCTGCACGACGCCTACGGCAAGATGCCGCGATCGTTCGAGGAAGACCCGATCGAGGTGTTCCGCCGCAACGTGTGGGTGAGCCCGTTCTGGGAGGGTTCGGTCGCGGACGTCGTGGAGACGGTCGGGTGGGACAGGGTCCTGTTCGGGTCGGACTACCCGCACCCCGAGGGGCTCGTCGAGCCGCGCGGGTACTACCGGTACGCGGAGGGCATGGACGAGAAGCGCACGCGGGACTTCATGGGGGACAACGCCCGCCGGTTCCTGGGCGTCCCGGTACGCAACCCCGCCGAGCTCACCCCGGCCTGACCCCGCCGCCGCTCGTCCGCCGGTGGAACCTCCACCGCATCGGCCCCCGGACCCCGCTGGGTCCGGAAGGCCGGAAGGGCTGCCGCGAGCGCTCGGCCCCGGCCGCCTCGGCGGCGCTGAGGCGGCATCGACTCCATCCTGGCGGCGCTGCGCGGATACGCCGAGACCAGCCTGGGCGACGTCGCCACGCGGTTGGGGCTGAGCAAGGGCACCATCCTGGACCACTTCGCCAGCAAGGAGGCCCTTCTCGGCGAGGTGCACGTCGCGTACTTCACGCGCAGGTTCAACGAGGCGGACTTCGTCCACGCCGAACCGGACGATCCGGTCGCACGGCTGGTGGCCATGATCTATGCGCTGCTGGCCGCTCACCGCGACGACCGTGCTGCGAGCCTTGCCTGCCTCCGTGAGCTCGTGCGCTACTCCGACGGAGCTCTCACCGACTACGTCCGCGAGCAGCGTGTCCGCTACACCCGAATCGTCGTCGACATCCTGCGCGACGGCATCGGGTCTGGTCGGTTCCGCTCAGGAGGCCCGAAGATGACCGCATTGCACATCTTCGGCATGTGCAACCACGCCTGGACCTGGTATCGACCCGAGGGCGAGAAGTCTGTCGAGGACATCGCGGGTCAGTTCGATCGTGACATCCTCGTGGGTCTGTTGCCGTCACCCGACGTGGACGTCTCACTCGACAAGGTCGTCGGGCTGGCCGTCGACACCGTCAGCGGGCCCCGAGACGTACTCCGACTCCGGCCGAGCTCCCACAACGGGTCCAGCAGTCGCAGTAGATCCCTGACGGCGGGCACCGTGCGGCCGTCCGACAGTGGTTCCCGACACCACCGGGTCCCCACCCGTTCGGATGTGCCGCCCCGGCCTTGACTGCGCTTTGATCCGGCCACCTCGGTATGGAGGTGGGCGATGAACGGTCCCCGCGAGATCCTTCGAGCGTCGGCAACCCGGTTCGGACGAGGTCCGGCGGAAGATCCCGCAGGTGGCGGGCGATGCAGGCAAACGTAGCGTCGATCGCGGCGGCAACGTACTCGCCCTCGTGGATTCCGGCGTACTGGCACTGGCGGGCCTTACGACCAATGTCCATCGCGAAGGTCTCCAGCAGCTCCCGCCGGCTGGCCCGGCGGGCGTCTGCGCGCTGCTGTGAAGCGGTAGGCACGTGCTTCCCCGTACTCGGTCCGTCCGGTCCGCCGTGGGAGAAGTACGGCACGGAATGCCTGCCGTTGGTGGTCCGCGTGTCGTCGGACTCAGCCACCTCTCTGTCCGGCCACCGGGACTCTGTCCGGCCCACGGCTGTCCCGCTGAGCAGATCCCCACTGTGTCGGGCCGGCGGCACGAACCCGATTTTGATGGCGTCGGCGCCGTGGCGTTCCCGCCGTCCGACGGAACCGTCCACCTCCAGAGCCGCCTGACTCGCAGCCTCGCCGCCACCTTGTCCGAGATCGCCGCCGCGGTGGCCGAGCAGTGCCACCCGGCTGCCGCAGTGTCGTCTGCCAGAGGTGGTGGTGGTGTCGACCAGCCCTGGCAACACGATCTTGCCGGTGGTGTCGAGGATCCGCGCGCCGTCCGCGGGAGGTCCTTGCCCACGGCGAGAATCGTGTCGCCCTCGGTCAGGACGTCGCCGCGCGGGAGCTCGCCGATCTCGGGATCGACGCTGTCGACCGTGCCGCCCCTGACGAGCGTTCGTGGTGTCATCGTTGACCTCCGGTGGGATCGCTCAGCGCCAGGTGCGGGTGTCGGGCGGGACGTCGCCGACGGTGAGCACGGTGCCCGCGGTGACGATCTCGAACGCGTCCGGGATCAGCTCGGCGACCGCCTTCTTGAGCGGGAAACCACTGCAGTGCATGGGCGCGACGAGCTTCGGCTCGAACGCGGCGAGCGCTTTCGCCGTGTTGTCGATGCGGTTGGCACTGATGCCCGGGTGCCCGGTGTGGAATCCACCGAGGACGCTGTGGAGCCGCTCGGTCCCGGTCAGCGTCCGCATGTGCTCGATCGCGCTGACCACGCCACGGTGCCCGCACGGGTCGATGACGATCAGGCCGTGGCCTTCGACGTCGATGCCGAGCACCTGGTGGTCGTTGATGTCGTCGGCTCCCACGTGGCCGTCGGCATGCACGCACAGCCGTCCGGTCGGCGCCTCGAGCTCGAACTCGGCGCTGGTCTTCATCTCGCCGGAGGTGAGCAGCCCCGGCCCGAGCGGCACGGTGTCGCGCGCTTCGATCAGGTGCCCGCCCGACTGCCGGATCCCGTCACGGGTCAGGCCGATGTTGATCATCGGCAGCGTGGTGTGCGGCTTGACGATCATCCGAGGGTCGAACGCGTCCGGGTGCACGACGACCGGCGTGGGGTGGCCGATCGCCTCGAGGACACCGTTGATCCCACCGAAGTGGTCGGGGTGGCCGTGGCTGAGCACCACACCGTCCACGTCGGAGAGATCGACACCAAGGTGCAGCGCGTTGTGCAGCACCACCGGCGCGGTGAGCCCGGCGTCGAAGAGGATCTTCGTGGAGGCGTTTTCGGTGAACGTCTCCACGAGGAAGCACAAGCCGTTCTCGGCGAGCAGTTCGCCGTAGCGGGAGCTGAAGTGCTGGTCCATGTTGTACCGGCGGACGCGGGGCGTCGACGGCAGCAGGATGTCGATGAAGTTCTCGTCGAGGACGGTGATACGGGCGCCGGTACAGCGCGTCATGGGCTGGCCTTTCTGGTCGGTCACGAGCGGGCGTCGGGGACGATGACGACGCGGCCGGGCACCTGGGCGGCCACGGCGGCATAGGCGGCCGGACCGTCGTCGAGGCCGTACCGGTGCGCGACCGGCAGTGGCCGGAACTCCTCACGCTCGAAGTACGGAGTGAGCAGGGCCAAGCGCTCGGTGGACTCGGTGAGGTCGAGTTTGCGGCTGTCGGCGCCCAGCAGCCGGGCCTCTCGGTGGTAGAAGTCCGGCAGGTTCAGCTCCACCATCGGCTTGCCGACGGCGCTGATCACGACCCAGCGGCCGCGCTGGGCAAGCGAGGCGAACGCGGCCGGGGTGGTGATCCCGCCGACGGCGTCGTAGACGACCTCGGCGCCGCGGCCACCGGTGTGCTGCAGCAGGGCGTCGGCGGTCTCGTCGGTGTCCCCGGTGAAGGGCACGAACTCCTCGATGATCTCCGCCGCCGGGGTGCCGTCGGCGGGCGCGACCCGGTCGACGCCGAGCACGCGGGCGCCGCGGGCACGGGCGATCTGGGCGACGGCGCCGCCCACCCCACCGGAGATGCCGAACACCACGACGGTTTCGCCCCGCTCCAGCTGGGCGATCTCGACGGCGCCGAGCCAGCCGATCACGAAGTTGACGCCGACCGCCGAGGCCTCCTCGAAGCTCAGCGGTCGCGGCTTGCGGGCGAGCGCGGTCACCGGAACGTGGAGGTACTCGGCGTGCGAGCCGTCGAGGGTGAACCCGACGTCCCCGCCGGTGCCCCACACTTCGGCACCGCGCCACCGTGCCGGGCCGTCGACGACGATCCCGGCGAAGTCCCGGCCGGGCACCCGCGGCAGCACGGTGCCTTCCATGACGCCGGCGACGTTCTTCAGGTCGGACGGGTTGACCGAGGCGGCTCGCACCGCGACCACGGCACTGTCGTCGCCCGCGCAGGGGTCGGCCACCTCGGCGACCTGAAGGACGTCAGGACCGCCGAACCTGTCGAATCGGAGCGCGCGCACGTGAGTGTCCTTCATGGATGGTGAACCAGGGGTCAGGCGAGGGTGAAGGTCCACTCGACCGTCTGGAACGGCTCGCTCATCACGGT
>NZ_BAABGT010000114.1:0-43867 GCF_039541715.1 Pseudonocardia xishanensis
CCTGACAGAACGAGAAGATCACGCGGTAGTCGTCACACACCACGCCAGCGGACTTGACCCTAGGCGACCGATCTCACCCCATGATTCGGCTAGGGGTTGACCTTCATCGAGAAGCCGACCCCTTGAATGCCAGGATTCCACGATTCCCCTCACAAGCCTCCTACCAGCGACAACGCTGCCAGAAAGACCCTCTCCAGCCTCCACGACTCGCACCACGCACGGGGTTTCGCACCACGAGTGGCTCCACGGCCCGCCTCCACCCGCCGGGCTTCGCGGGCCGCGCGACGTCACCACCGCGCTGCCATGCTCTCTCCCGAGGAATCGTGATCAATCATCGGTGCTGCAACGTCTGCAGGGCCCCACACGGCTGCACGAACAGTCGCGCCTCGTCAGGGGAACACGGGACGACGCTTGTCCAGGAAGGCGTCGATCCCCTCCCTGCCGTCCGCCGAGGCCACCGACGCGGACACCGCGGCCGCCTCCGCCGCGAGTTGGGCGCCGAGGTCTGCACGCGACTTGTGGACGAGCGCCTTCGTAGCGGCGTACGCCGAGCGGGAGCCGGTGGCCAGCAGGGCGTGCACTTTCTCGGTCTCGGCGACCAGGTCGTCGGCGGCGACGACTCGGCTGACCGGGCCCAGCCGTTGCGCCTCGACAGCGGGCAACGGTCTGTTGGTGAGTAGCAGATCCAGGGCGACTGCGGTCCCGACCCGGCCGAGCAGCCAGGAAGCGCCGCAGTCCGGGGTGAGCCCGGCGGCGGTGTACGCGGCCACGAACTTGGCCTTGTCGGACGCGAGCACGATGTCGCCGGACAGCGCCACGCCGAGCCCGCCACCGGCCGCTGTGAGTGATCACCGCGGTGGCCGACCGGGCGCCGGACCGACTCCGCGCGGCCGTCTACCTCGACGCGTCGCTCCCGACGCAGGGGCAGTCGATGCTCGACTTCATGGGCGACTCGCAGGGCATCCCGGACCTGTTCCGCTCGCAGGCCACCGAGTCCGGCGACGGGTGGCGAGTCCCAGCGGGGCTACCCTTCGACGCCGCGGGCTTCGGTGGGGAGAACCCGGACGACGCGGCGTGGGTCAACCGTCGGATGACGGACCACCCGCTCGCCGCGTTCACCGATCCGGCCGAGCTCACCGGCGCCTGGGAGAAGGTACCGGTCAAGCACTACATCCGGTGCGAGGGATTCCAGATCGCCCACGGGGAGCCGACCATCTCCCACGTCGAGGCCGATCCGTCGTGGACCTTCGAGCGATGGGACTGCGGGCACTCGCCGCACGTCACCGACCCTGAGCGCGTCGTCGAGGCCATCACCCGGTTGGGCAAGGCCTAGAGGCAGCCGCTGCAGCCGCATCGGACTGGCGGTGTCAGGTTCGGGCGGTGATCACCTCGCCGCCCGAACCAGGCGACCCCCTCAGGACGACGCTTCCGACCGCTCCCGAGAGGCCGTCACGGTCGCCAGCCGCCGGGCCAGACCGCGGGCTGCTGTGCGGACCGCCAGACCCACCCGGTCGACGTCCTCGACGTCGGCGAGCGCGACGGAGATCGCGCCGAAAACCGCGTCGTCGACGATCACGCACGCGGCGACACACCCCGATCCGGCCGCCGCTGCACCCCACTCCACTGCGAGCCCGGAGGTTCGGATCTCGCACAACTCGTCGCGCAGCGTCGGGTCCTCAGTGCCGGTGGCCGGCCCGGGGATGTGAGCGAGGATTACCTTTCCGGCCGCCGTCGATCGTGCGGTCAGGGCGGTCCCGATGGTCGGTGGGCGTGGCAGGTCGACGGGTCCGCGGAGGACGTCGGTGTAGACGATGGATCGGTCCCTGAGCCGGGCGAGACGGACGGTCCGGCCGGTGACGTCACGTAGGTCCTGCAGCGTCTCGAAGACCAGCCGCCGTGTCACGGTGTCGGGGCGATCGGGCTCCGTTCGGCGGAACCGAGGTCCGAGCTTTAACCCGGCCGCGGTCCGGGCCAGCATGAGGTGGTTGACCATGCCGGTGGAGAGCCGCGACACCGTGGAGCGGTGGAGTCCGGTGCGCTCGGCGAGGTCACGGACGCTGAGTCCACTCTCGGCCTCCACCGCGGACAGGATGTCTGCCACGCGTTGCAGCACAGGGGTTCTGCCCGCGCGCCCGAGCCCAGCGGAACTCACTGCGGGCCCGCCACCGCCACGCCCGCCTGCCGGAGGACCTCGCGGGCGTGGGCGAGCACCGGGGCGTCGACCATGCGGCCGTCGACGACGAACACGCCGCTCTCGGTCTCAGCGGCGGCGAGGACCGCGTCGGCCCAGCGGACCTCGGCGTCGGAGGGACGGAACGCCGCCCGGACGACCGCGACCTGCTTCGGGTGGATGCAGGCCTTGGCCGCGTAGCCCGCGGAGACCGACGCGGTGCTGTCGGCGGCGAGGGTGTCGAGGTCGGCGATGTCGACCAGCACAGTGTCGATCGGCGTCACACCGGCGGCGCGGGCGGCGTATAGGATCCGGGTCCGGGCCTCCTCGACCGCGGGGCGATAACCGCCGCCGGGTGCCCGGCCCGGGCGGCCGCCGAGATCGGCGACCAGGTCCTCGCTCCCCCACATCACCCCGACGCAGTTGCCCGCCGCCGCGATCTCCTGGGCGGACAGCACGCCGCGGGCGGTCTCGCACAGCGCCACCACCGGGTGCGGGACCGCCTCGACCGCGGCCGCGCCGTCGGCCATCGGCAGCATGACGACGACCTCGCGGAACGGGGCCAGCGCCCGCAGGTCGTCGGCGTGCCAGGGGCTCGAGGGCGCGTTGACGCGCACCAGGACCCGGTCCCGATCCCGATCGAGGCGACCGAGGGCCTCGACGACGTGGGCGCGCGCCAGGTCCTTGTGCTCCGGACCGACGGCGTCCTCGAGATCGAGGACCACCGAGTCCGCCGCCGCGAGCGCCTTGTCGAAGCGTTCGGGCCGGTCGCCGGGGCAGAACAGCAGTGCCGGGCCGCGCAGCTCGGGCATCAGCCCAGCCCGCCCCGCTTGACGAGCTGCGCGGCGATCACGTTGCGCTGGATCTCGTTCGTGCCCTCGCCCACGATCATCAACGGAGCATCCCGGAAGTAGCGTTCCACGTCGAACTCCGTCGAGTAGCCGTAGCCGCCGTGGATGCGGACCGCGTTGAGCGCCACCTCCATCCCGACCTCCGAGGCGAACAGCTTCGCCATGCCCGCCTCCATGTCGCACCGCTCGCCGGCCTCGAACTTCTCCGCGGCGAACAGGATCAGCTGCTGCGCCGCGGTCAGCTTGGTACCCATGTCGGCCAGGTAGTTGCCGATCGACTGGTGCTGCCAGATCGGCTTGCCGAACGACTCGCGGTCCTGCGCGTACCGCAGGGCGTCGTCGAACGCGGCCCGCCCGACCCCCAACGCCCGCGCCGCGACCTGGATCCGCCCGGTCTCCAAGCCCTTCATCATGTGCCCGAACCCCTTGCCAGGCTCGCCACCCAGGACGGCCGAGGCGGGCACTCGCATGTCCTCGAACACCAGCTCGCAGGTCTCGACGCCCTTGTACCCCAGCTTCTTCATGTCCTTCGACACCGTGAGCCCGGGGCCGTGCTCGACGAGCAGCACCGAGATCCCGCGGTGCTTAAGCTCCGCCTTGGGATCGGTCTTGCACAGCAGCGCGATCAGCCCGGAGCGACGCGCGTTGGAGATCCACGTCTTAGACCCGTTGATCACGTAGTCCTCGCCGTCCAGGCGGGCGTTCGTCGACATGGCCTGCAGGTCGGACCCGCCGCCGGGCTCGGTGAGCGCCATGGTGGCGCGGAGCTCCCCGGTCGCCATCCGCGGCAGGTAGTGGTCTTTCTGTTCCTGGGTCCCGAACGCGAGGATCAGCTTGGCGACGACCGTGTGCCCGCCCATCGCGCCGGCCAGCGACATCCATCCGCGGGCTAGCTCCGCGGTGACCAGCGCGTAGCACGGCATCGAGACCGGCGCCTCGCCCCACGGCTCGGGGATGGCGAGGCCGTAGATCCCGAGCTCCTTCATCTGCTCGATGATCTTCTCGGGGTACTCGTCGGCGTGCTCCATCTCCTGCACGACCGGCCTGACCTCGCGGTCGACGAACTCGCGGACGGTGTCGACGACGTACTGCTCTTCACTGCTCAGGGTGCTCACGCGGTGGGTCCTCTCGAGACGTGTGGTGGTCAGACGACGGCGCGGGCGCGCAGGTCGGCGACCGTGGAGTCGGTGCGGCCGAGCTCGCGCAGGATGTCGTCGGTGTGGGCGCCGAGAGCCGGCACGTCGCCCATGACCGGTTCGACGCCGCCGAGGTCGGCCGGGGGCCGCAAGGCCTGGATCGGGCCGCCGGGAGCGGCGATCTCGGCCCATCGGCCGCGCTCCGCCAGTACAGGGTGGTCGAGGAAGTCGGAGATCCGGTTGATGCTGGCGTTCGCAACCCCGGCCTCGTCGAGCAGCTTGCCCGCCGCGGTGGTGTCCAGCGTGGCGAGCCTGCTGGAGATGAGCTCGTTGAGCTCCTCCCGATGCGCCACCCGAGCCGAGTTCGACGCGAACCGCGCGGTCGACGCGATCTCGGGCTCGCCGAGGACGACCGCGCACAGCGCGCGCCATTCGCGGTCGTTCTGCACAGCGAGCAGGATCCGGCCGTCGGCGGTGTCGTACGGGCCGTAGGGGGCGATGGTGGCGTGCTGGGCGCCGACCCGGGAGGGCTGGCGACCGCCGTAGCGGGTGTAGTTCGCCGGGGCGCCCATCCACTCGGCGAGCGCCTCGAACAGCGACACCTCGACCGCGGAGACCTCGCCGGAGGTGGCGCGCCGCAGCAGCGCGGTGAGGATGCCGGAGTAGGCGTACATGCCCGCGGCGATGTCGGCCACGGAGATGCCGACCTTCGCCATCTCGTCCCATGTGCCGGTGATCGACAGCAGCCCCGTCTCGCACTGGACGAGCAGGTCGTAGGCCTTGCGGTGCGCCCACGGTCCGGTGGTCCCCCACCCCGACACCGTGCACGGGATGACCCGTGGGTGGCTGACCGCCAGTGATGCCGCGTCGACCCCGAGTCGCCCGGCCGCACCGGGGCCGAGGTTCTGCACCACTACGTCCGCCTTGTCGAGCAGCTCGCCGAGCACCGCCCGGCCCTCGGCCGACTTCAGGTCCAGGGTGAGCGACTCCTTGCCGCGGTTGAGCCAGACGAAGTAGCTGGAGTCCCCGTGCACGGCCTCGTCGTAGCCGCGGGCGAAGTCCCCGGAGCCCGGCCGCTCGATCTTGATCACCCGAGCGCCGAGGTCGGCGAGCTGGCGGGTGGCGAACGGGGCGGCGACGGCCTGTTCCAGGCTCACCACGGTGATGCCGTGTAAAGGCGGGGTCATGGGGAACCTCTCAGTCGACGTCATCGGGTGGGCGCGAGGTGGACGGACGAGGTCAGTGACGGCGTCGCGCCTTCGGCGGCGACGGCGACCGTCACCTCGTCATCGGTCGGGATCCCCGCGCTGACGACCGTTGCGGGAACTAAGGCCGGGCGGACGAGCCTGTAGGAGAACCGCTCGACTGCGCGCTCGGGCGCGAACCGGCGCGGCAGCTCGAGGGCCAGCAGAGCGAGCAGCGGGCCGTGCACGACCAGGTCGGGGTATCCCTCGACATCCGTGACGTACGGCCGGTCGTAGTGGATCCGGTGCCCGTTGTAGGTCAGGGCACTGAAGCGGGCGAGCAGCACCGGGTCGGTCGGCAGGGTGGCGCGCCATTGCCCGTCTAGCTCCGGTTCACCCCCCTGGGGCCGCGCCATGGTGCGGACGGGAGTGCCGTCCGGCTCCGACCGGTAGACGATGTCCTGCTCCTCGATCGCGACCTGACGCCCGTCGGCGGAGAGCTCGTGGCGGACCGTCACGAACGCCATCTCGCCGCTGCGGCCGTTCTTGAGGTTCACGTCGGCCACCGATGACCGTGCGGAGAGCTCGCTGCCGTAGTAGACCGGCTCCCACTGCTCGAACCGGCCACCGGCGAACATGCGACGCCGCCCGGAGATGGGCGGAAGGAATGGCGCCGCGGCCGGGTGCCCGTCTGTGCCGATCTCGGACTGCGCGGGGTGGTCGAGCAGCGTGAACCAGTGCCACAACGGAGGGAGCGTGTCGGTCGGCGCGGGCGCGTCGAGCAGGGCCGCGAAGGCGGCGGACTGCCACGGGTCGACCCGCCTCGCGGACTCGACGACCGGTGGCCGCCAGCCGCGGAGGGCTTCTGCCAGAGGTCCGGTGTCGGCAGGCACGGTCATGCTGCTCCCTCGTCGTCGATGGGGGTTCGGGCCTTGGGTGGCTCCGCTGCGTCGCCTGTCATCGTCGCCGCCAGCGGTCGATACCGGAAATGAAACATCCTCATCGTGTCGATACGGAACGTGCATAATCGGAGCGTGAGCCTCGACGATCTCGACTGGTTCGTGACGCTGGCCGACACCCAGAACATGACGCGTGCCGCTGAGCGTCTCCACACCACCCAGCCCACGCTCTCGAGGAGCCTCGCCCGCCTCGAACAGGAGATCGGGGCACCGCTGTTCGACCGGGTCGGTCGAAGGCTGCGCCTCAACCAGTCCGGCCAGGTGCTCCTCATCCACGCCCGACGCAGCCTCTTCGAGCTGCGCTCGGCCTCCGATCACATCCGGTCGCTGCGCGACCCCGACCGTGGGACCGTGCGGCTGAGCTTTCTGCACTCCGTCGCGACCTGGCTTGCCCCGGAGCTGATTCGCGATTTCCGCGCTCGCGCGCCCCAGGTGCAGTTCACCTTGACCCAGGCGGCGTCCTACGAGCTGGCCGCACTGGTCACCGATGGCGCGGTCGACCTCGCCGTGACCGGGCCACGTCCCGACGACCCGGACCTCGGTTGGCACGAGATCCACCGCGAGGAGCTGTGCCTGGTCGTCCCGCGTGATCACCGGCTCGCAGACCGCGACCGGGTCGGCATCGCCGAGGCCGCCGACGAGCCGTTCATCATGCTGGGCAGCAGCTTCGGCCTGCGCCGGCTGACCGACGAACTCCTCGCCCGGGTCGGCGCCGAGCCCACGATCGCCTTCGAGAGCGCGGAGATCCCGACCATGGAGAGCCTGGCCGCCGCCGGGCTCGGCGTGACGGTCGTACCGAGGCCCCGGCCACACCGAGCCGACCCGAACGCCGCCTACATCCCGCTGACCGACGATGCCGCACAGCGGGTCCTCGGGCTCGTCTGGCCGCTTTCCCGACCGGAGTCGCCGGTCGTGGAGAGGTTCCGGCTGTTCGTCGTCGCCGCAGAGTGGGCGAGCCTCTGATCCGGAGGCGGACGATCCATGGATTGAGCACAAGGTGCGAGCAACTCGCCGGACGCCACCGCCACCTCGGACTCGGCTGCTATCTACGCGACCGCACGGATCAGATCCAGGACGACGCATCCCCCGCAGTCGACCCCGATGGACACTTCTGAAGCTGAGAGAGTAGCGACAAAGGCGACGGCGGCGCCGCCGCCGCTTCGATGGTTCCCACCACCTCATATCGGAGGGACCCGACCTGCTCCCTCACGCGCTGCGGGTCAAGGACCGTGAGCCGGGCGTGAACGGTCGGCAGTTGTCATGCTCGACCCCACGTCGCACCGTCCTGGGTCGGAGCTGCGGCACGCGCGATCCTCGCGGTGAATCTAGCGAGCGCTAGTGCTTGACGGTCACGCGGATAGTACACATACTCAAGGAGTCGGCTCTCCGAGATGAGGGACTGCACGACCGTCGGGCGCCGACACCCGGCAACGCCCCGGTGGGAGAACGCCGTAACGCGAGGAGTCGACGTGGACATCCCTGCGAGCGAGGGTGGGCGAGTGGCTACGACCTGGCTGAATCACCTGTGTCGGAACGGTCCACAACCTGGTCCGAGAGCTCACCGACACGGGCCCCACCTCCCGAGCCGCGTCTCCCCCGGAGTGCCCCGGCGACACACCCCATCGCCGCGGTCCACGAGCCAAGCAATTCCTTCACTATCGCGCCCTGCGGCCCCTTGCGAACCGCTTGTGTACCGACCCTCTCGGCCTAGCACGGCGACCGCGAGATGCCGTCAAACCCGATCGACATCAGTTGCCGGTCGGACCGTGTGACTCGACCGCGTCACGGTCCTTTCGAGAACCGGTAACCCTCGCGGTACCTATATCGATGTCGTCGACCCGCCCCGTGTCTTGGCTCGCCCTGTCCGTGCCCTCGACTGGCGCGCGGGGGCTGCGGGTTCGTTCTGGTACCCGCGCCGTCGGCGAGAACCCGGGACGCCGCAGCCCGGGGCGTTGCCTCGCAGGCGCGCAGTCCAGTCACTACCCGGCAAGGCACTACCCGGCAAGGCGACCAAAGGGCACAGGAACCGACCGGCGCCCGAACTCTAGGAGCACTCGTGAGCACAACTCAGCCACCGGGCGCGGCCGATTCCGCAGCCCTGGAGCGCAGCACGATCAGGGCGGTTTCACGGCGCGTGTTGCCGATCATGTTCTTGCTGTACCTGGTCGCCTACGTCGACCGGATCAGCCTGGGCTTCGCGCAACTGCGCATGGGCACCGAGCTTGCGCTCGATCCGGCGATGTTCGGCCTCGCAGCCGGCATCTTCTTCGCCGGCTACATCTTGCTCGAGGTGCCGAGCGGGGTCGCACTGGACAGGTTCGGCGCCCGGATCTGGATGACACGCATCGGCGTCACCTGGGGTCTGGTCACGATCCTCACGGGCTTCGTACAGAACGACGTTCAGCTGATCATCGCGCGGTTCCTCCTGGGGGCCGCAGAGGCCGGTCTGGCCCCTGGCGTGGTGCTCTTCGCCATGCGGCTCTTTCCGGCAGCACACCGAGCCAAGGCGAACGCCGTGGTCTTCCTCGGCTCTCCGCTGGCCGCCGCGGTCGCGGGACCCATCTGTGGCGTCATCCTCGACCACGTGGATTGGTTCGGGCTCTCCTCTTGGCGCTGGATCTTCATCCTCACCGGTATTCCAGCCGTTCTGCTGGGCATCCTGACCTACAGAAGACTGACCGACCGGCCCGCCGAGGCAACCTGGCTCACTGACGACCAACGCACGTGGCTGATCGACGCGATCGCGAAGGAGCCGCGCGCCGCAAAGCACAGCGGGAACGCCCTGTTCGCCAGCCTTCGCAACCCGAGCGTCGTCCTGCTGGGCCTCGTCCAGTTCTTGATCGTCAGTGGTGGATTTGGCCTGTCCTACTGGTCCCCCCAGATCGTGAAAGGGCTCTCCGGCGAGGTGACCGCCACTGCGGTTGGCCTGTTGGTGATGATTCCGTATCTGCTGGCTGCCGCGGCCATGTACGGGAACGGGGTTCATTCTGACCGCACGGGCGAGCGCACGTTCCATGCCTCGACCGGCCCCCTGGTGTCAGGACTGGCACTAATCAGTATCCCCTTCATCACGGACAACAATGTTGTTGCATTTCTCCTCCTGGCTCTTGGCACGGCATCTCTCAATGCGTATGCGGCACCGTTCTGGACCATCTCACAGAAGCTGTTCGCAGGTCCGAATGCAGCCGTCGCCATTGCCATGGTCACGACGATCGGCAACCTGGGCGGCCTTTTAGCGCCGTACATCTTCGGCCTACTCACGGGCGCGACTGGTAGCACGTCCGCGGGTATTACCTATCTGGGCTGTGGGACTCTGATCGCTGCCGCGATACTGGTGGTGGGGAGGAACCGCTGGTCCCGGGGACCGATGGCCGAGCAGCCTGCAGAGTTGGCGGTCCGAGCCAAATCACCTCGAGATCTCCCATAGGGCGAGGATTCTTCAGCATCGGAAACGACTCGACGGAGCAACGTCGACCGAGTCTCTCGACTTGTGGATTCCCTACGCCTGCCACCGGTACAGCAGCGCGTCGACCCTGGACCAGGATGGCGGTGCGCCATTCGCCACGTGATCACACCGTAGTACCCGGTCGTGCGGTCTGGCACTCGGCGCCTGACATGTCAGGAAGCGTCGCCGCAGCGGACCAGCCCCACCGCAGCACATACCCTCTGAGGTAGAAGCAGCGCCGCTGAAGCCTACTGCGCCGGTTCGAGGCGCCGCGAGATCCATCCCATCGTCTATCTAGCGCACGATCAGTCTTCGCTCTACTGTGGGATACTATGGACTTTTCTGAGAATGAAGTGGCTGAGCTCCGACGCTTGCTGGAGGTCTCCGCGATTCAAGAGGTGATGCTCCGTTATGCCCGAGCGGTCGATCGCGCCGATTCGGACCTGATGGACTCGATCTTCTGGCCGGAGGGAACCGATAACCACGGAATGTATGACGGGAGTGCTGCCGGCTTCTTCGACCGGGCACGTAACGCACGAGACGACAAGGACAGAGCCCGGCATCATCTGGTCGGCGTTCCCCGAATCCTCTCACAGGATGGTGCACAGGCAAAGGTCGAGACCTACTTCTTCTTCGCCGGCGTCTATGGCGCGGGACAGAACGACAACATCGGGACGATCGAAGAAGCCACGATTGGTTTTAACGCCGGCCGCTACCGCGATCTCTTCGAGAAGCGCGACGGCGAGTGGAGGGTGCTCCGCCGAGTGACCGTTTACGACTGGACCCTTTCGGGGCCATACGCTCCCGCCTTCGAGCGCTTCAACATCCCCCTCGGGATCAACCGAGGCGCAGTCGAGCCCCTTGATGCCACGTACGAAGATAGGTGGTAGCGCGAGTTCGAACAACTCGCAGAGGTGAGCGTCGTATTCGCTGCCAGCGGGAACCCCACTAGGTGAGCATCTGCACTCTACCCCTGCGACCTCACCCCCAACCGCATTGTCGACGGGCCTTAACGTGCTGGGTCGTTGATTGAGGGACCGTAGTTGGCGCCATCGAGAGTGGGAGCTTAATGAGTCAATACCTTGAGCGTTTCCGCGCAGACGGCAAGGTCGCTGTCGTCACTGGAGCCAGTTCCGGTCTCGGGCTCGGCTTCGCTCGGGCGATGGGCTCGATAGGGGCGTCTGTCGTTGTCGCCGCGCGGCGACGGCAGCGCCTCGATGACCTGTGCTGTGTTCTGGAGGCTGACGGGATCACGGCCCACCCCGTCGTCATGGACGTGACGGATCCCGAACAGTGCAAGGAACTGGCGAGAGCCACTGTCGATCAGTTCGGCTCACTCGACATTCTCGTCAACAACGCCGGTGTCGGTGGCTCGATACCCAGCCACAAGGAACCACCGGAGCACTTCCGCGCCGTCGTCGATGTGAACCTCATGGGGACCTACTGGATGGCGCAGGCGGCGGCCGCTGCGATGCGCCCTGGATCGGCGATCGTCAACATCGCCAGTCTTCACGGCCTGACGGCCTCACGGTTCCCCCAGGCAGCGTACTCAGCGAGCAAAGCAGGAGTGCTCGGCCTCACCCGCGACCTCGCGAGCCAGTGGTCGATGCGCCGCGAGATCCGGGTCAACGCGCTGTGCCCTGGGTACGTCGAGACGGAGATGACCAGCGAGGCGATCGGCCCGCTGCGGGCGATGGTCGAGCAGAACAGCATCCTTGGCCGTCTGGGGCGCCAGGAAGAGATCGACTCTGCGCTCATCTTCCTGGCGACGGACGCCTCCTCATACATGACTGGTGCCGCGCTCATGGTCGACGGCGGCTACAGCGTCGTCTGATCGGCAACCGTGCGTGGGTCCCGGTGACAGCGATCTACCGGGCCGACAACCTCGAAGCGGCCGTCTGGGCCGAATCACCACGCCGTGTCTGAGTCCTCGATTGCGCAACGAGGACCGCCTGACGAATAGGAGATACCCATGACCCACGTGATCATCCAGTCGTGCTGCAACGACGCGGCGTGCGTGCCTGTCTGCCCGGTCGACTGCATCCATCCCGCGCCCGGCGAACCCGGCTACGCGACCGCTGAGATGCTCTATATCGACCCGGAGTCGTGCGTCGACTGCGGTGCCTGCGTGGAAGTGTGCCCGGTCGACGCTATTCAGATGGACACCGAACTCACGGGCCCGTCGAAAACCTACATCGACCTCAACGCGCTGCACTTCGCCGACCACACCTACCCGGACCGGTATGCGATGCCCCCGGGCACGGCCGCCGTCCGAGCTGAGCGGGGTCCGCTGCGCGTAGCGATCGTCGGCGCAGGCCCCGCGGGTATGTACGCCGCTGAGTCGTTGTCCTCCCGACGAGACATAGCCGTTCAGATCGACATCTTCGAGCGTCTTCCCACGCCTTGGGGGCTAGCTCGGGCGGGCATCGCTCCCGACCACCAGAGCACCAAGCGCGTGGTCGAGCAGTTCGAGCGAACCGCCGCCCGACCCGGCATACGATTCGTGTTTGACACCCTCGTCGGCCAGAACCCGACCGTTGAATGGCTGACCGACCGCTACCACGCGGTGCTGTACTCCGTGGGCGCCTCGGCGGATCGCCGTCTGGGCGTGCCGGGCGAGGACCTACCGGGAAGCCACTCCGCGGCTGAGTTCGTGGGTTGGTACAACGGCCACCCCGATCATGCACACCACGAGTTCGACCTGACCGGGGAGCGGGCCGTCGTCGTCGGCAACGGCAACGTCGCCCTGGACGTGGCCCGGATCCTAGTGTCCGGGGTCGACCGGCTCCGCACCACCGACATTGCCGATCACGCCTTAGAGGCACTGGCGTCCAGCCGTATCGAGGAAGTAGTGGTGGTGGGGCGCCGTGGCCCTGCTCAGGCGTCCTTCACCACTCCCGAATTGCTGGAAATCGGCAAGCTTCCGGGGATCGACGCGCTGGCCGATCCCGCCCAGGTCGACCTCGACCCCGCTACGTCGGCTCAGCTTCAGGGCAACCCGGACGCGCTCGTCCGGTTCAAACTAGCGGTCGTTGCCGGGTACGCCACAGCCGAACGGACCCCGGGGAACCGAGCGATTCGCCTGCGCTTCCTCTCCTCGCCGACCGCTGTGCTCGGCACCGACCGAGTCAAAGGCATCCGGCTTGCGCATAACGAGCTTGTGCCCGCCGACGGAGGCGGTGCCCGAGCCGTCGCGACGGAGGGGTGGGAGGACCTCGCCTGCGGTCTGGTTCTGCGGTCGGTCGGCTACCAGGGCGGGCCCGTGCCGGGGGTCCCCTTTGACATGCCGACGGCCACGATCCCGAACGTCGGAGGGCGAGTCGTCGACGCCCGGACGCTTCGCCCGATCACCGGCGCGTACACCGCCGGCTGGATCAAGCGCGGGCCCTCCGGCGTAGTCGGAACGAATAAGACCTGCGCGGCCGAGACCTGTGACGCCATCGTCGACGACTTCGTCGACGGCGTCCTCCCAGACCCGGTCGTGCCCCTCGACGAGGTGAAGCCGGAATCGGGGTTCGGGTGGGCGGGCTGGCTTGCGATCGATCGTTTTGAACGGGCCCTCGACGCCGGCGCGAGCCGGCCGCGGGTCAAGGTCGTCGACCGCAAGCGTCTGGTGGAGCTCGCTACTGCCGCGAACCTGTCGGAGGCCAGGACAGCTATGCGGTGACAGGCTGACCGCCACATCCCGGGCAACGTCTGAAGGGCCTTGCCCCCGGAAGGTGGACACGGGGTGGACTTCGCAGCTGTCGGGACGGTAGCCGCGAAGGTCGTCTCGTAGGTGTTCGGGGTCTGATAGCCGCAGAAGGAGTGCCGTCTGCGGGTGTTGTAGCGGGTCAGCCAGCGGAACAGCTCCCGGCGGCAGGTGGTCTCGTCGGGCCAGAACATGTTGTCCTGCAGCACTTCTCGATTGAGCGTGGCGTCGAAGGACTCGGCGAGGGCGTTGTCGGCGCTGGACCCCACCGCACCCATCGACTGCTGGACGCCGAGGCGGTCGCAGAACTCGGCGTAGGAGCGACTGGTGTAGACCGTGAATTGACTGGAAGATCGCCCGGGTCAGAGCGCCGCGGTTGGTGGCAGCGGTTCGGAGGGCGTCTGCGACGAGTTCGGTGCGCATGTGTGGTCGGCGAGCGCCCACCCTGTCAGGCGGGAGTGGCAGTCGATCACAGTGGCCAGGTAGAGGTTCCGCCCGTCGGCCAGGGGCAGGTAGGTGATGTCGCCGACGTAGACCCGGTTCGGGGCGGGCGCGGTGCCGTCGCGTCCGAGTCGGTCGGGCACGGTGGTGTCGGCGGGCTCGGGGATGGTGGTGCGGACGCGGCGACGGCGGATCTCTTTACGGGCGGGCAGCGCTCGTGCTCTCCGCCCCGCACGCGCCCAGCCGATCGCGACCCGCTGACCGGTCTCCTTGCCCTTCGCGGCGCGCGGCGTCGTCCGTCTCGCTACTCCAATTCGGCATCGCCCTTGCGGTGGGAATCACACTTAGGTCACTATAACTAGCGCTAGCCCTGGGTTCAGATCTTGATCTCCAGGCGGATGTCTACGGAGGTGAGGCAGCTGTGGTTGGGACGGTGCGGTTCAACTGCGAGCTCTGCATGGCCATGTGCGGCATGATCGCGAGTGTCGAAGACGGGCGCCTCGTCGATGTCAAGGGAGATCGCGACCACCCTGCGTCGGCCGGCTACACGTGCACTAAGGGTCGGGCATTGCCCGAGCGCCACCACGGGAGCTCACGGCTCGATTTTCCGCGGCTGCGCGGCGAGCGGGTCGCCTGGGATGCCCTTCTCGACGACGTGGCCAGGGAGATCCGAAGGCTCATCGCCGAGGGCGGCCCAAACAGCGTGGCTGGATACTACGCAACCGGTCAGGCCTTCAGTGGCGGTGCGTACCCGATGCTCGACCTCCTGGCCCAGCTCGGATCGAACCAGGTGTACTCGCCGATGACCCTGGACGTCGCCCCGAGACTGCGCGCAGCGGAACTGGTCACCGGCGTTCCCTTCCTGCATCCGAGCTGGTTCCCAGAGGAGGGTCCGACACTCTGCGTGATGCTTGGAACGAACCCCACGACCTCGGGTGGCTGGATCGGGTCGGCACGCAGTAACATGCCGCAGCGTCTTCGTGGCTTTCAGTCACGCGGCGGCGAGCTTTGGGTAGTAGATCCGCGACGGACGTCCTCTGCAAAGCGGGCTGACCGCCACCTTGCCCCCCGTCCCGGCACCGATGTCTTCTTGTTGGCCTGGCTCGTGCGCGAGCTCCTCGACCATGGATACGATGCACTGGAGCTCGCATCGGCCTGTGACCCCGCCGATGTGGAGCGCTTGCGCGCCGCCGTGGCGCCCTTCACCCTCGACAGGGTCGCGGAACGAACCGACCTTGCGGCTGATGACCTGATCGAACTCCTCGCGGCGATTCGGCGCCACGGCAAGGTAGTGCTGCTCGGCGGCACCTGCCTTGGGTTTCAGCCCGAAGGTGTCGTGGCCGAATGGCTCGCCTTGGCAGCGATGATCATTACCGGATCGCTCGACTGCGAAGGCGGCCTCAAGTACCTCGCTGCCGGGAATGGAATGCTCGAAGGGCCGCCGTTCCCTGGTCACGCACCCGAGGACGGGAGTGTCTCTCCGGGTCCGGCCAGCCGCCCCGACCTCGACGGTCTACTAGGCCAGTTCCCCAGCGTGACCCTGCCGGACGAGATCGAATCCGGACAGGTGCGGGCGTTGATCGTCTTCGGTGGCAACCCCATGACTTCAGTACCTGATCCAGACAGGATGCGCGCTGCGCTGGCAAAGCTGGATCTGCTCGTGGTCATCGACCCGTTCGACGTAGAGATCACGAAAATGGCCACCCATGCCATGCCGTGCACTTGGGTAACCGAACGGACCAGCTTCATCCACGAGCCCTTGCAGGGCATCGACCGTTCGTACCTCAGTCCCGCCGTCGTGCCCCCCGGCGGAGAACGGCAGCAGTCCTGGTGGATCCTCGCCCAGCTGGCACGCAGACTCGAGATCGACCTGCTCGATGGACTGGACCCCGACACCGCCGACGACGACACAGTGGTGCGTCATCTCGCTCGGCAGAGGGCCGACTTCGCCGAAGAGGTATTCGCGGGGGGGTCGCACGGCGCACCCGTCCCGACGCGCATCGGGTGGATCCACGAGAAGGCGCTGCCCGGCGGACGTTGGCGGCTCGCGCCGCGCATCCTCGTTGATCGCCTTGCTGCCGCAATGGAGCTGGACAGCGGCGGCTTGCGGCTCGTAGCCGGGCGGAGGATGGGCAGCATTAACAGCAAGATCTACGCAGGGGCAGACGGAGCACCGCCCATCGCCATCAGTGCCGCGGCCGCCCGTGATCACGCGATCACCTCAGGGGACCGGGTACGGGTTAGTACGGCCTCGGGCGCCGTCGAGGGGCGCGTCGAGGTCGACGCGACCCTTGGTGATGCGTCTGTGTGGATCAACCACGGGTGGCTGGAACAGAACGTGAACCGGATCATCGACCGGATGCCGGATGTGTTGACACTGCAGCCCGTCTTCACCGGCATCCCTGTGCGGCTCGAACACATCGGTTCCTAGTGCCGCGCGTCGTGATCAGGTTCCCGGTGGCGGGAGCCGAATCTGATGTTCAGGCGGATGCGGAACCAAGTCGATCCCACGCGAGCTCTGGACCCACGTCGTCTCGGCCGCTGGGCGAGTTGTGGGGACATAGTCAGCTGGAGGTCGTCGCGGCTCGGCGCTGGATTCCGCAGATGTGCCATCCTCGGCCGCGCTGACGGCGAGTGTTCTTCGCTGCTCATGTGCTCCGCACTCGCACCGGCCTGCTTCTCGGAGGGCGGAAGGCAGTGAGCTCGAAGCCGAGAGACAACAGAGAGGAAAGGAGAGACAATATGGGCACCCCGTCGCAGTTCGCTTCTCTGCTGCCATCAGCGCCGAAGGGTGTCCGCGAGCCCGGCACCGCACGAGACGCGATGGTGACCATCCCCAAGACGCTCGACCAACAATCGGATGTCGGAGCTGTTCGCCGGCAGCTGGTCGACGACCACGTTCACATCGTGCTCATCGTCGACGAGCATCGTCGCCTGCTGACGACGATCACACGTTCGGATTTGTCCTCGTCGGTTCCAGACTCTGCAAGAGCGGTCGACGTTGGGCGTCTGGCGGGCCGTACGACTCGGGCATCGATGCCGATCTCGGACGTCACATCGCAGTTGGACCGGACCGGTGAACGACGGATGGCGGTCACCGACAACCAAGGGCGACTGTTGGGTCTGCTCTGCCTCAAGCAAAGCAGAAGGGGGTACTGCTCAGACGATGGGGTAGCTGCGCGGGTACACGACATAGGGCGGCCGCGCATACTCCCTTAGACTGCGTGGTCGTCCAGTTGTCGACGGCGGCTCACCCTGGCTCCCAGGCGCGACGGGGCGGTTCTCCAGCCTTATTGCAACACTCACAAGTGCTTTCGGACACTCGAACTGCGCCGGTGCGTCCGAAGACTTCCTCGTCTGAGAAGATGGAGTCATAACACATCGTGCGCGCCAACGACATTCTCAAGGCTGCCTCGGCCTTCTTCGCGTCAGTGCCACGATGATCATGTCTGGCGGGGTTCGCTCCTTTCTTCGGTGCCGCCGCGGTGGTCGACCGCGGGTGACTTCTCCGGCGATGTGCGGCCCCGCCAGGCGTCCGGATCGCCCGAGCGCGTGGCCTGATAGGAGCGTGCGCTCGGCCCAACTGAGGCATGCCCGTTCTCGGGCGATGCGGAGGACCGAAGGCTCGAACGTCAGGAGTCCGCAGTCTCTCGGTCATGATCGGAACCGACTC
Source organism: Pseudonocardia xishanensis (assembly GCF_039541715.1). Taxonomy (NCBI): domain Bacteria; kingdom Bacillati; phylum Actinomycetota; class Actinomycetes; order Pseudonocardiales; family Pseudonocardiaceae; genus Pseudonocardia; species Pseudonocardia xishanensis. The sequence goes on from NZ_BAABGT010000114.1 coordinate 17,551, forward strand.
ACACAAGCGCACCCCACACCGTCGTCTCCCTTGACGATAAGTTCACCGCAGCCCGCAAGACCAAGGCCGAGGCGCTCCGACTGCTCCGCGGACGACTGTCCGACGCCGTCTTCGCCGCCCTGCGCGTCGACGAGCCGGCCACCGCCGCCACCGCCGGAACGGCCACTGACGGTCGTGACGATCTTGCGGCGGTGGCTTGCCATAGGGACTCGCCGAGAACGCACAGGCGCTGATGGGGTCCATCGACCAGTGCGCCGCCCACCAGTCCGGTGGGTGGCGATGGAGTGTCGGGGGTCAGTCTGTGCCCAGATCGCCGATTTGGGCGCACCGATCGCGCAATCCACCTGCTACGTCGCACGGAGGGCGGCGACGCCCACTGCTGCGCAGGTCCGAGACGAGCAATTCGCCGCAGGTGACTCGAGTCCAAGCGAAGGATTACGGGGTCTACGGCGCCCGGAAGGTCTGGGCCCCGCTCAAACGCGAGGGCATCGCGGTGGCGCGCTGCGTTGTTGAACGGCTCATGCGCGCCCAGGGCCATGCCGGAGCATGCCGAAGACGACAAGGTCGCACCACCCTGGCCGACTGTCAACGGATCTTGAGAATTGACCCCCCTGGGGACGGCGGGTTCTAAGGTGGATTCGCATGATCGTCGCAACACCCGAGGTCAGAGAGCAGGTTCTCGGAGAGCTCGGGCGAAGACCTCCGCGGGGGTGTCCCAGCCACGCCGCTTTCGCGGGCGGCGGTTGAGCCGGTCCTGGACGAGGACGAGGTCGGCGGCGCTGAACCGGAGGAGGTCGGTCTTCTTCGGGAAGTACTGCCGCAGCCCCCAGCATGCGCACCGAGCTGGTCCTCGACGCCTTTGACCACGCCGTCTGGGCCCGCGCCCAGCAGGGCAGTACACCTGCATCGCCTACACCGAGCGCCTCGCCATGGCTGGCGCAGCACCCCTCGGTCGGCACCGTCGGTGACGCCTACGATTGCGAGACTGGTGTTCGTCGCCCGGGCAGTCTGACCCTTGCTTACGACTCGCCCTCTCGGGGTCCCTGGCGTTGATCTGTCCGGCGCCGGGCGACACCGCCGCTGGTGGCCGCACCGAGCGGTGTGGTGGCCTCATTGGAACCTGGTCCCAGCAGGTCCCATCGCAGTCCTGTCCCGCCCACCCGGCGCGCTGTCGACCACGACCCCCCGGGAAGACGACACGCAGTCACCGATGAGCAGTTCGCGCAGAACCGGCCGCACCTCGGCGTCGACACCCACAAGAACGTCCATGTCGCCGTCGCGCTTGACCAACTCGGAACGGTGCAGGACCTGACCACGATCGCCGTCAACCGCGCCGGCTACGCCCGATTGCGCTACTGGACCTCTGAACTCGCCGCCGGGACGCCGGTGGTTTTCCGGGTCGAGGGCACCGGTTCCTACGTCGCCGGACTGGCCTCGTTCCTAAGCCGCGCCGGCGACCAGGTCATCGGGGTCAACCGGGGTGACCGCACGGTGCCGCATCCGTGCGGCAAGGACGCCACCATCGGCGCCGAGACCACCGCCCGCGTCGCGATGATCTGCCAGTCAAGATCGCAAGAGGACACCGCGACCAATGCCCGCTTCCAGGCCATCGTCACCCTCGAGATGGTCCTGGTGAACGCGCCCGCCGAACTATGCGAGGCCCTCAGGCGTCTCAACGACCGGGAGCCCCTCGAAGCGTGTCGCGCCTGCGTTTCGAGTCGATGGACGGACTCAAAGACGCCACCCACTACACCCTGCGCGCGCTCGCCGACCGCTCCTGGCCAAGCTCGGCGGCGCCTGCCCCATCCCGGCCGGTTCCGGCAAGACCAGCCGCCACCGGCTCAGATCGAGGTGGGCACCGCCGGGGGGGCAACGCCACGCTGCACCGGAACCATCTCCTCGTCGTCCGCATGCGCTTCCATCAATGCATGATCGCCTCCGTCGAAAACGCCGTCCCCGGGAATGCCGCACGACGAAGGAGATCCTGGGCTGCCTCAAGCGCCACATCGCTCGAGACAAGTACCGGGTCCTCGTCGCACCCCATAAAAAGACCAAACAGTTGTCTCTCGCCGCTTGGCGACTGCAGGAGCGTCAACGCCCTCGCCGATCCCTCGATCAGACTGTCGAAGACAAACTGATTAAACCCCGAGGCCCTGGCGGACTGTCGAGCAGGTCGAGATCGCCCCTCTCGAGGACGTCAACTGCTCTCCGGATACGCCCGGGCGGTTCAGCATGCTACGACAGTCGCATTAGGTGATATTGGCACCGGCTGCGACGGGAAAATTGACACCCGTGATGTACCGAGCCTCATCGGAAGCCAGGTACAGCAATGCATTGCTGACATCAATGGGCTCCACCCACGGCAGGTCAAGGGCGTGCGCAGCCTTGGACGGCCCGGCCATGTCCTCCCGACCCGGACTCTCCAGGTCCGGGCGGAAGTTCCGGTACATAGCCTCATTCATGATCATCGGAGTGTCGACCTGGGTCGGAAGTAGGGAGTTGACCCTGATGTTGTACTCACCAAGTTCCACGGCCAAGGTCGCGGTCAAGCCGACCACCCCGTGTTTGGCGGCGCTGTAATGGCCGATGCCAGGGTAGGTGCGCAGCGCAGCCATAGAACTGGTCAGAGCGATCGATCCGCCTCGACCACCCTCGATCACGTGCGGAATAGCCGCCTTGCAGGTGCGCCACTGACCCGTCAGGTTGATATCGATCATGTCCTGCCATTCCTCCTCGGGCACCTCCCATGCCCGGTATTGATTGACGCCGATGGCTGCGTTGGCAGCCACGATGTCCAACCGCCCCAGCTGCGCCACCCCGTCGTCTACCGCGGCCTTGAGACCGTCATAGTTCCTGATATCGACCTTGTGAGTGACGATCCGCCGGTCCAGCTGCTCCACCAACCGAGCAGTCTCCGCCAGATCCGCCTCAGTGGGGAAGTCGTAGGCGACGTTACGAATCGGTTCGCAGATGTCGACGGCGATGATGTCGGCGCCTTCTTGGGCCAGCCGCACCGCATGCGAGCGACCCTGCCCGCGAGCGGCCCCGGTAATGAATGCGACTTTGCCTTCAACACGTCCTGGCATGAATGCCTCCTGTCGGCAGTGCCTGAGCCGGCTCGCAACATCTGACGGGAGACGCCCGAGATCCGGCTGCCGGCCTCGATGTTTGCTCTCTCTTCGACGGGGGTGCGCAGCTCGGAACGAGCCGACGCCTAGCAGGTCTCCCCGCTGTGGTCGACGCATCGGTCGACCTCACCCGGGCCGTGCGCTGCCCTCTGTCGAGCGATCGCTAGGCAATGTTATCGCGCTCACAGCCGAGGTCGTCAAGGGGATGCACAGTCCGTCCTCAAGCGACGTCCGACGCAGGGCCCGCCAGCGACCGCATCCGAACGTCGCCTGAACAAGCGCTGCAGGACCAACCTGACCGTTGTCAGCGACAACGTGACGGTGGCGAAGGTACCGCTGTCTCTGTCGTCGGCTGCGCTCGGACTGTGACCGCCGAGCAGTTCGCCTCGACCCTGGCATCGAACCGGCGCCAACTGGCCAGGACGGGTAAGCGCGAGTCGTGTGTGCAGCTCCTCCGACGTGGCGATGCCGAAGGACTGCATCGCAGGCGTAGCACTATCGCAGCTCAGGCCAATCGCGGACGACGCAGCACTATGTCCGGTTCACGTGGGCCGACTCGTGCCCCCCTCCCCCGCCAGGAGCCCCAACGCCGTGCGAATCAAGATGCCCCGCACGCTCGTCGGAGCGCTGGCACGGGATAGGATTGACCGTGGCCGTAGCGATCGCTCAGTAGACGCGGTCACCACTACCCGCTGCAGCTGCTACTCGGATGGGGAGTCACAATGACCACAGTGGACCAGACACCCACGGGGTTCGACTGGCGTATTTATTCCGACGTACCCCTTCCCCCGATCCTCGCCGCAGCGCTCACCTACTTCCAAGAGGAGGGCTACCACGGCACCACGGTGCGCAACATCGCGACCAAGGTGGGTCTCACCATGCCGACCTTGTACTACCACTTCGGCAACAAGGAAGGAATTCTGTTCGCCCTCTTGGACGCCGCCATGGATGACTTCTGGGCCCACGGCGACGCCTGCCTCGAGGATGCCGCCGGCGACACCCAGAAGAGGTTCGAGAACTTCATCACCTCACTCGGACTGCACTACACGCACCGTCGCGACCTGGCCATGCTGCATGACGAGTTTCGATTTCTCGGCCCCGACTTCCGCGCTAAGTACCTGGTAAAGAGGAATCTCGTCGCGGAGGTGCTGGAGACTCTGATTAAGGACGGCAACAACGAAGGAATCTTCAGCGTCGAGGACCCCCATCTCACGGCGCTGGCGCTCTTGGGAATGCTCGGAGGGATTCTCGACTGGTACCGCTCCACGGGCCCCCTGTCTCCTGCCGAGATCGCCGATCATTACACCCGCTACGCCATTCGGCTCGTCTTGAAGCCCCCTGCAGCCTGACCCCGCGCCCTAGGAGTACTTGATCACATTCTCCGCACGGGCGGTGAGGCGCAGTCGGCCGGGCTCGGCGTCCGTCCGGACGCCCCCCTATATCCAGCCAACCACCGCGGATGGCCGCCCCGGTGGCGCCGAGCGCGTGTAAGAACCCGCTCGCCACCGCCGAACGACAAGTCTTGGGTGAGACCCGGCAACTGAACGATCCCCGGACAGCGTTTGCTGACCGCGCATGAAGACTATTCGCTGAATATAGCTGAAACGACCGGGAAGTGTCTTGATCCACACAATATGTATGGCGGTCGGTTACGCCGAGGGCTCGGCACGCATCGCCGCACCGAGGCTGTCACCCGCGTACTCCAGCAGGCACACACGGATCCCGTAGAGGTCCTCGGCCGCGAAGATGGCCTCCCTCATGCCGCCGACCACGAAATGGCGAACGAGGCGCATTCCTCTACTGGATAGATGGGCGATCGCCTCATCCATGTCGTCCACTCGGAAATGAATGTTACGAAATCCCTCCTCCATGCCGGCCACCTCGACGAGTTCGAAAATGCCGGACGAGTCGAGAGCCACCCGCATGTTCGACTGGGGCGCCCGAGCATCGACTACGACACCCTCCTCGGTCTCGATGTCCAGGTCCGCCATGTCCAGGATTTCGAAGTCGGTACCGAACACCTCTGAGAACCGCTGCATTCCCACCTCAAGGTCGTCGACGACCACACCGACGAATTCCATACGTGTCATCTTCATGCCGACTCCCTAGGGTCGTCGCGGTTCTTGATCGCCGGTGCGGCGTATCGTCCGGCTACCTCTCGGTCGCTCGCCGAGGCGACTACGCCGAGACCGCCAGGACGGGGAGGAACTCGCCCCCGTCTACAGGAGCGAAAGTGATCGACACCGGCCGTCCGGCTCGGAGCGCCACGTCCGAGGATCCGTGGGCGTGAATCCACGGCCCCTCGTCCAGCTGCACGATCGCCACGACGTAGGCCGGTTCCGTGGTCCCGTTCTCGCGGCGGTGGGGAACCGTCCACGTCACGATCTCGCCGCGGCCGATGGACCGGACCCACTCGAGTTCTCCGGACGAGCAGAAGGCGCAGTGTCGGACCTGCGGCGCCGAGAACTGCTGGCAGGCGCCACACCGGAGAATCAGCAGCTGGCCGCGTGCCGCGGCATCGAAGAAAGCAGCCGACCAGGTGTCCCGCTGGAGTGGCAACAAGCTCATGTCATCTCCTGTCTGCCAGGATCAGGGTCGAGTGGTCGTCGAACGTCCCGCCGTTTCCGCTGACTAGCGCGAGATCGTGACGAGGGACCTGGCGCTCACCGGCCTGGCCGCGGACCTGCATGACAGCCTCGGAGAGCGGCGTCATGCCCCACATGTAGTACCCCGAGAGGTGCCCCCCTCCGGTGTTGACCGGTAACCGGCCTCCTGGGCTGGCTGCCCCAGACCGGAAGAAGTCGCCCCCTTCGCCCTTCTCGCAAAAGCCGTAGTCCTCGGCGCTGACCAGGGTCGTGAAGGTAAAACAGTCGTAGAGCTCGGCGAATGCGATGTCCTCGGCCCTGACGCCCGCCATCTCGTATGCCTGTCGACCGGACTCGACCGCGCCGGTCACGAGCCCAAACCTGCTACGGCCATCCATCGGGTAGTCGGGATGCGACTGACCCATCCCCTCGATCGCGACCAACGGCTGGGCAAGGTCCCGCGCCCGGTCGACCGATGTGACGATGACGGCGACGGCGCCATTCGATACCAGGCAGCAGTCGAACAGACGAAACGGCTCGGCGATCATGCGCCCCTGCTGGTGGTCCTCGACGGTCAACGGCTTGTCCATCTGCGCATGTGGGTTCATTACCGCCCACGACCGGGCGGACACCGCCACCTCTGCGAAGTCGAGGCTGGTCGTCCCGTAGACGGACATGTGCCGCCGAGCGGCCATGGCGTACCCGGCCACGGCACCCCGAAGGCCCAGGGCGTTCGGCATGGCCCCCAAGCCCGACAGCTGGTCGGACCTACCGGCGTACCGCGCGCCGGTGGAGACGCCCTCGCTGAGCGGATCGTCGGCGAAGACGCACGCCACCGCAGTGGCCATACCAGCGGCAATCGCGAGGCAGGCCGTCTGCACCATGACGCCCGCGGAGGACCCGAAAGACTGTACGTCCGCCGCCAGTCGCAGGTCACGCAGCCCCAGTCTCTTGGAGAGGCGGAGGTTGACCCCCTTCATGGCGCCCGCGTTGACCAGCAGACCATCGAGGTCGGCGAGCGCAAGCCCGGCGTCCTGGCACGCCCGGGTCACGGCCTCGTCAGCGAAGTCCTCCGCCGATTTGCCGTAGACCTTGCCCATCGCCGTCATCCCCAGACCCGCGATCGCACCCGCGGCGCTCATCTGGGCCGCTCCTTCACCACCGTGGACACCGTTCGGCCCCCTCTCGCGACGCAGCGATGCGGACGTTCGAGCGCGGTCTCACCGCGCTGGCGCTCACCTGTCCTCGATCGTGTCAAGCGCCGCCGCCGATCGTACCGGGCGACCTGCCCGTCACCATAGCGTACGATAGATAGCAAGCTGCGCTGAATGTTGCGCTCACTGCCTTCTCCGGTGCCAGGAGCCGGACCTCGCGGAAGGACCGAAGTTGAACTCTCAGACCGAGTCCAGTTCAGAGCGGGTACTGCTCGAGGAGCGACGCGGACAGAACGTCATCCTCACCCTGAATCGGCCCCGCGCGCTGAACGCGGTCAACGCGGCACTCTCCGGAGCCATGGGTAGCGCGCTCGAGCGGGCGGCAGATGATCCGGAGATCCGGGTCGTCATCGTCACCGGCGCAGGAGACAGGTCGTTCTGTGCCGGGGTAGACCTTAAGGCGGCGGCGCGCGGGGAGCCGACCCACGCGTCGCAGGACGAGTTCGACAAGTGGCACTTCGCGGGATTCGTCAAGCACGTGATCAGCAAGCCCGTCATTGCAGCGGTCAACGGCTTCGCCCTCGGCGGAGGAACCGAGATGGCCCTGGCCAGCGACCTGGTGGTGGCTGCCGATTCGGCCACGTTCGGGCTCCCCGAGGTCAAGCGCGGGCTCCTCGCCGGCGCCGGCGGCGCATTCCGGTTGCCGCAGCATCTTCCCAAGAAGATCGCCATGGAGCTACTCCTCACCGGTGACGTGCTGACCGCGAAGAGGGCACTCGAACTCGGCCTGGTCAACCGCGTGGTCCCGCGAGACCAACTTATCGATGCAGCCCTCGAACTCGCCGACCGAATAAGCCTCAACTCGCCACTCGCGGTCCAGGCGACCAAGCGGATCGCCCTGGGTATCGACGGGGACGAGATCCCCTCCGAGGCGGCGAGCTGGGAACGGTCCGGGCGTGAGTTCGCGAACATCAGGAGAACTGCCGACTACCGCGAAGGACCGCGGGCGTTCGCTGAGAAGCGTCAGCCGGAGTGGCAGGGCCGCTAGTGAGATGCACCCCTGAACCACCGTACTGAAGCTACGTGCTCGTCTGCCAGTCCGCCCGAGGCTCTTGACGGCGGCCCCCTGCACGGAGAGCGCGGGATCGTCGACGGTTGTCAACGGCGACTGAGTCTGGGCCCCCTGGCGACAGCCGAAACGGACCCCTCTTCCCGCGGTCAGTCGTTCGGCCTTGATGGCTGCGGGAACGCGTTCCTTGAGACGGTAGCTGTCGCCCGTAAGTTACCTCGGTGTGGCGGACGAGGCGGTCGATCATGGCGGCGGCGACGACGTTGTCTCCGAACATCTGGGACTGCCCAGGGTCTGGTTGACCCGTCTGGGGTAGGTGGTCAGGCCGCGTGAGCGGCTGGCTGTAGGAGTGTCTCGAACTCGACGGGGGTGAGCCTGCCGAGGGTGTCTTGGCGTCGTCGGCGGTGGTAGGTGGTTTCGATCCAGGACACGATCGCGAGTCGGAGCTCGGTGCGGGTAGTCCAGCGCCGTCGGTTGAGGACGTTGTTCTGCAGCAGGCTGAAGAACGACTCCATGGCGGCGTTGTCTGCGCAGGTCCCGACCCGTCCCATCGAGCCCCGGAGCTGGGCTTCCCGGAGAACCCGCTGGTAGGCGTGTGATCGGAACTGGCTGCCTCTGTCGGAGTGCACGATCGCCGTCGCGTCCGGGGCGCGGAGGGTGATGGCGTTGCGCAGCGCGTGGACGGCGAGTTGCGAGGTCATGCGGTCGTCGATGGAGTAGCCCACGATCCGCTTGGAGCAGGCGTCCTTGACCGCGCAGAGATAGAGCTTGCCCTCGCGGGTGGAGTGCTCGGTGATGTCGGTGAACCACAACAGGTTCGGGGCATGCGCGGTGAACTCGCGGCCGACGAGATCGTCGTGCACCGGAGGCCCTGGCCGGCGCTGCGAGCCGCGTCTGCGGGCGTGGACCGACCAGAGCTGCTGGAGCGTGCAGAGCCGGTTCACGCGGTTGCGCGACGCTTTCCAGCCCGCGCCGGTGAGCTCGTCGGTGATGAAGCGGTACCCGAACTCGGGGTCGTCGTGGTGCACATCGACGGCGGCGTTGATCAGGTGCGCGTCGTCGTAGTCGCGGTCGGAGACGGGTCTGGCCCGCCACTTGTAGAAGGCCTGCTTGCTAAAGCCCAGGGCTGCGAGCCACTTCGGCGGCGGACCGGTCGCCCTCGCGGGCGACAGCGATCACGTCGCGGCGGAACTCCTTCGGGAACGGCTTGGGCACGATGACGATCCCTCCAGCGAGGAGCGCGTCCTCACAGGTCTGAAGTCAACCGAACCCTGGGCCTCCCCCTCGCTCCCGCGGCCGAAGGGCATGTAGGGGTGACGATCAGGCTAGCGCGCTCGTAGCCAGACGAGACGAGCTGGAAGAACAGCTACGCCGCTTCGGCCTCGAACGGGATGTAGCCCGACCTTGGTGGTCTGAGTCGGACTCCTCCATCTACTTCCGCGCCGGGAACCGCGCCGCCCAGATCCGGCCCTCGCCGCCGTGGGCCTCGCGGGCGGCGACCTCACGCTGCAGACAGGCCGCCAGGAACTCCTCATGGGTCCAGCCCTCGGAGCGGGCCCGCTCGGCCAACCGCTCCACCGCCGCCCCCAACGACGGCGCCTTGAGCGCCCGGGTCAGGAACGCGATCTCCGATGCGACGTTGCGCCCGCCGGGACTCGTCATCGTGCCGGTCTTGGCCGCCATCAGGCCGACATCTTCTCGCCCAGCCCGTCTGATGATTCGTCGAGGCCGAGGATGCGGTCATAGTCGGCGAGCGCGCGCTGTTCGACCTCGAGACCACGCGGCGAGCTCGACCGCTGGAACTGTTCGGATCGGGCGGCGCGCATGGCCGCGGCGGCCGCGTGGGCGGGGTCGGTCAGGGTCTGGTGCCGCGCCCAGCAGCGGCGGTGGCGGGCGACGCGGCGCCCGTCCCAGGACACCAGCACGTAGTCGAGGTCGGCGGTGACGGTGACCCGGCGTCCGACCGCGCAGGGTTGGACGGTGTAGTCGTTGGCGTCGAGGCGGACGTAGTGATCGCGCGGCAGCCACGGCGAGTGCGCCCAGCCGACCAGCGCCCAGAGGTGGCAGGACGAGCATGTGGCCGTGATCGGCCGCCCACCGGTCGACCGGGCGACACCCGAGTCTGCGGTGTTGGCGGGTGTTCGCCCGGGCCAGCCAGACCCCGAGCTGGGCGTTGAAATCCGCCGGTGAGGCGAAGTGGCGCCCGGGCAGGAACGAGGTCTCCAGATAGCGGTTGCCGCGCTCGACCAGGCCTGTGGCCTCAGGTCGCCGGGCTTGCACTGAACCACCCGGATGCCGAGTGCGCCGCGGAAGCTGTTCCTCGCATCGGTCAGCTGCGGGCGCCCGCCGCGCCACGAGCCGATCGCGGACTCGTTGTCCCACACCAGCCCCCGAGTACTAACCCAGTCATGTGCGGTGCCGACTCGACAGCGAACGACTCCATCAGCCCGACAAGACCAGCCTTGGCGGCACTTCAATGGGCAGTGTTGCCGATGCCGGAGATACCAGCGGCCGACCTGGTCAGGATGATGGAGCCGCCCTCTCCTCGCTCCAGCATCACGGGAACGTGGCACGGCGGTGGGCAATGGATCAGGCTGGGGTTGCTGCCACTCGTCCCGCCCAGTCGGCAATAGCCTGCAGGGCCTCGTCCGCCTCCGGAAGATTCCCAGCGAAGAGCTGGAACACGTGGGGAACGACGTCGAACTCCTGATAGGAGACGTTAACACCCGCTTCCTCGGCACGACGGGCGATGAGTCTGGCGTCGTCGACGAGGACCTCCGCCGCGCTCGCCTGGACAATCAATGGCGGGAGTCCGGCGAAGTCCCCTGCGAACGCGGGCGATACTCGAGGATTTTCGTAGTCGCCGGTCGGGCAGTAGTTCTGCCGCAGCGGGACCATCATCGGATGCGAGCACATCACGTCCGATGTCGCGTTCGAGTCGTATGACCCCGACGTGAGTCGGAAGTCTGCCCAAGGCGACATGAAGATGCCACCAGCCAACCGGACGCCGTCGCGGGCCTGGTCCATCAACGTCGTGAGGGCAAGCGCAGCGCCGCCGCTATCGCCGCTCAGGAAGAGCTGCTCCGTCGGCACACCCTGCTCTACGAGCCACCGGAAGGCGGCCGCGGTGTCGTCCAGTCCGGCTGGGAACGGGTTCTCGGGCGCCAGTCGGTAGTCGAGGTTGTAGACGGTCATCCCACTGCGCGCCGCCAGATGCGCGGCGAGGCGGGTGTGCGATTCCGGCGATCCCAGGGACAGCCCCCCACCGTGCAGATGAAGAATGACGCCACTGCCAACCTGCTCAGGAATGTGGGCCAGTGCCCGCCGCCCGCCCATGTCGATCTGTTCGACCTTCACATCGGTGCGCTCGGCTCCGAAGTTCCCCATTCCTTCCCCGCCGGCGCGAAGATCCTCAATGGTCGGGTTCTGGTCGGTCATGCTCGCCGTCCAGGCCCGCAGTTCTGCGTCGAGCTTCTCTGCAGCCGCACTGGCCATCTCTGACTCTCCTTGTCATTCTGGGGCTGGGGCTGGGGCTGGGGCCGGGTCGACGGGCCCCGTTCGTCACTCTGCACAGCTGATACGCCCTCGCGATGGACTGCGAATCATGGGCGTCCCGACACGGCACCGCTAGTAGGGTCTATTTCGAGCGATCGCTAGGCACGCATGTTAACCTCATCACGCATGGAGCCGTCAACACCAACAAGTCAGGGGCCGATCGTCCTCCTCCGTGGAGGGACAGCACCTCTGCCCGGCACTTCAAGACGACAGCCAAGTGACTTGAAGCGGGCAATCGACTGAGGCCACAACGCCGTCTCCACGCTGCGCTCCATGGACCCGAAGGGGCGTGCTCGTACGACACAGATCAGGTGATCAGGAGCCGAAGCAGCCGTCTGCGTTCGGAGCCGCGTGTGCCCGTCCCCCCGAGCTACACCTACAGGCGTCGACCCCCGAAGCAGGTCACCGGGACGACGAGGGCGCCCTGGGGAGCAGGTCCCTGAGCGGAGCGGCGGCGTCTGCCAACTTGTCGGGATCGACGACAACCCTCTGATGAACCAACTTCTTCGCGATAGCGAAGTCCCGCGGACTAGAGACGATCTCTGCCGCGCAGACCTCGTTATAGCGGAGATAGAAGACCGCAAAACTACGCTTACGATCAGGATCCCGGCGCACGACCACGACGTCGCTCGGAGCCGCCAGGCCGACGACTTGGAGCTTCATGTCATACTGATCGGACCAGAACCACGGCACCGCCTCATATGGCTCGGTAACGCTGGTGAGTGTGCGTGCCACGGCGCGCGCCTGCTCCGTGCAGTTCGGGATGGATTCGAGTCGCCTGGTGTCCCCGGAGTCGCGGCACGGATAGCGTGCGACATCGCCGATGGCGAAGATCGATACATCGCTGGTACGCAACGCGGAATCGACCAATACACCATCACTGACGTCTAGACCTGCTGCCTGCGCCAGGTCGGTGTTCGGCCGGAGGCCGATGCCGATGAGACAGACGTCTGTCTGGATGGTGGAGCCGTCGTCAAGCACCACTCCCGTCACGTTCCGATCCGCACCGACTTCGAAGCTGCTGACCGAAGAACCCGTGCGGACAACGACGCCTTCCTCGTCGTGAACTTGAGCGAAGAAGGCAGAGGTGACGGGCGAAGTCACGCGCGCAAGCAAGCGCTCCTCTCGTTCCACCAGCGTCACCTCGACACCGAGGCCCCTTGCAACGGCAGCCACTTCGAGCCCGATGTATCCACCCCCGACCACGGTCAGCCGAGCACCGGGTACGAGGTGTTTACGCAGGGCATCTGCGTGTTCGGCGACCCGCAGATAGAAGACATTCGAGGCGTGGTCCAGGGCCGCGTCGGGGTAGGTGCGCGGCAAACCGCCGGTGGCGAGAACGAGGACGTCGTAGCCCACGTCTCGACCGTCATCGAGGATCACGTGCTTGTGATCACGGTCGATGGCCACGACACGCACACCGCGCTCGAACTCGATGTCGAAGCGCCGGTACGTCTCTTCAGGTCGGATGAGCAGCTCGGATCGCGGCTTCCCTCCTAGGAGGTAGGACTTCGACAATGGATGACGCGAGTACGGATAGGAATCCTCGCTGCCGACCATAGTGATCCGACCGGCATAAGACAGCTCGCGCAGGCTGGCCGCCAGGTCGCCGCCCGCTTGCCCGGCGCCCACGATCACGACGTGGTCGACCACCCCCACAGTGTCCAGAGCCTGGTGCTTGTCGGCAGTCGGCATCCGTTCACTGGCTCTCGGGAACGTGTAGCACGATGCCATCGGTCTCGGCCGTGCACGGAACCTGACAGCTCAGCCGGCTGAACTCGGTGGGCTCCTCGGACGTGGCCTCGAGCATGTCCCTTTCGTCAGCGCCGGCCGGCGCCAACCGGTCGAACCAGTCCGGATCGACGAACACATGACACGTGGCGCAGGAAAGGTCGCCGCCACATTCTCCGACGATGCCACCTACCAAGTTGTCTGTAGCAGCATGCATCGCCGAGGTACCGACGAGCACCTCGACCTCTGTCCGATGACCGCCCCTGACGAAGACGACCTTCGACTTTCCGCTCATTTGTGACTTCCTAGGATGATCAGTAAACGCCTGCAAACTCTTGAGAAACCGATGATCACCACCGCAATGAATCGACCGGATCAGCCGACTGCCACGGAAACCGGTAGCGCAGTGAGGGAGTTCACTACTCCGCTCGCCCCACGCACTGCTTGGCCCTCCATACTGAGGGTGACCTTGCGTGCAAGCAACTCCTCAAGCAGGATGCGAATCTCCAGCTTGGCGAGCACATGCCCGATGCACCGGTGAGGACCGGCCCCGAAAACCATTCCTGCGCCCCCGGTGCCGGCAGCCGGCTTGGGGTCCACCCGGAACGGGTCGAACTCGTTCGGACGCGGGAAGGCACTAGGGTCGCGGTTCGCAGCCGAGAACACGACCTGCAGTACATCGTTTTGCTTGACGGCCTGACCGCCGATTTCGGTATCACGGGTGGCGACACGCGCGAACCTCATGGCAGGAGTGATGTATCGCAGGAATTCATCGACCAGTGCCCCTGCCTTGCCCTCCTCGAGCGCGCGGGCCGCGGTAGATCGAATAGCCGGATCCGTCGCCAGGAGGTGTGCAACATGCGCAATTGTCGTGTGGGTGGTCTCGAACCCGGCGATGAGCAGCGACACTGCGTATAACTGGTACTCGGGGAGATCGATCTCCCCATTCTCAAGCGATTGCGCGAGGACGGTAGTCATGTCATCTGCCGGATTCAGCAGCTTTTCCTTCCCCAACTGGGTCAGGTACTCGCCAACCTTCATGCACTGTTCGACGAAGGTCGCACCGCCATCGTCGAGGGACTGGCTTTTGAAGATCTCGATCGTCGCGTCGACAATGTATGTGCGGCGGTCGAGGGGGACGCCGAGTACCTGGGCGATGACCCGGGACGGGATGAACCGAGCGACCTCGAGAACCCAGTCGAAACGCTCTCGTCGAAGTGCATCGTCAAGGGTCTGCACGACCACCTCACGAATCCACGACTCGAAGTTGGCTACAACGCGAGGACCGAAGGACTTCGCAGCTGCTCGACGCACGCGACTGTGCTCGGGCGGATCCTGGTGCACGATCTGCATACTCAGCGGCCCGTCACCCGTCGGATTCAGCAACGGGTACACCGAACCGAACCGTGAGCTGAACCGCTCTGGGTCCTGTAGCACCTCGGCCACGTCATCATACCGAGTGACCAACCAGAAGCCCCCGGTCAGAGTGCCATAGTCGGCGGGTTGCCACACAAGCCCGGGCAGCGCACGCAGCCTGTCATAGACGTCGTACGGAACACCTGCCCTGAAGGTCTCCGGATCGCCGAGATCAGGTACGTCGCTCAACTCCGTCGTAATGGTCACCGCAGTCTCCTTTTCGGTTCACGTGGATGGACTCCCCGCCTCGTTAGGCCCCCGCTAGCGCGGTGACCCTTTCCGTGATCCGTTGATCAGCCTGATCACGAGGTTGATAGTTGTCCTGCGCCCGCTGGGCCAGGGCGACCAACTGCTCGTTCGACCCAGAAGCCGTGAGCCGCCTGTCCTAGGCGACGGCCGAACAGCGGCTGCGCATCGCTCACGCTCGGAGCCCAAACGCGATAGCTGGCGCCGCTCTTCTCATCGTGCGGCCGCACGACGGTTCTGCATCCCATTAATACGCATGGGAGCCTTGAGGAAGAGGCTGATGAAGGAGAGGTCCGAGTTCCGAACGAGGTTCTCGGGGTCGATCGAGTAGGCTTCGACCCGCTCCAATACGCCGCGGATGTCCGCTGCCACGATGGCCTGAGCCAACGACGCGCCCAAGCAAGAGTGGATGCCGCCACCGAACCCCAGGTGCTGCGACGCGGGCCGCGCCATGTCGAACTCCCCGGGATTGTCGTACAGGGCCGGATCCAAGTTGGCCGAGGGGATGAGCGCAAAGATGCGATCTCCCTTGCGGATCTTCGTCCCGCCGAGATCGACATCCCGCCTGGCGGTTCGCGCCACCCCCATAGCCACGTTGAAGTAGCGCAGCCCCTCACGGATAAAAGCCGGGATCTTGCTCGGGTCCGCACGGAGCTCGGCCTGCTGGTCGGGCCGGTCGGCGAGGAACGTGAGCGTGTGCGCAGTGAAGGCCGCGGTGGTGTCAGCCGCGCCGAAGATCACGTTCATACACATGCCCTGGATCTCGTCGTCGGTGAACGTCCCGTCCTTGGCTTGCGCCAGGGCCGAGATGACGTCGTCTCGCGGCTCGGTTCGACGCGCGCGCACGACCTCGCCGAGATAAGCCCAGCCCTCCTTGTACGTCGTGACCACGGGATCGTTGCCCGCGCCGGACATAGCCTCGTCAGCTCGCTTCAGGGAGAACACGGCGCGGAAGAACGGTGCCGGGTCTTCGAGACCGAAGCCCATGTGGTCGTTGACGATGCCCGCTGTGATGGGGGCGGCCAGGTCGTAGACGATGTCGAACTCGCCCTGCTTCAGGACCCGATCGAGGACGCGGTCCACCGTCGCCTTGATCAGCGGAGCCAACTCGGCTACTCGCCGCCTGCTGAAGTGCGGGTTCAACGCGGCCCGCGCGGTGTCGTGGCGCTGCCCGTCGAAGAAGTTGAACAGAGTCGTGTCGGGGGCCAGGAACGCAGCACCCCTGGGGGCTGGGATGAGGGTTCCACCCTCGCGCGCGCCGTCGATCGTCTCGACCGTGAACGTCTCGGAGTCCTTCAGCACCTCACGGACATGCACATAGTCGGTGGCGATCCAGAATCCGCCATAGGCGTCACTCCATACGACGGGGCCGGCCTTGCGCAGGTCCTCGAACATCTCACGATGTCCTTCGGCGTACTCCCTCGAGTGGTGATCAAAGGGGCAGACCAGCCGACCATCTGCGTTCGCGGCGATCTCCAGGCTCACGTCCCAGCTTCCTTTCCTATGACGACCGCGGGCAGGCCGACAACCGGCGCTCGAAACCTGCGTCAACGGCGGATGTAGCGCGATCTTTCGATGAGTCACGGTTCACCGCAAGACATGAACCCGAGAGCGGTTTGGACCCGTTCGCCGCGGAACCGCGCCCGCAGGGGCGTCATGGGCCGCAGTCATGAGTCCCCCGATTGTCGAGCGCATCGCGTATCGCGAAGCCACGGTTCGTTGACTCAAGTGTCCGAGTGACCGCAGCCACTGTCAAGCTCTAGCGCTCGATAGGTTGCTACCGCGGAGGGTTCTGTCCGCCGTCACATCGCCCCCTGGGACCCGAGGTCTCCACCCGCCCCTCGCGCCTGCCCGGCCGCGATGTCATCTACAAGGGTCACGCTCGAGAACTGGCTCGGCAGACCGTCGAGGTCGGGTCGGCTCGCCGGCCCCGAGGAGACGATGCCAGCCAGCGCCGAAGCCTCACGCATGATGGCCGGTCGCGGATTGGGGGTCCCTCCCTCGAGCGGAGATCAGCGCAGATGGGTGCTTTGCGGCATGGACGGCATCGACGACGTCTGCTCGGATCACGGGTTCTGCCACCGCCGAAGGATGGGATCGGATCCCACGAAGGAGCGCCCCGAGCCGTTGAGCCGACGCCTGCGGCGCACCGCGATGATCGCCCGCCCTCAGCCCGCCGCGGCCAGTTTCCTAGCTGTTGCACATTGACCGAGCGATGATCTTCCCCACTAGAACCCCGAACAGGGCGAGGGCGCCGTAGCTCGACGCCATCAGCGCCCGACCGGTGCGAGCTCAGCGGGTCAGGACCCGGGCGCCGACTCGACCCGGGCCGCCTCAAGCAGATGCGGGGCGATCTTGCCAGACTGGTGCGGGCTGAGCGCGAGGTGGTTGACCGCGACTGAGGTATCGGCGTTGAGACGTGCGATCACGCCGCCATCGGGGATGGCCTCGGATCCGGCCCACACCGACACCGTCGATACAATCTCTCTTAGCACTCGGTGCAGGTGCAAGTCCGCCTGCTCGACCCGGGCGGAGTGCACCTCGGTCACGGTCCCCTCCTCCGCCGCGGCCCAGATCTCCCGGTAGGCCTGGAACACCAGGGCTCGCGCCGCTCGGTACTCCGCGTCCACCCGGATGAACTCGTGCTGGAAGACGGGGTGCTCATCGAGGGACGCGATGTCCCCGCGGCGCCGCCCCTTCGCGATCTTGGCGATCTCTTCGATCGCACGCTTCGCCACGCCCAGAGCTACACCGGTGTGGTGCATGTGCACGAGAGGAAAGAAGCCCGTTGCGAAGATCGCACCGGAAGGCCTCTCACCGGGGGCGTTGGAGAGCCACTTGGACTCGAGGACATGTTCCTTGACCCGGTAGTGACCAGAGCCGGAACCCCTCAGGCCAGCAGCCTGCCAGTTGTTCAGCCACTCGATGTTCTCGGGGTCCATGTAGGCGTTTACTACGACAGGGTTCCCGGCTTCGTCGAGCACGTTGTCGCCGTTCTCGTCGAGCAGGTACAGCGCGCTCGCCACCCGGTCGACGCGCTGCGTGCCGGAGCCGAACGGCATCGGCTCGGACTGCACGAGGTAGCCGCCGTCGACAGGCTTGGCGGTGCCGGGGATCTTTCCGAAGGCGAAACCGCAGGCGGTACCGCCGCCGTCGGACCCCACCAACTCACGGTAGCTGTCTGCAGGTAGCAGAATCCCCGGAAAGAGGGTGCCGATGATGTGGATGCCGAAGACCCAACCCGCAGAAGCGTCCTGGCGGGAGACCTCCTCGGCGACCCGAAGGTAGCTCACGTTGTCCAAACCCTCGCCACCGTGGTGGCTCGGCTGGAGTAGCCGGTACAGGCCCGCCTGCCTCCACGCCTGGACGAGCTTCGTCGTGACGACGGTGTCCTCGTCCCCCTGCCGGCGCTCGGACTCGACCAGGGGGGCCAGCGAACGGGCGACCTCGACCCACTTCTGCGCGACGTCGGGCGCCGCCTGCGTCGTGGTCTGCTGCGGGGCGTCGATGATGGTCGTCATGATGGTGTGACCTCCGTTGGTCGGGATGGTGGTCGAGCGGACCGATGCCGGCGTCCTGGGCCTCATTGGCCCTTGTAGACGCCAGGGCGTTTCTCCAGGAAGGCAGTCGTCGCCTCGACGACGTCATCGGTGGCCATGGTCATGGCCTCGAGCTGAAGGCTCAGTTCTAGGACTTCCCCGGCGCGCTGCCCGAGGAGCCGGTTGAGAGCACGCTTGGTTCCCTGGACGGCGAGGGGCGGCAGCGCCGCGATCTTGTCGGCAAGCACACGCGCCCGGGGTAGGACGTCTTCAGGGCTGTCGACCAGGTCGGTGACCAGGCCGAAGGCGTAGCCGTCCTCCGCCGTGATCGGATCGCCGGTCAACAGGTATCGCTTGGCGCGCAGAATGCCGGCCGACAGAGGCCACACTACGGCGCCTCCGTCCCCCGCGACGACGCCGATCCGCACATGCGGATCGGCCAGTCGGGCCCCTCGCCAGGCGACGACGACGTCCGTGGCGAACGCGACGTTGGCACCCAGACCCATCGCGGCTCCCTGGATGGCGGTGACGATCGGGATCGGAAACGACAGCAACTCGGACATGAGCGCGAGCCCCATGTCCACCGCCCGCTTGCGAGCGGCGAAATCAGAGGCCATCGCCAAGACCGTCCCCACGTCTCCTCCGGCGGAGAACGCCTTGCCCTCTGCGGCCAGGATGATCACCCGCACACCGTCGTCGGCGCGGCGGAGGAACTTCAGCGCCTCGACGAACTCCGCCTCCTGCGGTTCGTCGAACCTGTTCATCTCGTCGGGACGAGTGAAGGTGACCGTCACGACCCCGCCATCGCGCGTGATCCGCAGCGTCTTCAGAGCATCGCCGTAGTCCATCTACAGAGCCTCCTTTGCCGTGTCGGTCACTCGTCGGGCGGAAGAGGCCCCCGGGCAACGAGGCGACATGCGCTCGGCCGTATCGGCCCGGGGCATGAGTACGCGGCTCCAGCGTCCTGCCCGACGGTCGGACACGCCGGGATCGTCCGAACCCACGAACATCAACAATGGCATCGGCGCGTTCGCAATCTTCCTAGCGATCGATAGATTCATCGTGCCGCTCGCAGGGGTTCTCCGTCAAGGCCGAGTCCGGGCCCCTTGAGCCGGTGGGTCTGCATGAATGCCCAACCCCTATCGCTTGACATCAGCCATCTGCAGAACGCCCTCGCCCAACAGCCGATCGATCTCGGCCCTACTCATCCCGAGGAGCTCGGAGCAGATCGTGGCGGTGTCCTGCCCCATGTCCGGGGACGGCCGCACCGGAGCACTCTGGATACGGCGAGCGAGGAACGGGCGCCGGACCGTGTTCAGCGGTTCGGCGAAGCCGGGCTGGTCCTGAAGCGCAACGTAGTCCCGCGCGATGAGCTGAGGGTCGGCGAGCAGCTCGGGCGACCGCTTCATGACTCCAGCCGGCACCCCGCGGGACTGCAGGAGTCTCATGATCGAGTCGGCTTCGCGGCCCTTGCTCCAGTCCCGGACGTGGCGGTCCAGGGACTCCCGGTTGGCGAGCCGAGAACGCACGTCGGCGAACTCGTCGGCCGCGGACCACATGGGGTTGCCCAACGCCGCACAGAAGTTGGTCCAGTCGGTGTCGTCGCGGACACAGATCACGCACCACTCGTCGTCACCTGCACACTCGTACACACCCCAGGGGGCACCCTGGGGGGACGACGTCAGTCCCAGGGAGTCCCGGACGAACTCCTCCGACAGGTGGTTCAGCACGACCTCTGCCTGCGACACCCGGATGTCTGCGCCCCTCCCGGTGGCCCGGCCGCGGATCACCGCGGAGAGGATGGCCAAACCGGCCATCCGGGCGGCGGCGTGGTCGGGGTAGACGGTCGTGGTGTCGCCGAAGCCACCCGGGTCGTCCGGATAGTGCCATAGGTGAGTCAGCCCGGAGGCGCTACGGACGGCGGGCCCGTAGGCCAGCCAGGACGCCCACGCCCCGGTGTCGCCGAAACCGCTGGACGACATCCACACGATCTTCGGGTTGACGGCGGACAACTCGTCGTAGCCCAGACCCAGGCGTTCGAGCGTGCCGGGCTTGAAATTGGAGACCACGACGTCGGCCGAGGCGACGAGACCCTTCACCAGATCGCGTCCAGCCTCGGTCCGGGTGTCGACGCCGAAGCTCCGGCGGCCGCGGTTGCCCAGAGCGAAGTTCTTGGCGATCAGCGAGCCCGGTTCGCTGCCACCGCGGTACTTGTCGGGGAAGGCAGCGTTCTCGATCTTGATGACGTCTGCACCCAGGTCAGCGAAGAGCCGACCGACCTCGGCGCCGAAGACGATGCTTCCGAAGTCGATGACCCGCAGACCGGACAGAGGCACCGATGTCGCCCGACCCGAGGCGTCGTCCGCCGGCTCGGACGCTGGCGACTCAGCCGCAGAGGGGGTCGGGAGGTCGGACAGTACAGCGTTGTGCTCCCCCGCTTCGGGAGCACGCCGCCGGTAGCCGATGCGCTCTCGGTCGATCTCGAGGAACCCCGATGGGATGACCGCCCGGACCCCGGACCGGATCTCGGCGTCGACGAAGGCACCACGCTGCACGAAGTGCTCCTGCGCGGCCACCTCCGCCGGGCTCAGTACGGGGGCGATCGGAACGCCCCGCTTCTGACCCTCCACAGCCAGTTCGGCCTTGGTCTTGTCACGGAAGAGCTGCACGTAGGCCCGCTCCAGTGCCTCCTGCTCGCGGTCACGACCCAGGATGGTCTGGTACTTGGGATCCGCGAACTCGCTCGGCTCACCGAGCCAGCCGTACATGGCTCGCCACTGGCCGGGAGCCAGGACCAGGCAGCGCACGTAGCCGTCGACGCATGGGTAGATCGGATAAGGCTTCGATCGCGGCCTACTCCATTCGGAGCTATAAGGATCCGCCGGCGTCTGAACCTGTTTAGTCCCGGCCGTCGCCGTCCCGGCGGTACCGAACGGCGGATCCACGACCTCGATCGTTGCCTCGAAGACGGAGAAGTCGATGAGGTCGCCGCGCCCCGACTCCAGCCGGTCGTAATACGCGACCAGGGCAGCCCACGCGGCCTGCGCAGCACTCGACTGGTAGGCCAGGTCGAAGGGGATCAGACAGGGCTCACGCGGCCAGAACCCCGACCGGCCCAGCTGGGAGCCCAGGGCGAGGTGCACGGCGTCCGTGCCCACGAAGTCCTTGTACGGGCCGGTGCGCCCGAAGTCGCTGACCGCGAGGACGACGAGGTGCGGGAGTCGGCGGTGCACCTCCTCCGGATCCAGCGCCTGCCCACCACCGCGCCGATCCGCGTAGATCAAGACGTCAGCAACCTCGAGCAGGCGCCATAACTGTTCGGACCCGCTCGCATCGGACGGATCCAGAACGACGCCCGACTTGTTGAAGTTCTCGATGAGGTAACGGACGCCTGCCTCGTCGACACCGGACGTGCGCTCGGCGCCGCCTGCGGCCTCGACCTTGATGACGTCGGCTCCGAAATCGGCCAGAAGGCGCCCCGTCATGTCCAGGAACCCATCGGTCATCTCGACGACGCGAACGCCCGCGAGCGGGAGACGACGATCGGACGTGCTGGTCATGAGCGAACTCCATCCACGAGACAAGACTGTGGCAGCGATGGGCATCAGACGCGGATGACAGAACACCCCAACGTGCCGTCAGTCACCCTAGCTGAGCGACGTAACGAGCGATAGCTCTGTCCCTAGCGATCGCTCGCTTGACCCCCCCGAGAGGCGCACCTACCCTCCAGAGGCGTTCTAGTCGCGGGCTCGACGGTCGCGCTCCCGGATGAGCGCCTCAGGAGGAATCATGGTGTCGGTCTTCAGCGAGGAACACGAAAGCCTCCGGTCGTCCCTGCGGGCCTTCTTCGCCAACCGGTCACCGGAGTCCGAGGTGCGCCGTCTCATGGACACCGACGAGGGGTACGACCGCGACGTCTGGCGGCAGATCGCGTCGGAGCTGGGCCTCCAGGGCCTGATCGTGCCGGAGGAGCACGGCGGCGCCGGATACACCTGGGTCGAACTGGGCGTCGTCCTGGAGGAGATGGGCCGGGCGTTGTTCTGCGCGCCCTACTTCTCCACCGTGGTCCTCGCCGCTTCATGTCTGCTGCAGAGCGGAGACCAGGCCGCGCAGAAGGAGTACCTCGCGGGCATCGCCACGGGCGACGTCGTGGGCACGCTCGCGTTCGTCGAGTCCTCTGGTCGCTGGGACGAGGCCGGCATCGAGATGGCGGCTTCGGCGAACGGGGACACGTATCGCCTGACCGGAGAGAAGATCTTCGTACTCGACGGCCACGTCGCCGACCTCATCGTCGTGGCGGCTCGCACCGGCGACTCAGTCTCCCTCTTCACGGTAGACAGGGGTGCGCCCGGGCTGAACGCGCGCCTGACCGAGACGCTGGACCAGACGCGCAAGGTCGCCGTCGTCGCGTTCGAGAACACCCCTGCTCGGCTGCTCGGAGCGGAAGGCGCCGGCTGGACGACCCTGAGCAAGGTCTTCGACCTCGCCGTCGTCGCGCTGGCCGCTGAGCAGGTGGGTGGCGCTCAAGCGGCCCTCGACATGGCTGTGGAGTACTCCAAGACCAGGATCCAGTTCGGCCAGCCGATCGGCGCGTTCCAGGCGCTGAAGCACATGCTCGCCGACGTCATGCTCGAGGTGGAGTCCGCCAGGTCGGCCATGCATGTGGGTCTCGCGGCGGCCAGCGGGCATGAGGGCGCGGAGCTCTCCGCCGTCGCTCCGCTGGTGAAGGCCTACTGCTCGGACGCCTTCGAGCTCGCCTCCCATCAGAACATCCAGGTGCACGGCGGGATGGGCTTCACCTGGGAGATGCCTGCCCATCTCTACTTCAAGCGGGCCAAGTCGATGGCTGTGTTCCTCGGAGACTCGACCCACCACCGTGAGCGGCTGGCGTCTTGCCTCGGCATCTGAACCGGTCCGACCACGCAGAGGAGCGTTGATCATGGCCATCGACATGACCCCCGACATCACCCCCGACCGGCTTGCCCTTCAGGTGCGCGAGTGGCTCGCCACGAACTGGCGGGGTGTCGACGATCGTGAGTGGCGAGAGAAAGTCGTTCTTGCCGGCTGGGCGGCGCCGACGTTCGCGGAGAACGCCTACGGCCTCGGCCTCAGCAAGAGCCTGGCGCAGGTCGTCAGCGCCGAGTTCACCGCGGTCGGAGCGCCGCGATCCTGCCAGGACCTCGGCCCCGGCGTCGTTGACGGATGGGTCCGGATGATCGGCATGGCGGTCGCGCGGTACGGGCGCCCGGAGCTGCGGGCGGAGTTCGTACGGGATCTCCTCGTCGGCGACGCCGACGGCGGACTGGCGCTCTACAGCGAACCGAACGCAGGCTCGGACCTGGCCGGACTGCAGACGCGAGCCGTACTCGACGGCGACCACTGGATCGTCAACGGCCAGAAGGTCTGGTCCTCGGGGCCGCTCAATTCGACGTGGGGGGCGTTGCTCGCGCGGACCGACGAGGACGTGCCGAAGCACCAGGGCATCACCTTCTTCATCGTGCCCCTGCAGCAGCCGGGCGTCGAGGTCCGCCCGATCAAGCAGATCACCGGGGACTCCGAGTTCAACGAAGTCTTCATGACCGACGTGCGCGTGCCCGCCGGGAACGTGGTCGGCGAGGTCAACGACGGATGGCGGATCCTCCAGATCGTGCTCGCCGCCGAGCGCGAGTGGCTGGGCGAGTACCTCGAGTCCATCGGCCGCCCGAAGGAGGCCGCCGGGGAGGACGGCCGCACCCTTGCACCCATCGCCGACGGTGCGGCAGACCTCGTTCGAGCTGCACGCCGTGCCGGTAGAACCGATGACTCCGCAATCCGCCAGACCATTGCCCAACTGCACACATGGCGGTTGGTCCACCAGTGGACGACCGAGCGCCTGTCATCGGCGAGTGACAGTGCCCAGAGCCAGGTCGCAGCGGCAGCCCTCGGCAAGCTCGCCAGTTCCCGCATCCTGCACTCCGTGGGCCGGTTCAAAGCCCAGATGCTCGGCCCCCAGGCCATGCTGTACGGCCCAGACAACCGCACCGGCGACGACGTCAACCGCGAGATGATGAACGCCTTCACCAACTCGGTAGGCGGCGGTACGGACCAGATCCAACGCAACATCATCAGTGAGCGACTGCTAGGCATGCCGAGAGGACACACCCCCGACCGCGGCGTGCCCTTCCGCGACATCAGGAAGGGCACGGCCCAGCGGAACATCTCGAGCTGAGTCACGCCCGGTGCCGTCAGCCACTTCCGGGAACCGGACCTTCTGCGTAGCAATGGCATCTGGAGGGTGACGCGTGGAGGACCGACGCCGACATACTCGCGCGATCGTCCATCTCGACGAGCGTCCCCCGGGCGGTTTCTGCTCGGTGTTGGTGGCGGCCATCGGAAGGCCTTCGGGGTTACCGACGTCAGGCCGTTTATTATATCCCGCGCTACCTTCACCGCCTCGTCGCCCACGAGGTGCCGGGCGAGCGCAGGATCGTAGCCGTTTAGGGTGAACGCATGGTGTCGCGCTGCGGCCAGGAGCTTGAGGACACATTCTTCACTCGTGATTTCCGCCCACACGGGCCGGGCCCGTGAGATCCTTGCGCTGGCCGTCAATCCGGCGGCCGAGCAGACTATACTGGATCGTGACTCGGAGACCGCGCGATTCATCGGTCGCCCGGTGGTCGCGGAGTCATATCCATGGCTCGCCGACTATCGGAACACTTTGCAGGCTCAGCTGCAGCGATGAGCAGATGGACCAAGTGGATGCATGCCCTCTTGAGTCTTCAGCAGGGGCCCGGTGCTTCCGATCGGGCTCATAGGTAGAGCACTCCCCCGACGCCGCGGCATCCGACGGTCACTAGCAAAAGGGGACGGCATCGCGCACACCGCGAGGTCAGCGTCCTTCCACCCGGCGCCCTCCTGGGTGCCACCGGTGGCGGGAACGGGGGTCTTTGCGTGCTTGTTCACCGCCCACACCTTTCTCGCTGGTGCTTTTTAGTGATCTTGGTCGGACTTGCTCACCGGATTTCCCCACTCGGCGGTGGTGGTCAGGATAGGGGTCGGCGGGAGAGTGTCAGCTGAACGGTGGAACCGGCGTCGGTGATGGCCAGTCACCGTTGCCGGGGACGATACGGCCGGCGAAGGTGATCGCGAAGGCGTTCAGGGCGGGTTTTCACCGCATCGCCCACCTCGCCCGCCCTTTCCCAGTCGGGTCACGCGAGCGGGTGGCCAGAAAGAGACACTTCAGCGCTGCTTGTTCGGTCGGGAAGTGCCCGCGGGCTTTGACGGCCCGCCGGTAGCGGGCGTTGAGGGACTCGATGGCGTTGGTGGAGCAGATGACCTGGCGGATCTCCACGTCGTAGTCGAGGAAGGGACACGAACTCCGACCACGCGTTGCGCCAGAGCGCGATGATCGCCGGATAGGTCCCGCCCCAGGTGTCGGTGAACTCGTCGAACCGGGCCAGGGCGGCGGCCTCGGTCGGCGCGGTGTAGACCGGCCGCAGGTCTTCTGGCCATCTGTTCCCAGGAGCGGCGGCTCGCGAAGCGGAACGTGTTGCGGATCAGTTTCAGCACACAGGTCTGCACCACCGACTGGGGCCAGGCGGTGGTGATCACCTCGGGCAGGCCCTTGAGCCCGTCGCAGACGGCGATGCACACGTCGGCGACGCCGCGGTTCTTGACCTCGGTGAGCACCTGAAGCCAGAACTCTGCACCCTCCCCGCCCTCGCCGGCCCAGATCCCGAGGATGTCGCGGTGCCCGTCGACGGTGACCCCGATGACCACGTAGAAGGGCCGGTTGGTGACCCGGCCGTCGCGGACCTTGACATAGAGGGCGTCGATGAAGATCACCGGGTAGACGGGGCGGATTCCATCGGTCGTTGCGAATCTCCAGGATGGGAGATTCGAATGCCGCGGTTCG
>NZ_BAABGT010000115.1:0-47150 GCF_039541715.1 Pseudonocardia xishanensis
CCTGACAGAACGAGAAGATCACGCGGTAGTCGTCACACACCACGCCAGCGGACTTGACCGACCGCTGCGGGCGCCACGGCTCAGCGGGTGGCCAACGCTACCGGAGAGTCGAGCGAAGAGCGGGCGCCTGAGAAGCGGAAGGATGCTGGTCCGCGGCGTCGCGGAGTGGGAGGTGACTGATGCCGGTTTGCCGTGAAATCGTGGCATCAGAACAAAGACGATCACGGCGCAGGGCATGATTACGCCGCCGATCCACCAGTACCCGGTACGCCAGTCAGTCGCAAGTGTCGTGCCCAGGATGGCCGGGACGAGGTAGACGACGATGCCCGCGAAGGTGTTTGAGATGCCCAAGGCGATGCCGCGGGCCTTATCGAAGCGCTCGTTGACCGCGCGGGTGAGGGAGACCGGCGTGGACGGCGAGGCAAGGGCAACCATCGCTGTATACATCACCGCGTCGAGCACGAAGGACGACTCGCCCGCCTGGAGGACGGGACCTTCATCGGATGAGCCTGTCGTCGCGCGGGCCCGCACCCTTCTGGCAAGCCGAGAGCGCCGGGGATCTCTCCTGACGGGGAGCCATGGCGGCGGAGGTGGGTCAGGGCCGGAGCACGACCTTGCCGAAGGCGGCGCCGCTCTCCGGGTACCGGTGTGCTGTGGCGGCCTCGACGAGCGGAGACTCGCGGTCCACCAGCGGGAGCACGATCTCGTGCCGCACGACGAGGTCCAGGACGTCGACGAGGTCCGCGGGGCTGCCCATGGTCGTCCCCCAGGAGACTGAACTGACCGAAGTAGAACCTCCGTACGTCGAGGTCCGCCACCGCCGCGAGGGCCGAGCCGAGAACCACTATCCGACCGCCCGGCTTCAGGGCGTCGATCGCGCGTTGCCAGTCACCCACCGGGTCGAGCACCGCGTCGAACCCGGCCCCGTCTGGGGAGAGCGCGCGGGCCTTCGTCGGCCGGTCGTCGTCCCGGTAGTCGAAGTCGCCGACCGCGCCCAACGCCACCGCCGCCTGGGCCTTGGCCTCGCTCCCGGCGGTGACCGCGACGGAGCACCCGATCCCGTGCTCCGGCTCGGAGTCGGGCACCGAGCCGGGCCGGAGGCATTCGGGGCCGCCGAACTCGCTCAGGATCGCCGCGCGCATCCGTCTGGCCTTCGCTCAGGCGTCCTGCAGGTGCCACTCGATCGGGCCGGCGACCAACGAGTGGCTGGTCAGGGTGCGCCCGAGCACCCGCTGGGCCTCACGGGCGGCGTCGATGACACCTCGCAGGTCGACGCCGGTCTCGGCCCCCATCTCGTGCAACATGCTCACCAGGTCCTCGGTGGCGATGTTGCCCGTCGAGCCCGCGGGCACCGGGCAGCCGCCCAGCTCCCCGAAACTCGACTCGAAACTCGTGCACCCCGCCTCGAGAGCCGCATAGGCGTTCGCCAAGCCCTGTCCGCGGGTGTTGTGGAAGTGCGCGGTCACCTCCACGCCCGGAAGCCGCTCCAGCGCCGCCGCGAAGAACTCGCGGGCATAAACCGGGTTGCACATCCCGGTGGTGTCGCCGAACCCGATCTCCGTGGCCCCGGCCTCAGCGAACCGCTCCGCCAGCGACAGCACCCCGTCGAGCTCGACCTTGCCCTCGTACGGGCAACCGAACGAGGTGGCGACGACTGCAGCGCAGCCCAGGCCCTCGGCCCGGATCCGTTTCGCCATCACGTCGTTGTCCGCCATCGTCTCGTCGACGGTGCGGTTGACGTTCTTCTTGTTGTGCGTCTCCGAGGCGGACACGAAGATCGCGGCCTCGTGGAAGCGGTCCCGCACCTTCAGCGCGTTGTCCAGCCCCTTGCTGTTCGGGATCAGGACCATCAGCTTCACGTGGTCCGGCACGTCGATCCGGTTCAACACCTCGACGCCGTCCGCCAGCTGCGGGATCACGTCCGGCCGCACGAAGCTCGCGACCTCGATGCGGTCGAACCCCGCCCGGGCCAGCGCCTCGATCAACCGGACCTTGTCGTCCGTCGGGATGCGCTCGGGCTCGTTCTGGAAGCCGTCCCGCGGCCCGACCTCACGGATGTGTACACGCTTGCTCATCAGTCCTCCTGGGTGCTGTCGGGACGCACGGCCGCGCGGACGACGTCCAGGGCGCCGGGGTTCTCGGCCCCCGACAGGTCACCGGGGTCGAGACCCAGCACGGCGGCGCGGACGGCCCGTCGCATGATCTTCGCCGAACGGGTCTTCGGCAGCTCGGAGACGCGGCGGACCAGGCTGGGGGCGAAGGGCTTGCCGAGCTCGCCCGCGACCCGGGTCCGCAGCTCGGCGGCGACCGCGGCCTCGTCCCCGACCTCGGCACCGACCCAGAAGGCCCAGACCGCCTCGCCCTTCGTCTCGTCGGGGACCCCGACAACCGCCGCCTCCGCCACGGCGGGATGGGTGATCAGCACGGCCTCGACCTCGGCGGGCGCCAGCCGCTTGCCCGCCACGTTCATCACGTCGTCGGAGCGGCCGCGCAGGAACCACTGGCCGTCGGCGTCGACGATCGCGTGGTCCCCGTGTCGCCAGAGACCGGGGAACGTCGACCAGTACGCCTCGAGGTAGCGCTCGCGGTCCCGCCAGACTCCGCGCGTCATGGCGGGCCAGGGCTGCCTGCACACCAGCTCCCCCACCTCGCCGCGCACCGGCTCCCCCGCTGCGTCGACGACGTCCACGTCCATGCCCAGCGACGGCCCACCAAGCGAGCAGCTCGCGATCGGCTCGATCGGGTACGGCGCCAGGAAGGAGCCGCCCACCTCGGTCCCACCGGAGAAGTTGATGATCGGCACCCGGCCGCCGAGCACGCTCTCGGCCAGCCACTCGTAGGACTCGGGGTCCCAGGGCTCGCCGGTGGAGCCGAGCGTGTGGACCGAGGACAGGTCGAACCTGCCGACGGCCTCGGCGTCGACCCCGCGGATGGTCCTGATCAGGGTCGGCGAGACACCGAGCATCGTGACCCGGTGGCGCTGCACCAGCTGCCAAAGCCGGGTCAGGTCCGGCACGTCCGGGGAGCCCTCGAACAGAACCAGGCCGCCACCGTTCGCGTGCGTGCCCACGATCGACAGCGGCCCCATGATCCAGCCCATGTCGGTGATCCAGCAGAACATCCCGCCGGCGCCGAGGTCGAAGGAGTACGCGACCTCGGATGCGGTCTTGACCAGGAACCCCGCGTGGGTGTGGACCGCGCCCTTCGGACGTCCGGTCGTTCCCGAGGTGTACGCCAGCAGGAGGGTGTCCGAGGACCCGGTCGCCGCGGCGGGGCCCTCCTCGGGCGCGTGGGCGAGCAGGTCGGACCAGGCGACTTCACCGGGCTCCGGCTGCCCGACGACCACGACGTGCCGGACGCCGCGGCACTGCGCCACAGCGTCGCGGACCGCAGGCGGCATCTCGACGCCGCGCCCGCGTCGCACGGTTGACTCCGCCGTGACGACGGTGCGGACGTCGGCGTCGGAGAGTCGGGAGGCGATGGCGCCCGCGGCGAAACCGGAGAACAGCGGCACGGCGACCGCCCCGAGCCGGGCGACGGCGTAGAAGGCCACGACGGCCTCAGCGACCATCGGCAGGTAGAGCGCCACTGCGTCGCCCCGGCCGACCCCCAGGCCACGCAGCCCGGCCGCGACCCTGCGGACCCGGTCGTCGAGCTCGGCGAAGCTCAGCGAGTCGACCGTGCCGTCCTCCGCCTCGTGCACCACCGCGACCCGGTCACGGGCGACCGGATCGGCGGCCCACCGGCCCAGGCAGGCGTCGGCGACGTTCAGCTCTCCGTCGACGAACCAGTCGGGATCGGTCACGCCCTCCGAGAGGTCCAGCACCCGGCTGTAGGGGGCCCGGAACTCGATGCCCAGGTCCTCGACCACGGCACCCCAGTACCACCCGACGTCGGCGACGGAACGGGCGCGGAGCGCCTCGATCCCGTCGATGCCGTGTCTGCGGGCGAACCGGGCCACCCGGGACTCGGTGAGACGCGTCGCGTCGGGCCGCCACACGTAGGCCGCTGCGGACGTACTCGGGACCAGCGCTCCAGTCGACACGTACCCCACCGTGTCATCCCGGGAGGGGCCTGAGGACTGGCGGAACCGAGAGTCCTGCTATGCCCGGGGGGCGCCGACGATGGAGCCCTGAGACGGTGCTGTCGGAAGGAGTGCGATGAGGACGCAGGGCGCGGTCATCACCAAGGCCCCCGGTGAGTACGAGATCGTGGACCTCGACCTGGAGGACCCCCGGCCGGACGAGCTGCAGGTCGAGCTGGTCGCCGCCGGACTCTGTCACTCGGACGACCACTACGCCACCGGCGACCTCCACCTGGGCACCTACCCCACGGCGGGCGGGCACGAGGGCGCCGGGATCGTGACCAAGGTGGGGCCCAACGGCAAGGGCATCGAGGTGGGCGACCACGTCGTCTTCTCGTTCATTCCCGCGTGCGGCCATTGCCGCTGGTGCACCCGCGGGATGCAGAACCTGTGCGACCACGGTGCGTCGATCATGGCGGGCCCGCGCTGGACGGACGGCTCCTACCGCCTGCACCTGCCGGACGGCACGAACGTCGGGCAGGTCAGTGGCATCTCCACCTTCGTCCGGCACACCACGGCCTCGCTGGAGTCCGCCGTGAAGATCGACGACGACATCCCGCTCGACCTCGCCTGCCTCGTCGGCTGCGGGGTCGGGACGGGCTGGGGATCCGCGGTCAACTCCGCCGAGGTTCGTCCCGGACAGACCGTGGTGGTCATGGGCATCGGCGGGATCGGGACCAACGCGGTGCAGGGCGCCCGGCACGCCGGTGCGGCGAACGTCATCGCCGTGGACCCGGTGGCTTTCAAACGGGAGAAGGCCGAGGAGCTCGGCGCCACGCACACCTGTGCGAGCATCGAGGAGGCGGGCGAGCTCGCCCGACTGCTCACGAACGGCCAGGGCGCCGACTCGGCCATCGTGACGATCGGGGTGCTTACCGGGGAGGCCATCGCCCAGGCCTTCGCCACCGTCCGCAAGGCGGGCACGACCGTGGTCACCGCGGTCGGGAACCACGAGGCCGTCGGCGTCCCGCTGCCGCTCAACGAGCTCACGCTCTACCAGAAGCGCCTCCAGGGAGCGCTCTACGGCGGGTGCGGCCCGAACTGGGACATCAAGGCCCAGCTGCAGCTCTACCGGGAGGGCGCACTCAAGCTCGACGAGCTTCTTACCGCCCGCTACCGCCTTGAGGACATCACCCAGGGCTACGACGACCTCCGCGCGGGCAAGAATATCCGCGGCATCATCGACTACACGCTCTGAGAGCACCGCCGTGGGCGTGGCGCCCCGTCGCGCCCACGGCGTCAGCGCATCGCCCAGACCGGGTCGCGTTTCTCGCGGAAGGCGGCGACACCCTCCTTGATGTCCTCGGTGCTGAAGGCGAGGGCGAGGCGGGAGCGCAGGGAGTCCAGAGCCTCGGGCAGGGCCAGGTCCCGGGTGGCCGCGACGGCGTCCTTGCCCAGCCGCATCAGAAGGGGCGACTTCGCGGCGATCTTGTGCGCCCACTCGCGCACCGTCGCGTCGAAGTCGTCGGCGTCGACGACGGCGTTGACGAAGCCGAGCCGGTACGCCTCGTCGGCGTCGACCGCCTCGCCCAGCATCATCAGCTCGTTGGCCTTCATACGGTCGATCGAGCGATAGATCAGCGCGGAGATCATGAAGGGGAACACCCCGACGTTGATCTCCGGACAGCCGAAGCGCACCCCGCGCCGCGCGATCACCAGGTCACAGGCGAGAGCGAGGCCGAACGCGCCCGCGAGCACGTCGCCATTCGCGGCGCAGAGCACCGGTTTGCCCAGCTCGCCGAGGAGGCGGTAGAGGCGCGGGAACCGGTCGAGTCCAGCGTACTTCTCGATCAGCGGGGCGTCCGAGGCGAAGGCCTTGAGGTCGCCACCCGCGGAGAACACGCGCTCGTGGGAGGAGGTCAGGACGACCACTCGCACCCGGTCGTCACCCCGGGCCTCGGACAGCCGTGCGAGCAGAGCGTCGAGGAGGGCGTCGCTCAGCGCGTTGCGGGTGGCGGGCTGGTCGAGTGTCAGGGTCGCGACGCCGTGGTCGTCGACGCCGTAGCGGACGGCGTCGGCGTGGCCGGCGGTGTCGTCTGTCGTCATGCGCCGGCTCCGTGCAGGTCCTTCAACAGTGACTCGCGGTGCTCGGGCGCGGCGACCGCCGCGATCCGGTGCCCCCGCTGGGCGAGTGGACAGCCGCGCAGCATCGCGATGCCGTGCTCCGTCACGACGGCGTCGACGTCCGCCCGCGCCGTGGTGACGATCCCCTCCGGAAGCTGCGGGACGATCGTCGACAGGCCCCCCGCGGTGGATCGCAGGGCGATGACGGACAGGGCACCGGTGCGGGCCGCGGCGCCAGAGAAGTCGGCCTGTCCGCCGATCCCGCCCAGGTAGCGGCCGCCGGAGACCTCGGAGCCCACCTGCCCGGTGAGGTCCACGGCCAGCGCCGAGTTGATCGCGACGAGCGTGCTCAGCCGCCCGAGCACGCGGGGGTTGTGGGTGTAGCTCGCGGGGCGGAACTCGCACGGCAGGTCGCCGACCGCCTCGTACAGCGCGGAACTCCCGATGGCGGCGCCCGTGACGACCGTCCCCGGGTCGATCTCCTTCCGGCGACCGGTCAGGACGCCCCGCTCCACGAGCCGGACGACCGAGTCGGTGATCATCCCGCCGTGGAAGCCCAGGTCCACGTGGTCGGTGAGCCCGTCGAGGATCGCCGTGGGCAGTGACCCCACGCCCATCTGGAGGGTGTCGCCGTCGTCGACCAGCTCGGCGACGTGGCCCGCGATGGCGCGGTCGACCTCGTCGGGGGCCCGTTCGGGGACGCTCGGGAGCGGTCGGTCCGTCTCGACGTGGGCGGCGAGGTCGCTCAGGGCGATGCCGGGCGTGCCGATGGTCCTCGGCATGCGCCGGTTGATCTCGCCGACGAGGACGCGCGTGTGGCGGGCCGCGTCTCCGGCGTAGTCGGGTCCGATGCCGAAGGAGCAGAGCCCGTCCGGCCCGGGCGGGGAGAGCTGGACGAGCCCGACGTCCGTCGGCAGGGTGTGCTCGGCGAAGAGCCGCGGGAGCACTGAGTAGTGGGCCGGGACCACGTCGAGTCGCCCGGCTGCGGCGACCGCGCGGAGCTCGCCCATCGCCCCGTAGGAGAGCATGTGCAGCTCGGGGGGCAGCTCTCGAAGGCGCCGGTTCAGGCTCAGCCCGGTGAAGGCCCACACCGGGCCGATCTCGGACACCTGGTCGAGGAGGGCGTCGACAAGCGGGGTGGCCTCGGCACCGGCCTGCCCCCACCAGACGCCGTCCCCCTCCTTGAGGAACCTGCGTAGATCGAGGGCCATCAGTAGCTGCGGGGCAGGCCGAGGACGTGCGATCCCAGGTAGTTGAGCACCATCTCCTGCGGGAGCGGCGCGATCTTCAACAGCCGGGCCTCCCGGAAGTAGCGGGCCACGTTGTACTCCTCCGAGTACCCCATCCCGCCATGGGTCTGCAACGCCCGGTCCGCCGCCTGGAACCCCGCGTCCGCACACAGGTACTTCGCCGTGTTCGCCTCCCGGCCACACGGCTTGCCGTTGTCGTAGAGCCAGGTCGCCTTGCGCAGCATCAGCTCCGCCGCGTCCAGCCGAGCCAGCGAGTCCGCCAGCGGGAACTGAATGCCCTGGTTCATCCCGATCGGACGGCCGAACACCTCGCGCTGGTTGCCGTAGGTCACCGCACGGTCCAGCGCCACCCGACCCAGCCCGAGCGCCTCCGCCGCTACCAGCATCCGCTCCGGGTTCAGCCCGTCCAGGATGTAGGTGAACCCCTTGCCCTCCTCGCCGACACGGTCCTCCACCGGGACCATCAGGTCGTCGATGAACAGCTCGTTCGAGGTGACCGCGTTCCGCCCCATCTTCGGGATCGGCCGAATGTCGATCTTGGAGCGGTCCAGGTCCGTCAGGAACAGCGTGATGCCGTCCGTCTTCTTCGCCACCTCGCCCGGCTTCTGTGTCCGGGTCAGCAGCAGGACCTTCTCGGACTCCATGGCCTTGGAGATCCACACCTTGCGCCCGTTGACGCGGTAGTGGTCGCCCTCGCGCTTCGCGAAGGTGGTGATCTTCGTGGTGTCCAGGCCCGCACCCGGCTCGGTCACCCCGAAACACACGTGCAGCGAGCCGTCCACGATCCGCGGCAACGTACGCGCCTTCAGCTCCTCCGACCCGTGCTTGATCACCGGGTGCATGCCGAAGATCGACAGATGGATGGCGCTCGCGGCGTTCATCCCGCCACCGGACCTCGCGACCTCCTCGATCAGCAGCGACGCCTCGGTGATCCCGAAACCGTGCCCGCCGTACTCCTCCGGAGTGGTGATCCCCAACCAGCCGCCGGAGGCGAACGCCTCGTAGAACTCCGTCGGGAAGCGCTTGTCCCGGTCGTGCTCCATCCAGTACTGGTCGTCGAACTTCCCGGCAAGATCCCGGACCGCGTCCCGGATCGTGGCCTGGTCCTCCGTGAGCTCGAAGTCCACGACTCTCCTTCTACTTGATGAGGAACCCTGCGTCGACGGGCAGGGCGACCCCGGTGACGTACCGGGACTCGTCCGACGCCAGCCACGCCACTGCGGCACTGATGTCCCGCGGCGCGACGACCGGCACCGGCATGTGGTTGGCGAGGACGCCGGCGGCGTCGGGGTCCTGCTCCAACCACTCGGCGATGACGTCGTTGTTGACCATCGGGCTGTCGACGCCGGTCGGGTTGACCGTGTTGACCCGGATGCCCTTGGGCGCCAGCCAGTACGACCAGGTCCGCATCAGGCCGGTGACGCCGTGCTTCGAGGCGGTGTAGCCGTCCTGGGCGCCGGACCCGTTGCCGCCGCGGCCCGAGAGGGCCTGCGTGGAGCCGGTGAGGATGATCGACCCGCTGCCCTGCTCGATCAGCTTGTCGACGGCGGCGTGCACGGTGTTGTACACGCCGGTCAGGTTCACCGCGACCGTGTCGAGGAAGGTCTGCAGGTCGTCGCTCTCGCGGACGGACTGGCAGGCGATACCGGCGTTGGCGACGATGATGTCGATGCGGCCGAGCTCGGCGATGCCCTCGGCCACGACCTTGTTCAGCGTCGCGGCGTCGCGCACGTCCGCCTGGCGGGCCACGATCCGCCGGTCCAGCTTCTCGACCTCAGCGACCGTCTCGTCGAGGTCGGCCGGGTTGGACATCGGGTAGTGCACGGTGTCGATCTGGCCGCAGATGTCGACGGCGATGATGTCGGCGCCGTCCTCCGCCAAGCGCAGCGCGTGCGACCGTCCCTGGCCGCGGGCTGCGCCGGTCACCAGGGCGACCTTGCCGGTCAGTGGACCACTCATGGGAATCTCCTCTCCTCGCTCGCGGCGTCGTCGCCGCAGGTGGGGACCGGTCCGGCCCCGGGAACGGGCCGCCGTGGACCCGGGGTCCACGGCGGCCCGGAGGGTCTACTCCTCCCAGCCTGCGCCCGCCTGCAGGGTCAGGCCGTACCGCTCGACGAGATGTCCACCGTCGGCGTGCATCGCGTGCCACTCGTCCGAGCCCGCGCTCTCCGCCATCGCCTCCGGGGAGTCAAAGTACATCTCAGCGAGCCGGTAGAAGGCGGGCTCCGCGCCCGCGAAGCCCTCGCCCGCGCGGGTCAATGTGATCCTCCGCAGCCCGGGGACCGCCTTCGCCAGCGGCACGTGGACCTCGGCGTAGTGCTTCTCGAACTCCTCGACGTCCGCCTCAGCGGGTGCCGACCACAGACCGACCAGCTTGAACATCGCTCAGCCCTTCGCCGACTCGGCGGCGTGCTTGTTCATGGCGTTCACGACGCTCTGCATCTGCGCGCCGCCCAGGGTGCCGCGCTCGGTCGCCGCCCAGTCCGCGCTCGCCTGCAGCGAGTCCAGGCTGCCCTGGAACGCCGGGAACACCCGCTCGGCCATCAGCTCGTAGCTGTGCAGGGTGTCCGCCCAGTTCGCCCACTCGTGGGTCATCACCAGGTAGGCACCGAAGCCACCGTTGGACTGCGCCTGCAGCTTCGAGATCTGCTCGACCGCGTCGTCCGGCGTGCCGATGACGCCGAGCCCCGAGTTGATCACGAAGTCGATCCGCTCCTCGGTGTCCTTGCCCGCCACCTCGAAGTGCACCGCCGACTGGACGTCCTGGAAGTAGTCGAACCAGGCGTCGATCCCGTGCCGGACCTGCTCGCGAGCCTTCTCTCGGGTCTCCGCGATGTGCATCGGCCCGACCAGGCGCCACTTCGACCGGTCCGCGACCTGGCCGTACTGGGCGGCCTTCTGCTCCATGACGTCCCAGTGCAGCGCCAGGGTGTCCACGCCGTCCGGTGCCATCGCCGACATGGTGGCACCGATCGAGAGGATCCCGTCGCCGTACTTGCCCGCGATCCGCGGACCGGTGGGCGAGGCCACCGCCGCGACCGCGACCTCGAAGTCGGAGTAGGGACGGGTCTGGGTGCGGGCCTCGACCAGCTCGTAACGCGCGGTCTTGATCGACACGATCTCGCCCGCGAAGAGGCGCTTCAGCACGTCCACGTCCTCCTCGAGCGCGTTGCGCTGCTCGAGGGGGTCGAGGCCGATCATGTACGCGTCCGTGGTCAGCGCACCCGGGCCGAGGCCCAGCATCGCCCGGCCGCGGGTCAGGTGGTCGAGCAGGATGAAGCGATCAGCGACCCAGAGCGGGTTGTGGTAGGGCAGTGACAGCACGCCCGTGCCCAGCTTGATGTTCGACGTCTGGGGCGCCACGTTCGCGATGAACGTGATCGGGTCCGGGATGAGCTCGGACCCACAGGAATGGTGCTCGCCGATCCACGCCTCGTCGAAGCCGAGCTCGTCGAGGTGCTTCACGAACTTGACGTCGCGGTGGATCGCCAGGTTGGGGTTCTGTCCCATCGGAAGGTGGTACGGCGCATGGAAGACGCCGAAGCGGAGTCGGTCCGTCATTGGATCTCCTTGTCTCGGATGGACATCTCCTGCGAGGGCGTCAGGCCTTGACCACGATCCCGGCGTCGACCGGGAGGGTCGCACCGGTGATGTACCGGGCCTCGTCGGACCCCAGGAACAGGACCGCGTTGGACACGTCGACCGGTTCCACCCACGGCACCGGTATCAGGTTCATCCCGACCGATACGCCGACAATGTCGTCCTTGGTCGGGTTCTCGAGGTCCGGCCGGAACATCCGGTAGATCTCGTCGTGCATGATCATCGGAGTGTCCACCTGGGTGGGGTGGATGCTGTTGACGCGGATGCCGTGCGGGCCGAGCTCGTTGGCGAAGGCCCGCATGAGCCCGACGGTGCCGTGCTTGGCCGCGGCGTAATGCGCGAGGCCGGGCGGGGTGATCAGGCCCGCCGCGGAGCTGATGATCACCATCGAGCCCGACTTGCGCTCGATCAGGTAGGGCGTGGCGGCCTTGAGCGTCTGCCACACGCCGATCAGGTCGATGTCGATCATCTCGCGGAAGGCGGCGTCGGTGATCTCATGGGCCGCCGCGTAGCTGGCGATGCCCGCGTTGGCCACCACGATGTCCAGCCCGCCGAGCTCGGCGACGCCCGTGGCCAGCGCCTCCGCGACGGCCGCGCCGTCGCGGACGTCGACCTTGGCCGTGACGATCCGCCGGTCGAGCTTCTCGACCATGCTCGCCGTCTCGGCGAGGTCCGCCTCCGTGCCCGTCGCGTACGTCACCGTCTCGACCGGGGCGCAGATGTCGATCGCGATGATGTCGGCGCCCTCCTCGGCGAGGCGCACCGCATGGCTGCGGCCCTGACCTCGCGCGGCGCCGGTGATGAACGCGACCTTGCCCTCGACACGACCCACGGCCGTCCTCCTCGTAGTCGTCGTCGGCGTCCGCACCGGTGTGATCCCGGGGGGAGACCCCGACCCGTTCTGGACGCTAGGGGGCGCAAGACGCCCGCCCTACTGGTAGTTCCGCCAGGAATGGCGGACCGTCGCCCCGATCAGCCGCTGGCGGCCTCGGCGGGGTCGTGCTCCCGGCTCAGGACGAAGCCGTCATAGCCCTTCGCCGCGATCTCGTCGCACCGGTCGCGGTAGCGGTCGAGGCCTCCGGCGTAGGGCAGGAACCGGCGCGGCTTGCCCGGCACGTTCTCGCCCGTGTACCAGGACTTGGCCCGCACGTAGAGCGTCTGTCCGCCCACCTCGTCCACGTGGTCAGCCCAGGTCTCGTCGGACTCCGGGGTCGTCTCGATCGTGCCGACCCCGTTATCCCGCAGGTACCCGATGCAGTCGGTGATCCACTCGACGTGCTGCTCGGCGAACGCGACCACGTTGCCCAGCACGGCCGGGCTGCCGGGCCCGTTGACCAGGAAAAGGTTCGGGAAGCCCGCGACCTGCAGGCCCAGCGTGGCCTTCGGACCGTCGGCCCAGTAGTCCTTGAGCGACACCCCGTCCCTGCCGCGGACGTCGATCTCGGTGACGGCGCCGCTGATGGCGTCGAACCCGATGGCGAGCAGGATGACGTCGACGGCGTACTCCTCGCCGCCCGCGACGAAGCCACCCGCGGTCACCCGCTCCAGCGGCTTCTTGCGCAGGTCGACGAGCTCCACGTTGGGCCGGTTGTACGCCTCGAAGTAGTCCGTCTCCAGGCACAGCCGCTTCGCGCCGAACGGGAAGTCACGCTGCGACAGCGACTCCGCCGTCTCCGGGTCCCGCACCGTCTGCGCGATCTTCTCCCGCGCGAAGTCCGCGACGAAGACGTTCACCCCGGGGTCCGTCATGACGTCGGTGAAGCCGCGCAGGATCGCGGGCGCGCCGCCGATCGCCCACATCCGCTCGTAGACCTCGCGGCGCGCCGCGTCCGAGAGGTCCTTCCCCGGGCCGGGCTTGGCGGCCGCGGGCACACCGGACGCGGTGCGCCGCGCGTTCTGCCTGCGCTCGGGGTAGGTCGCCTTGACGGTGTCAAGCTCACCCTCGCCGAGCGGGCGGTTGCCCGCGGGCACGACGTAGTTGGGGGTGCGCTGCAGCACGTAGACCTGGTCCGCCTCGCGGGCGACCATTGGCACCAGCTGGACCCCGGTCGAGCCGGTGCCGATGATCGCCACCCGCTTGCCCGCGAACTCGACGCCCTCCTTCGGCCAGCGCGCGGTGTGGAAGCTCTGGCCCGCGAAGTCGTCGAGCCCCGCGATGTCCGGCTTCTTCGGCGCCGACAGGCCGCCCGACGCCATCACGCAGAACGTCGCCGACACCGTGTCGCCCTGCTCGGTGGTGACGACCCAGCCCGACCCGTCGAACTCGGCCGTGCTCACCCGCGTGTCGAAACGGATGTGTCGGCGCAGGTCGAAGCGGTCGGCCACGTGGTTCAGGTAGGCGAGGATCTCCTCCTGGGCCGCGTAGCGCTCCGACCACACCCACCCCTGCTGGAGCTCGTCGGAGAACGAATACGAGTAGTCGATGCTCTCGACGTCGCAGCGCGCCCCCGGGTAGGTGTTCCAGAACCAGGTGCCACCCACCCCCGAGCCCGCCTCGAGGACCTGCACGGACAGCCCCATCTGCGTCGCCCGGTGGGCGAGGTAGAGCCCGGAGAATCCGGCGCCGACGACCACGACGTCCACGTCGCGACTAGAGACCTCATCGTTCTGCACGTGCGCAGTCCTTCCTGACACGTCAGCCTCGTGGGACGGAGAACGGGTCGCGCGTCGCGCCCGAGAGCTCCAGCCACACCGACTTGACCTGTGTGTAGTCGAGAACGGCATCGAGGCCGTTCTCACGTCCGAACCCGCTCTGCCCCATCCCACCGAACGGCACGTGGGGCGAGGTGTTGCGGTAGCAGTTGACCCAGACGACCCCGCAGCGCAGCCGCTTCGCCATCCGGTGGGCCCGCTGGACGTCCCGCGTCCAGACACCGCCCGCCAGCCCGAACACCGTGTCGTTCCCCAGCTCCACGGCGTGCTCCTCGTCCCGGAACGGGACGACGGCGAGCACCGGACCGAAGACCTCCTCGCGGGCGAGGCGATCACCCGGCCGCACTCCACTGATGATCGTGGGCTCGACGAAGTACCCGTCCGCGTGGGTGGCCGGGGTGGCCCGCCCGCCCCCGGTCACGAGGGTGCCGCCGTCGGCGACCCCGCTCGCGATGAGGTCGAGCACCCGGTCGAGCTGGACCTGACTGACCAGGGGGCCCATCTCGCTCGCTGGGTCCTGCGGGTCGCCGAGCACGATGGCCTCGGCCCGCGCCTTGAGCCTCGCGACGAGCTCGTCGTGGATGGACTCCTGGACGAGCAGCCGCCCGCCTGCGATGCACATCTGCCCGCTGGAGGCAAAGATCCCGCCCACCACTCCGTTGACGGCGGCGTCAAGGTCGGCGTCGGCGAAGACGATGTTGGGCGACTTCCCGCCGAGCTCCAGGGTCACCGGCGCCACGTGCTCGGCCGCCGCCTTCATCACGGCGGTGCCCACCGCCGTCGAGCCGGTGAAGCTGACCCGCGCCACGCCGGGGTGCCGGGCGAGCGCGTCGCCCGCGGTGGCGCCCTGGCCGGTCAGCACGTTGAACGCGCCTGGGGGGAAGCCCGCCTCGGCGAACAGCTCGGCGTACATCAGGGTCGAGGTCGGGGTCTGGTCGGCCGTCTTGACCACCACCGCGCACCCGGCCGCCAGTGCAGGAGCGGCCTTGAACGTCGTGATCATGAGCGGGCTGTTGAACGGCACGATGGCGCCGACGACCCCGACCGGCTCACGCGTGGTGTAGACGAGGTAGTTCGGGTCACCGGTCGGCAGGGTCTGGCCCGCCAGCTTGTCCGCGGCGCCCGCGTAGTAGCGGAGCCAGGCCGACACCTGCCCCATCACCGGGCGGGTCTCACGGATGAGCTTGCCGTTGTCCCGGGTCTCGATCTCAGCGAGCCGGTCGGCGTCGCGATCGACGAGGTCCGCCAGCCGGTTGAGCAGCCGGGCGCGGGCGGGGCCCTGGGTGGCACCCCACTCCCCCGTCATCGCCACGTTGGCCGCGGTGACGGCGGCGTCGACGTCGGCGACACCCGCGGCGGGGACCTGGTTCCACGCCTTGCCGGTGGAGGGGTCGACCGTCTCCATCGTCGCCCCGTCGGCGGCGGTGACCCAGGCCCCGTCCACGTACATCGCCGTCGGGATGGGGCGCGTCCGCGCGACTTCGGTGAGCGAGGTCATGGCCCCTACGCTAAGGACGTGGCCCGGCGGTCGGACCTGGCTGTTCCACCAGTCTCAGCCCCGCGACACGGCGCCGCCGGCCCGGCAGGCGTCCGCGACGGCGAGCCCGACCGTCCGGATGGCGTTGTCGGCGACGGCGAGCGTGCCCGCCATCGGGAAGAATCCGTGCGCCACTGTGTCGTAGTGGAGCACCGTCGTCGGCACTCCCGCGCTCTCGAGGCGGCGCGCGTAGTCGAGGGCCTCGTCTCGCATCGGGTCGAACTCGGCCACGACGAACAGGGCAGGCGCCAGCCCCGCCAAGTCCTCGACGAGCCCGGGGGACGCGTCCGGCTCGGCCCGGCGCTCGACGTCGGGCACGTAGACCGACCAGAACCAGTCCATGTCGTCCGCGCTGATCAGCAGCTTGCCGCCGCGCTCGGTGTACGAAGGCGTCGCCATCCGGTGATCGAGCACCGGGTACACGAGCACCTGCAGTGCGACCTGTGGGCTCCCGTCCGCGCGGGCGTGCTGAGCGACGGCGGCGGCGAGCGTGCCGCCCGCGCTGTCCCCCATCAGCACCAGCGGAGCATCCCCGGCGAGCTCGCGGGCGATCCATCGCACGGCGTCGTCCGCGTCCTCGACGGCGGCGGGGTACGTGTGCTCCGGGGCGAGGCGGTACTCGACGCTGACGACGTCGCAACCCGTGATGCCGGCGAAGACGCGGCAGAAGGTGTCGGACTCGTCAAGGCTGCCGAGCACCCAGCCGCCGCCGTGCAGGTACACGACCACGCCCGCGGACGGCCCGTCCTGCGGCCGATAGAGCCGGACGGGCACCTCACCGGACCGCCCCGAGACCGCGATGTCGCGCACCTCCGCGAGCTCGACCGCGGGCGGCACCGAAGACCGCAGGGCTGCACGGCGGGTCCGTACCTCGGCGGCACCGAGCTCGCGCATCGGCTCGCCGAGATGCTGTCGGAAGACCCCGATGACCGCTTGCATCTGCGGGTCGGACGGCAGTTCCACAGTCATCGGGGTACCTCCGGTTCGGGCGGCTGGGCACGCCCCATGCTTCGCATACGCCTCGCCTCGCAGAACTGGCGGTTGCGCCAGTCAGCCCGCCGCGGCCTCGACGACGACCTCTGTTCCGCCGCCGGAGCCCGTGCGCAGGACCAGCGAGGCACCCTGCTCAGTCAGCCTGCGCCGGATGGCGGTGAGGCCGTAACCGGGGCGGGAGCCGGGTAGGCCGACGCCGTCGTCGCACACGCGCAGCACGACGACCTCGGGCGTCCGTGCGGCGAACGACACCGAGATGACGCAGGGGCCCGCGTGCTTGGCGGCGTTGACCATCGCCTCCCGAGCCGCGCCGAGGACCGCCGCGCGCCGTGGTGTGGACAATGCAGGCAGGGCGTCCCCGTCGGGCAGGTCCAGCTCGACGACGATGCCGAACTGCTGCTCCACTTCGGCAACGATCGCGCAGAGTTCCTCGACCTGCGAACGCGTGGGCTCCGCGGTCTCGGCGAGCTGATGGATGACCTCACGCAGCTCCCGGTCGCCCCGCTCGACCATCTCCAGCGCCCGGCGCGCGTGCTGTCGGGCGCGATGGTCGCCAGGCATGTCGCCGGGCAGGGCATCGTGCAGGTTCTGCAACGACAGCCTGCCCGCGAACAGCAGCTGCGCGACGCGGTCGTGGATGTCGTCCGCGATCCGGGAACGTTCGGTCATCCGGGCAGCCGCCGCCTGCTCTTGCAGGTAGCGATCCGTGGTCCAGGCCAACGCGACGGTGTCGGCCATCTTCCGGATCGCATGACGCTCGTGGCGACGGAAAGGGACCCAGGGAACCCGGAGCAGGGCCAGCGTGGCCCGCACCTCACCGTCGACGATCACCGGGACCTGGGTGGATACCCAACCGAAGCCGCCGGGCTGTTCCGGGCGGCGCATGGCGCTGCGCATCCCTGCCGTGTCGGCGTCGATCCCCGACAGGAACCCGGTTTCGGGTTCGTACGGCCGCGCGTCGCCACACGACACGCGATGGCCGTCGTCGGCGAAGGTCAGGACGACCGCCTGACACGACAGGACCGCGCGGAAGGCATCCAGATGTGGGCCCAGACCGGCGGTGCCCGCACCTGCGGCGATGGCCTGTGCCGCGCGGCTGGTCGCCAGGACGAGCTCCTCACGCTGGTGCATCTCCAGCCGCTGCCGGACCTGCGCCACCGCGGCGGCGACGAACGGGGTCAGTCGCTCGGCGAGGCGAGCGTGCGCCTCGGTGAACTCCTCCGCCGGGTTCGCGACGTGGCACACGCCGAGCCGTTCGCCGCCGACGATCATGGGCATGGTCATCAGCCGTTCGACTCCGAACCCGTCGACCCACTCGGGGAACCGTGGGATGTCGACCTCGGGATTGTTGGCGAGCATGGTCCGCCCCGAGCGGAAGACCTCCGCCGTGGACGTCGCCACCTCGGTGCGCTCCACCAGCGCTGAGCCGATCAGCTCCCGGCTGGCGCCGAAGGAACCGGGCAGGACCTGCAGGAAACCGCGGTCGGTCAGGACAGCGACCCCGGCGGCGGTGCCGCCGACGAGCAGGCCGAGCGCAGCGGTAACCCCGCCGATCAGCTCCTCGACGGACTCGGCGGTGAGCGCGAGCTCGGCGAGAACACCACCCCCGCTGACCACGAGCCGCTCCTCGACGGGATAGGCGGCATTCTCCAGGGCCACGGCGGCCGCCGCGCTGCGGGCGAGTGCCCGGGTGATCACCTGGAGTCGAGGCTCGATCTCCCGCTCGGCCGCCCACTCCACCGTGAGGTTGAGGTGATGGTCGGGATCGTCTCCCGCGACGGTCGTGACCGTCCCGTCCCGACCCAGGTGCTGGAGCGGGACCGGAGTGCGCAGGGGCGAGAGATCCGCAGCCAGCACCGGCCCGACCACCGCCGGGCTCCCCCACGAGGCCAGGATGCCGTGTGCGTCGCTCAGCGTGACCGCCCGGGCGTCCAACATCCCACAGGCCGTCTTCGCGAACCACAACGCCCGAGCATCGTCGACCGGAGCGCGGAGCCCGCTCAGCCGACCCATGACGCCGCCTCCGCCCCCGCCTCCGGCGCGACCAGCGCCTCCCGGAGGGCCGTCACGATCAGCTCGGCCTTGCTCCGCACGCCGAGTCTGTCCTTGATGCTGCTGATGTGGAACCGGACGGTCGACTCCGAGACGTGCAGACGCCGCGCGATCTGTCCGTAGGTCATGCCGTCCGCGACGAGCTCGAGCACCCGGAGCTGGTGTTGGGTCAGGTTTCGCCCGACCACCCCGTCGGCGGCCGCGATCACCGGTACCGGCTGGTCTCGGAAGACGACTCGCTCGCCGCCTTCGGCGACGGCCGCGATGGCCCGCTTCAGCTCGCAGAGGCCGGCACCCTTCGTCACGTAGCCCGCCGCGCCCGCCTGCAGGCAGAGCTGAACGACGTCCTCACCCGCGGAGCTCGTCACGACGACGACGGCGGTCTCGGGCCGCGCCGCCACGAGCCTGCG
Organism: Pseudonocardia xishanensis; assembly: GCF_039541715.1. Lineage (NCBI taxonomy): Bacteria > Bacillati > Actinomycetota > Actinomycetes > Pseudonocardiales > Pseudonocardiaceae > Pseudonocardia > Pseudonocardia xishanensis. The sequence continues at coordinate 18,643 of NZ_BAABGT010000115.1, forward strand.
ACACAGACGGTCCCCCGTCGTGTCCGGCAGGCGGTAGTCGACCAGGAAGAGCTCAGGACGGTGGTGGCGCTGTGCGATCAGGGCGTCGGCTGCCGTGCCGACCTCGGCGACGACCTCGACCACCGGGTCGGTCAGGGACTCCAGCAGCAGCCGGAGCCCCTGGCGGACGATCTCGTGGTCATCGACGATGCACGCCTTCATCACGGGCTGCCCTGCCTCTCGTACGGCCGGCCGTCGGACCCGCTGAGCATGCGCGACGACGAGCAAGCTGTCCGTAATTCCGGATATCAGTCCGGATATCTGCAGAGACGGTATCCAGCGGAGTTTGACCGGTCAACCGCCGTACCCCGTACTCAGATCACCCGGTCCGCCACGAGTCGGGCGATCGCGTCATCGTCGAGGCCGAGACGCTGACGCAGGACCTCGACGGTGTCCTCGCCGAGCAGCGGGGCGGGGGTCGCGACGGGGACCGTCGACGCGGACAGCACGAGTGGGGAGCCCAGAACCGTGCCCGCGCGGTCACCCTCACCGACCTCGGCGAGCATCCCGCGGTCGCGCAGCACCGGATCCTCGAGCACCTCCTGCAGGGAGCGCACGGGGGCGGCGGGGATGTCGGCCTCCTGGAGCAGACGGAAGGCGGTGTTCTTGTCGAGACGACTGGTCCAGGCCGCGACGGCGGCGTCGACGTCGTCCATCTTCTGGACGCGACCCGCGGGTGTGGCGAGCACGGGATCCTCGCCGAGGTCCGGGCGCCCCATGAGCTTGCAGAGGTCGGTCCAGTGCTTGGGACGCAGGCAGAGGACCGCGAGCCAACCGTCCTCGACCGGGTAGACGTTGTACGGGCACACGGACAGCCCGCCGTGGCGATTGCCGGTGCGCTCGGGGAAGTCGCCGCCCTCGGCCTCGAGGAGCCCCGCGATGTTCGAGGTGAGCGTGGGCAGGATGGCGTCCTGCATCGCGACCTCGACGTGCTGCCCCACGCCGGTGCGGGAGCGTTGGAACAGCGCGGCGAGCACCGCTGACGCGAGGTGCGTTCCGGCCGCGAAGTCGACGACGGCGCCGCCCGCCTTCACCGGCGCGCCGTCGGGGAAGCCCGTGGTGGACACGATGCCCGTCATCGCCTGGACCGTGACATCCATCCCCCGCAGACCCTCGGCGGCGGGATGGCGCCCATATGCCCGCGCCGAGGCCAGGACGAGCTCGGGCCGGACCGCGTGCAGCACGTCCCAGCCGATCCCGAGCCGCTCCAGGACCCCGGGCGCGAAGTTCTCGACCAGCACGTCCGCCTGCCGGACGAGATCCAGCAAGATCTCCCGGCCGTGCGGGCTCTTCAGGTCGAGTCGGATCCCCTTCTTGCCCGCGTTGAGCATGAGAAAGGCCTGCCCGGAGCTGTCGCCGGTGGACCGCCAGCGGATGGGCTCGCCCCCGAAGGGCTCGACCTTGATGACGGTCGCACCGAGGGAGCGGAGCAGGTGCGTGCAGTAGGGGCCCGCGTAGACCTGGCCGAGGTCCAGCACGACGATGCCGTCGAGCGCCGCGGAGTTCGTCATCAATGCTCCATCTGTATATGCGGATCAAAGTCCGCATCTGCGTACGTGAGGGTAGGAAGCTCGGCGCGCGGCGTCAACGCGCCGAGGTGATCGCGGCTACCATCCGCCGGTGCCTCCGCGCCATCACCGCACCGTGGACCGGGTCGCCGCGATCCTGGAGATCGTCGCGCCGATCCGACAGGGTCTGACCCTGGCCGCACTCGCCGAGCGCCTGCAGGCGCCGAAGAGCTCGATACACGAGCTGGTGAACGGCTTGGTGGCCACCGGCTACCTGGTCGAGCGCGATCACCGCTTCGGACTCGGCCCCGCTCCGTTCATCCTGTCGCTCAACGGGAACCGTCTCGCCACACAGGACATCGACCGCGACCTGCTCCCACGGGTGCACGCCGAGGTCGGCTGCAGTGTGCTGATCGGCGTGCAGGTCGGCATGTCGCTGGTCTACATCGACCAGATCGGCGACGAGCCCGCGCTGGAGTTCGCGGCCCGCAACCACTCCCGGCGCTCGCTCTACGCCACGGCCTCGGGCAAGGCGATCCTCGCCGCGATGCCCGTCCGCGAGATGGACGCCCTGCTGCACTCCGCCACCTCGCAGGAGCAGCCGGAGGTCGAACGCTTCCTCGCCGACCTCCCCGACATCCGAGCCACGGGACTGGCCTACAACCCGGGGCTGACCGTGCCGAACGTCTACTCGGTCGCCACCGTTCTGCGCAGGCCGGACGGGGAGATCATCGGGGCCGTCTGCGCGATCGGGCGTGCCGAGCTGCAGGACTCGCTGCCCGGGATCGGGCGTCGGGTACAGGCCATTCTCGCTGAGCAACGGGCGACGACCTCGGCCTGATCCCGACCGCACGGCTCCGCCGGCCCGGAGCCGGACGTGGTGGCAGGACATGGGCACCTCGAGCAGGTCGCGGATCACGGGCGGCGGCGGGTGCCGCCCTTACAGCGATACGGCGGCGCCGAGCGCCCCACAACTGTCAGTAAGGACAGCGCGCGACCATCGAGACGATCGCTTCCGCCAGTTCCGCCCGGTGCCCGGTTCCCTCACCGTCGTCGGTGTCCCCCTCGAGCCCGGAGGTCAACGATGACTACCCGCTACAGCATTAGCCTCGTCGCAGCGGAGCCCCAGACCACGATCGACTCGGCGCGCGCCGCCGAGGCCGCCGGTTTCGACCTCGTCTACACCGCCGACATCCAGTCCACGCACCGCGAGGTCTACACGCACCTCACCCTCACGGCGACGGCGACCGACCGGGTCGCGATCGGTCCCGGGGTGACGAACCCCGTGACCCGCCATCCCGCTGTCACCGCGGGCGCCATCGCGTCGCTGGACGAGATCTCCGGGGGGCGGGCCTTCCTCGGTCTCGGCACCGGGGACAGCGCCGTGCGCAATCTCGGGCTCAAGGAGGCGACCATGTCGCGGACGGCCGAGTACCTGGCCGCCGTCCGTTCCTACCACGAGACCGGCAGCGCCGTCTGGGACGGGATCGAGGGGGCGGGCAGGCGCTGGGACCGTCGCATCCCGGTGATCTACTCGGCCCACGGGCCGCGCAACCTACGGCAGGCGGGCCGGATCGCCGACGGGGTCGTGGCGGGCGTGGGAATCACGCCCGAGGCGGTCGACTACGTCCGGGAGCACGTCGCGGCGGGCGCCGCCGAGGTGGGCCGCGAACCCTCGGAGATCGACCTGTGGTTCATGGCCTACCCCTCGCTGGCGGACACCACCGGCGAAGCGCGCACCTCCGTCGCCGCCGCGCTGGCGGCGGGCGGCAACCTGCTGGCTCGCGGCCCGGCCCTCGCGACGGTGCCGGACCGGTTCCAGGGTCCGCTGCGTGAGCTCGCGGCGAACTACACCTACACCCAGCACATGAACAACGAGGGCCACGAGTCCAACGGCGCCCTCGCCACCCGGCTCGGACTGATCGACTACCTCGCCGATCGGTTCTCGCTGGCGGGGACCCCCACCGAGGTCCGCGCGCAGATCGCCGGACACGAGAAGCAGGGGGTCGACAGGTTCTGGCTGATCGACGGCCGCCCCGGGCTCGCTCCCTTCCTCGCCACCTGGGGGGCCGAGATCGTTCGCCCGCCCAGCGCCCCGTGATGTCGCCCGGTGCCGGTCGGAGTCGTCACCGGCACCGGGCGGACCACTCAGGCGGGCGGCGCCGGGTTGAAGGTCGACAGCACCAGGTGCCCGCTGTCCACGGGCATCTCGATCCCGGTGATCCGGGAGGCCTCGTCGGAAGCCAGGAACACCACGGCCCCCTGACCTCAGACGGCTCGATCAGCCCGCCGAAGGCGTGCCAGTGCCGGGCCGCGACCTCGTGCCCCGCGCGGGTGCCGCCCGGATGCCCACTGGTCATGTCCCACGCGCCCTGCTCCAGCGCTGCGGTCTTCATCAGCTCGAGCACGCCGTGCTTGGCCGCGGTGGAGTGCGCCGCCCCGGCCAGGATGTTCGCCACACCCTGCCCCACGTGTCGTGACCGTGGAGGACCACCCGCTCCTCGGGGCGCTCCCGGTGCACCCGCCCGGTCAGCGCGGACAACTCGTGCGGCTCGGATCGGCCCAGGATGTCGCACACGACGACGTCCACGGCGCCCGTCGTCCAGGGGTCGGTTGCGATCCGCAGGATCTCGGTGAAGTGGCCCGGCGCCAACAGACGATGCTTTGAGGATGCAGGGGCCTCGTAGACGCTCATGAGGCGAACCCTGACCCCAGCGACGCCGACGAAAGTGCCCGCGGACGCGTCCGTCGTCGAACGGCGACGTCGTGAGCTGCCGGAACTGAGGAGCCGGCAGGTTTCACCGACCGACTCCCGCTCGTCGCCGGGCACCGAAGACTGCGTGAAGGACCGTTACAGGTTGCCGGTCAGTCCTCCGTCGGCCGGTGGTACGACAGCGTGAATGTAGTCCGATTCGTCGGAGACGACGAACAACGCCGCGTTCGCGATGGCCTCAGGGCGTCCTAGACGTCCGCCGGGCTGGGTTGCGAGCCACGACGCCGTTTCTTCGGTGCGGGAGAGATCAGCGACCATGGGTGTACCGATGGGCCCAGGGGCGATGGCGTTGGCGCGAATTCCCTGCTTGCCGTATCCGGCGGCGAGCTGGCGCGTGTACCCGATGACAGCGTGCTTGGTGCTGGTGTTGCCGCACCCCCACCGCCACCCAGGAGGCCGGCTCTCGAAGCGATCGAGACGACCCTCCCGCCGCCGTGTGCCAACAGGATCGGCAGCACGGCGTCGGTGACGAGGTACCGGCTCGTGATGTTGAGGGCGATGAGCTTCCCCCACAGCTCGCGGGGCGTATCGAGCGTCTGCCGGTAGTGGTCGAAGGTCCCGGCGTGGTGCTCAGCACATCGATGCGTCCGAACCTGGAGGTCGCGGCATCGACCGCGGCTTGAACACTGGCCTCATCGCTGACGTACATCTTGACGGCGAGACCGGCTCCACCGGCCGCGTCGATCCTGCTAACGACCTGCTCTGCGCCGTCGCCGTCGAGGTCGGCCGCGACCACTGCTGCGCCCTCGCGGGCGAACAGCAGGGCCTGAGCGCGGCCGATCCCGGAGCAGCCCTGGTGATGAGGGCGAACTTGCCTTCAAGTTTGCTCATCAGCACCTCCGTGTGGGGTGGGCCACGACGGCCCGCCGGTGTGGCTGTGGCGTCAGTGCGGGACGTCTGCAACGAAGCGCCTGCCCGCCCCTTCGCCGCGTTCGAGCGCTTCCAGGCCGGCTGGGATGTCGTCGAAGGCGATCGACTGGGTCGCGATGGTCAGCTCCCCGGAAGCGATGAACTTGAGTACCTCGACGGTGTCCTCGGGCGTTCCGCCAAGCGAACCGAGTAGCTCAAGCTGCTTCAAGGTGAGGAGATGGGTGCTGATCGTCGACTCCGGACGACCGAGCCCCACCTGAACAACCCGACCGCCGTCTCTGATCACTTCGATGGCGCCCGATGTCGTGATTCCGAACCCGGCGAAATCCGCGATCATGTCGAGTTCTAAGGGGGCGAGATCCCTCACGTCGTTGACGACCTGAGTGACTCCGCGCTCGAGACCAGCTGCGTGGACCTCGTCGTTGATCTCAGCGGCATAGACCTCAGCGCCGCCGAGTACAGCCAGGCGGGCGGCGGTCATGCCCAGCCCTCCGAGGCCGATGATGCCGACCCTCATACCGGGGCGCAGTCCACCGCGGACGAACACGGCGTGATAGCAGGTCATGCCCGCGTCTGTAGCAGCGGCTGCCTGATCGAACGGCATGTCACCGATGGGGAGGAGCTCACTCGCCGGCGAGAGCGTTCGCTGCGCATATCCGCCGTGGCGGCCGACACCGATGTTCTTCTGCCCGATGACGCCGCTCTTGCCGTCCCCCATCGCGCTGATCGCGACTCGATCACCGACCCTGACGTTGTCGACCGCGTCGCCGACCGCGGTGACCACGCCGGCCGCTTCATGCCCGAGGATGATCGGCGTGAAACCGAGGACCCCCTGCAAAGTGCCGTCCATGAAGCCCACGTCAGTGTGACAGAGCCCGGCCGCCATCACATCCACGACCGCCTCACCGGGGCCTGGAGAGGGGTCGGGCAGATCCTGCAGCTCCAGCGGGGAGCCGACCTGGTTGAACATCCATGCTTTCACGTTTCGCTCACTCCTTGCTCGCTCTCAGGGCGGTGTCGTAGCGGCTCCGTCGAGCGGTCGCAGGCCTGCCCTCATGGGAGCGCTACGCCTGGGGTTCGCGGTGCGGCGCAGGTCAGGCCAGCTGGCTCGTGTCGACGTAGACGCGCCAGCCGCTGATCGACTCGCCCTCGAATTGGACGAAGGAGCAACCTTTCACCTTCACCTCGTTGCCGTCGGGGAAGACATAGCTGACGACAATCTCTACGCCCACCCGGCTCTCGGCGTCGTCGACGGTGAGGGACGAGAGCTCGTGGGTGACCGAGCGGAAGTTGCTCTTCCAGGCCGCGACGAAGTCCGTGATCGCGTCCGGCCCGTTGACCGGGTCGAGGTCGTTGAACGCGAAGACCGCGTCCGGGGTGAGTCGTCTGCGGAAGACCTCCGGGTCGTTCGCGTCGATCTCGGCGTAGTAGGCGCGGGTCGCGCCGTCGATGTCCAGCGTGGCTTGGGTCATCGGTGTCCTCATCTCCATATGGTGGGTGATGTGCTGGTGCCGGGTCAGGCGGTCACGGCACGGCCTGCGAGATAGGCCGCGCACTGGATGAAGCCGATCGTGTGGCCACCCGCCCAGTAGGCCTCGCCTGAGGGGGCGGCAGCGCAGTTGCCGACCGCGAACAGACCGGTGATCGGGCTTCCGTCCGGCCGAAGAACCTGCCCGTCGGGCTCGCAGCGGGGGCCTCCGGCGGTGTCGATCAGGGCAGGGCCGAGGATGGTGGCGTGGTAGGGCCCGTCGGACGCCAGTGGCGCCATCATCGGGTTGGGCCCCGTGCCCACCCCGAAGAACGCGCTGAGGCCCTGCTCGATCGGCGTGCTGCCGCGGCGGAAGTCGTGGTCGACGCCCTCGGCGGCCATCGCGTTCCACCGCTCGACCGTCTCTGCGAGCGTCTCGCCGAACCGCGCGTCCAGTTCGGCCTGCCCGATCAGAGCACGAAGCTTGTCGAGCTTGGTGGCGATCCCCTTCTCGAGGTCGACCATGTTGTCTGCTGTGACGACCCAGTAGGGGTCGGCATCCGGCGGGGGGATCGGGTTGCCGAAGCCCTCGCCGCCGTACCGCATGGCGGCGTCGTCCCAGATCACGATGAGTGGTGTGTTCGGGTAGCCGCCAAGTTGGCCATCCCACTCGAAGAACGCACGGGCGAAGTCGTGGTACGGCAACTTCTCGCTGACCACTCGTCGACCGAACCGATTGACGATGATCATGGAGTCACCGGGCAGCATGAAGGACCCGCGAACGCCGGCGGGGTCCTCGATGAGCCGCTCCAACACCATCGGAGCGCGCATGCCGAGGTTGAGATTGGCGAGATCGGCCCCGGCCTCCCGCGCGATGGTCAGGAGGTCTCCGGTATTGGTCCTCGCGGCGCAACCGCCCACGTAGGACTGATCGAGGAAACGCAGCCGCAGCTCGGGATCCTGCGTGAACCCCCCCGTGGCGAACACCACGCCACGCCGGGTCCGGATACGGCGGAGCGAGCCCTGCTGTTCGACCTCGGCACCGACGACGGCACCGTCCTCGAGCAGCACTCTGGTCACCCGGGCCTGGACCGCGATCGAGACGCCCGCACGCTCGCAGGCCGTGGCGAACTTCTCGACCAGGACTTGGCCACCGGTCGGGCCGCCCTGACTCTCGGCCGGGAAGAGGATTCGACCGGTCGGCGCGGCGTCCTCGGGGAGGTGGGCATAGTAGTCCGGGAAGTCGGATGCATGGCCGAACTCGAGGACCCCGAGACGCTCGTATGTCTCGGCGGCTTCGGAGGCGTTGTCGTAGAACGCCGCGATGCCTCGATACTCCCACTCCGGCAGACCGAGTGTCGGGCCGTCGGGGTCGTAAAGCCGCGGCCGGGACAGTTTCGCCATGTACTGCAGAGCCTGGGGACGCGGGTCCAAGCGCCCCGACGCTCGGAGGTAGTGGTTGTTGGGGATCCACATGTAGGCCGCGGACTTCGCTGTGGTCCCGCCGATCGTGGCCGCCTTCTCGACGACGGCCACCTCGGCGCCACACGATGCCGCAATCACCGCGGTACCGAGCCCGCCTATACCGCTGCCGGCGACCAGGACATCGAGCTCCTGGTCCCACTCGGCGGCGGTCTCGCTGTTCGTCATCGTCCACTCCAGAGTTGGAAGCGACGCGACGGTGCGGTATCACCGTTGAGCAAAGAGATCATCTCGAGGCTTTCCAGGTCGTGGATCATTCACATACTCCCCTTGTCGTGTGACCGGCAGAAGGCGGAAACGGTCAGGCGGGATCCGCGACGACCGTGAGGGCGATGTGCATCCTCCGGGAAACGCCGGCGGCAGGAGGCAGCATCGGGAACATCCGCGGAACTCGAGGCTGTGAATCGTTATCGGCAGAAGGTGTCGCGTGAAGGGTTCGCCCGTCGGCTGGCGACGTGCCGGTCGACGGGCACGGCCAGGGTGCGCAGCGCACCCCGGCCGTGGGGCGGTCAGTAGACCTCGGGGAGCAGGATGTCGTTCGGCGGGTTCTCGGGCAGGTACTTCCCGGCCCGGGCGCCCGCGTGGATCTCGTCCTTGGACAGTCCCTGCTCGCGGGCCTCGACGAGCTTGTCCGGGTCGAAATACGAGCCGATGGGGTTCTCCGCGAACTCGCGGGAGGCCCACATCCACTCCTTCGATGCCGCCCAGTCGCCGAAGGCGTCAACCTGAATCTCCACGCCGTTGCCCTCCGGATCGGCGTAGTACAGCGACATGGTGATGCCGTGGTCGAGGCTCATGAACGGGACGATGCCCTCGTCCTTGAGGCGCAGGTAGTTGTCGAGCCACTGATCGAAGTCCGTGTACTCGAAAGCCGTGTGGTGAAGACCGGCGCTCGTGGGCTTGTCGATCGGCTTCTTGATCGCCGGGTGTGCGACGAACGCCACCCGGTGGTTGGCCTCGTCGTTGGTCAGCCAGGCTGCGCCCTCCGCGTAGTGCACGGGAGTCAGGCCAGCGACCTTCTCATACCAGGCGACCATCTCGTCGAGCTTGAGGGTCAGGAAGGTCGTGTGGTGCAGCTTAGGCGCGATCACCGGCCGCGGCTTGCGGATGTTGGGGGCCATGACGTTCTCCTCGCGGTGATGGGGACCTGTACCGGAGCCGACGATCAGTCGGTGAAGCAGCGTGGGGACACCCCGGACGCCGGGGTGGCGGGTACCGCATCGGTCGAGCCGTTGCGATCGGTCTCGAGAACCGGGGGCCGAGACACGCCCGTCGACGGCGGCAGGGGCGGAAAAGCCCGGACGGCCCCGGTCGCGCTCTGCAACGTCAGCATCGTCGTCGATACCTCGTGGTCGAGTACCTGGGCCCCTCGGCGACGTGCCTGCGGCCCGATGTCGTAGCTCACACTAGCGGTCGATATTCGTTATAACAACCCCGATGTTTCGTTGTGTTATTTCATATAGCTCTCTACCGTCGAAGCTGCCCGCCGCGGGGAACCGCGCCAACCAGGGATTGGGATCGACGTGGATCAGTCTGAGCAGATGCTCATCGAGTGGCAGCTGACGGCGCTGAGCCAGCGCTTCGTCTACTTCCTCGACAACGGCGAGTTCGACGCCCTCGTGAACGTGTTCACCCCAGAGGGCGTGTTCGACCGGGGCGGGACGCCACTGCGGGGCCACGGGGCCATCCGCACAGCGATGGACGAGCGCGCTCCGCTGACCACCCGGCACCTGCTGACGAACTTCTACTACCCCGAGGTCACAGCGGACTCCGCCCGCGGGGTGGTCGGGTCAGTGGTGTTCCACGGCCCGGTACCCGAGGGCGAAGGGCCTGTGCCGTACGCGACCGAGCAGGGGCGGGTCCTGGAGTTCCACGACAGCTACGTCCACACCTCGGAGGGGTGGCGGTTCGAGTCGCGCGTGGTGCGTCCGATCCTTCAGCCGCTGATCTGGCCCTGATCGGGCCCGCACGTCAGAACGGCCACCGGGATCGCCGGTGGCCGTTCCGCGTACGACCGGCCTACTGAGCCTCGGCCTGCGGTTCGAGAGCGCGCAGGGCTATCTGCTCGTTGTGGGCAAGGTGGTCGTGGACACCCTGGCGCACGAGGTCCACGTCTCGGCTGCGGAAGGCGTCGAGAAGGTCGTGATGGGCGTGCTCGCGCCGCCCGTGCTCGCGTGGGTCGGGGTCGAGGCGGCCGAACCCGATGCGGATGTAACGCTCGGCGGCTCGCCACAGGGTTCCGAGGATGCGGACGTCCCACTCGGTCGCCGCGGGCTTGAGCAGCGCGAGGTGGAAGGCGTGGTGGGCCTCGTAGATCTCGTCGATCCCGAGTTTCTCGTCGCCGAACTCGGTGGCGTGCCGATCGAGCTCGTCGAGCTGGGCGTCGGTCAGGAGACTGCACGCGTGGGCGGCGATGTTGGGCTCGAGCTCGTGGCGCAGTCGGTAGATGGCGTGCAGGTCGTCGAGGTCGAGCGGGGCGACCATGGAGCTGCGACCCGGGCGGTTGATGACCAGCCCCTCCGCCTCGAGGCTGCGCAGGGCCTCGCGCACGGGGATGAAGCTGACGTTGAGCATCCCGGCGACCTCGCGCAGAGAGAACTCCTGGCCAGGAGCCAGCGCACCGCCCAGGATGGAGCGGCGGAGCTCCGAGGTGACCAGCTCGGCGACCGACCGCGACGCGATCGGCCGCACGGTCGAGCCCGACGACGCCATGGTGCACTCGCTCTCTGTCCGGAGGCCCTCCGGACGGTGTTATTCACTATAGCCAAGCGCCATGTCTCGCCGACCGTCTGACGCGCGGCCACCTGCGTCAGATCAGGCGGTCCTCCACCGGCAGCTGCAAGGCCATGCGGCCGAGGGTCTCGGACGCCGTGTCGAGGTCCAGGAAGGCGTGGACCGCAACGACGTTGATGTCGCGAAAGAACCGCTGCAGCGGTGAGTGGTCACGGAATCCGTCGCCACCGATATCGCGGGCAATGTCGTTGACCGCATCCCGACACAAACTGGTGCTGAAGGAGCCCTTGAGCTTCATCTCCGCGCGTTCGGCCGGGTCGAGGTGGCCCTGAGGGCGAGCCAGGATGCGGTCGATGTAGGGCTGCAGAAGGGTCTCCGCCGCGTCGGCGGAGGCGATCGCTCGACCGAGGCGGATCTGAGCGGCCTGCTTACCGGCTGCCTTCTCGAGGCTGAGCGCGCCTTGGCGCTCGGCGGTGCGCACGGTGAACGCCTCGGTCGCGCCGCGGAGGGCGCCCACGACGACGGGCACGACCTCGCACATGGTGAACGGCACGAATGGGAGTTGGTACATCGTGTTCGGGTGCAGCTGCTGACCTTCGGCGGTACCGGTCAGCGCGTCGAGGAAGGAGGCCGCGCGGTACTCCGGGACGAAGACCTGCTCGACGCGGACGTCGTTGCTGCCGGTCCCCCGCATCCCCGCGATGTACCAGGTGTCGAGGACCTCGGTCTCCTCGCGGGGGATCATGAACAGTGTCGGCGCCGGCGCCCCGTCGTCGATCACGACGCCCATGAACATGATTCACTCGGCGTGGACCGACCCCGAGCTCCATGGCGTCTGGCTGAGATGAGATAGCCACCCGGGACCCGCCGGGCCTCCCGCAGGGGGGCCGCCTGACCGGCACCCAGGACATAGGGCTTATCGGCGAAGATCTCTCGCTGGACCCGCTCGCCGAACAGGTTCGCCCGCCAGGCCGCGCCCATGTAGAACGTCGAGACCCAGCCGGTGGACGGGCGTGCGGCCGACAGAATCCGAACGATGTCGATCATATCGTTGATGCTCAGCTCTTGGCCGTCGTAGACCTTCGGCGTGAGCGTGGCCAGCAGCCCGGAGTCGATGAGGTCTTGGACCGTCTCGCTGAGCGGGGCGCGCGCGTCCTCCGTCGCCTGAGCGCGTGCAGCGAGGACCGGGGCGAGCTCGCGAGCGCGTCCGACGAGCTCTGCGGCTGTCGGGCCCAGCACCCGACCGGTAGAGCTCGAGGTGAGTGTCTGAGTCATCGATTCGGACTTTCCACTGGCTGCCATAACCGGGCTTGGCTGACGAAGTGGTGCTGAGATGGCGCCGCCGCGTCGCTGAGCGGCGGCGCCACCTACGGAGGGCGTCTCGATCAGTGCCCCAGCAGGCTGCCGACCGTGCGGGTGAGTGCCTCATGAGCGTCGGCGACCGGCTCGGTCGCGCGGTAGGCGACGTGATTGTCGGGCCGGATCAGAACCGCGCCGCCGTCGGAGACCTCCCGCAGCCGGGCCCAGGTGCCGTCGGCATCGGCGAGATCCCCGCCGTCACCGATGACCGCAGTGGAGATGGTGACGCCGAACTTCTCCGCGGCCGCCTCTGCCGCGGCGACCCAGGCCTGCCCGGCGGCGTCGGTCAGCAGTACGAACCCGTCGCGGTCGACGAGGTCATGGGTCGAGACCCGCTCGCCGCCGCGCTCCAGCCAGGCGTGCGGGAGGCGGTGCCCCGGCCGTGTGGTGGGGTGGTAAATCGTCCCCATCGGGTCGGTGGGCGGGGGCTGCGTGCCGTCGGGTACGAGTGCGCCCTCGTCGTAGCGGAACCCGATCTCCAGGTCGTGGGCCTGGAACTCCATGCGCTGGGTCTCGATCACCTCGGCGGCGCGGGCGCGGCGGGTGGCGCCCATCGGGGTTTCGGCGAAGTAGGCCTCCATCGCGGCCCGGTTGGCCTCGGCGGGCTGTCCCGGCATGAGGCCCATACCCGCGTCGATGAGCATGTGGTTCATGAAGGTGAACATCGCCCAGTCGACATTGCGCGCCCCGATGGCCTGCCGCTCGGGTTCATAGCTGTCGAGCAGCGAGGGCGCGGCCTGACCCTTGATCACTGCGGCGAGCTTCCAGGCCAGGTTGTGGGAGTCCTGGATGGCGGTGTTGAGGCCCAGGCCTGTGGTCGGGGGGTGACGGTGAGCGGCGTCCCCGGCGAGGAAGACCCGACCGACCCGGTAGCGCTCGGCGAGCACGCCCTCCAGTACCCAGTGGCTGATGCGCAGGACCTCGATCTCGAGGTCGGGCAGCTTCATGAGGCTCTTCAGCCGGGGGACGATGGCGGCCTCGTCGAACCGCTCGGGGTCGTCGGGCCCGAAGGCGAAGATGAAGTTCCACTCCTCGGAGTGCTTGCCCCAGGTCGGGCCCATCGGCACCATGGCGCCACTGCCCCAGGATCCGGCGCCATCGGGGTTGAGGAGCCAGGTGATCAGGCAGGTCTCGTCGGCATAGGCGGACATGTCGGCCTTGAAGTGGCAGCTGACCATGTCCAGCAGCCCGCCGGGGCCGTTCATGGCGACACCGATCTTCTCGCCCACCGTCTTACCGCCGTCGGCGCCGATCACGTAGCGGGCCCGCACTTGGTAGGTCTCCCCCGAGGAGAGGTCCTGGACCGTGGCGGTGACGCCGTCACCGTCTTCGGCGAGAGCGACGAGCTCGTGGCCGAACCGGACCCGCCCGGGGGCGCGGTCCTCGGCGTGACGCTTGAGGATCGGCTCCAGCCGGATCTGCGGCAGGTTGCTCGACGGGCAGGCACTGTCGCGCATGTAGGGCTCGAACAGCTTCCCGCCACCGAACCCGTCGATGGTGTAGAGGATCTTCGCGTCGAGCGGGCCGTCGCCACCCAACGAGGTCGTCCAGCGCACCTTGCCGAACTTCTCCAGGCCCGCACCCGCCTCATAGACCGAGTCGGCGATGCCGTACTGGCGGAAGACCTCCATGGTGCGCTGGTTGAGGTAGTGCGCCTTGGGCAGGTGCGAGGTGCCGTCGTGTCGCTCGACGAGCAGCGACTCGACACCCAGCTCGGACAGGAAGATCGAGGCCGACAGGCCGCAGCCGCCGCCACCCACGATCAGAACAGGAACATCGATGTCAGCCACCGGAATCTCCTTTAATTGATCCGGTCCACGGGAGGCGGGAGCTCGTTCCGAAGCCCGTCGATCGCCATGACCGGCCTCACACTAGCAACTGCTATTCGTTATAACAACGGAGCTCTTTGCTCTTAGGCGTTCAGGACGTCAAGACCGTGAGCGGGTTCGGTAGGTCCGGAGTGGTCGTGAGCGCCCACTTGCGGGTCTGCAGTTGCTCGGCGGGTACACCGCTGCGACGCTCCGCGATCATGAGGTCCGGCGAGAACGACACCCCGACCGGGTCCTGGTCGTACTCCTCGCCCTCCATGTAGGCCGTGGCGTCGTCGGCCGCTTCGAAGTTGTCCACCTGCAGCTCGACGAAGTTGCCGTCGGGGTCGCGGTAGTACAGCGAGGTGGTGACTCCGTGCTGGATCGGTACCGCGGGCTCGATGCCCTTGTCCTTGAGCGACGTGTAGCGCTCGAGGAGCGCGTCGAGGTCGTCGAAGGTGTAGGCGGTGTGGTGCATCCCGGCGGCGGTGGGCGCCTTCGGGTCCATCGGGACCGGGGGCTGCATGAACGCGACGCGGTGGTGCTCGTCGTCGAAAGTCACGAAGCACAGGCCATGGCCCTGGTAGACGGCGTGCCCCTCAAGGAGGTCGCAGTACCAGTCGCGCATCTGCTCGAGCCGGCCGGTCTGGAAGACGACGTGCGCGAACTTGGGGATGGAACCCATGGCGGGTCCGCTCCTTTCGGTGGAGACGTGATCGGATGGATGTGTGCAGCGGACCGGCGAAAGGGGGCGAGGTGGCGTCAGGGCTCATAGCCCGAGCTCGCCCTCGAACGCACCTTCTTCCAGCCGAGCCCTGACCGCGCTGACGAATCGGCCGGCGTCGGCGCCGTCGACGAGCCGGTGGTCGTAGGTCATCGGGAGGTAGCAGCGCGAGCGGACGGCGATTTGGTCATCGCCATCGGGCCCTGCGATGACGGCGGGCTCCCGGTGGATGGCTCCGGTGGCGAGGATCGCGACCTGGGGCTGGTTGATGATCGGGGTGTCGAACAGCGCGTCCACACTGCCGATGTTGGTGATGGTGAACGTGCCGCCGCTGAGCTCGTCGGCCTTGATGGCGTTGGTGCGCGTGCGCTCGGCGACGTCGGCGATGTGGCGGGCAAGCCCGGCGATGCCCAGGTCCTGGGCGTCGCGGATGACCGGGACCAGCAGTCCGCGCGGGGTGTCCACGGCGATCGCCAGGTGCACCCCGGAGTGGTAGGTGACCGACTTGCCGTCCTCGGAGATCGAGGCGTTGAGCGTGGGGAAGGCCCCGAGGGCCTCGACCACGGCCTTGGCGAAGAAGGGCAGGAACGTCAGCCGGACCCCTTCGCGGCGCTCGAAGTCCTTCTTGGCGGCTGCGCGAAGCCGCGCGATGCGGGTGATGTCGACCTGCTGCACGGTCGTCAACTGGGCGTAGACCCGCAGAGACTCGGTCATGCGCTCGGCGATGATCTGTCGCAGCCGGGACAGCTTCTCGGTGGAGCCGATGGGCCTCCCGGCTGTCTGGGTCGGCGCTGTCCGTGTCGCCGCCTTCCCCGAGGGCGCCGCCGGTGCCGTCGGTGCCGGCGGCGTTGGTGCGGGGTCTGGTTGCTGTGGCTCTGCGTCCGAACTGGGTTGCTGCGGCTCCGGGTCGACTGCGGGAGCCGGCTCGGGCTCCGGTTCCGAACTCTGTTCGGGGACCTGCTCGGCGGCGGCCGAGCTGCCGGCCTCGGCGGCCTCGCCGACGTGCGCGAGCAGACCGCCGACCTCCACGGTCTCGTCCTCGCCCGCCAGCAGCTCGAGGAGTGTTCCGGCCACCGGGGCCGGGATCTCGGTGTCGACCTTGTCCGTCGAGACCTCAAGGAGGGGCTGGTCGACGGCGACGGTGTCACCGACGTCCTTGAGCCAGCGGGTCACCGTCCCCTCGGTGACGCTCTCCCCCAGTTCGGGCATGGTGACGGGAACGGGCATGGCGGATCAGGACTCCTAGTCGCGAGAGGGCAGGTCAGATCAGATCGAGCGCCGCGGCAACGATGCTGTCGCTGTCCAGGCCGTGGTGTCGGTAGACGCTGTCGAGGTCGCCGGACTGGCCGAAGCGGGTCACACCGAGGTGAGTCGCTCGGACCTGGTTGATGCCGGCCAGGAAGGCCAACGTGTGCGGGTGTCCGTCGAGAGCGGTCACCAACGGAGCCGAGCGACGGGCGGGGAAGGCGGCGTCGAGGATCCAGGTGTCGGTGTGGGCGCTGCGCGCGGAACGGCCCGCGCGGGCCTGCACGGCGTCGAAGAGCAGACCCGGGCTGGTGACACAGACGACGTCGACCGCGGTCCCGAGCGAGTCCAGCCGCTCGGCGGCGGCGAGGGCCTCGGGGGTGACGGCGCCCATCACCGCGATGGTCACTGCCGGAGCATCGGTGTCGCTGCGGCGGATCGCATAGGCACCTGCGACGACCTGTTTGCGCCGCCGTTCGCGAGCCGCGGCGTCGGAGGGGACCGCGGCCAGGGTCTGGTCCACCGGGCGGGTCGACAAGCGCAGGTAGGCGCTGGTGCCGTCCGGGCGGCCGAGCCGCGCCAGGGACGCGAACAGGGTCCACTCGGTGTCGATCGCGAAGGCCGGCTCGTAGGTGATGCAGCCCGGCTGCTCCAGCCCGACCGACGGGGTGGTGATCGACTGGTGCGCCCCGCCCTCGGGTGCGAGCGTCACTCCGGACGGGGTGCCGACGAGGATGGACTGGCCGCCGGCGTAGATCCCGTAGGACCACGGCTCTAGCGCTCGCTCGACGAAGGGGTCGTACAGGACCCCGATCGGTAGCAGCGGCTGTCCCCAGCGCGACCACGTCGCGCCGAGCTCGCCGAGTAGTCCGACGAGGTTACCTTCGGCGATGCCCAGTTCCAGGTGCTGCCCGGTCGGCTTCTCCCGCCAGTGCAGGATCGTCTCCGGGTCGTCCTCGAACCAGTTCTGCCGCTCGTCGGGCGACCAGACACCCACCTTGTTGACCCAGCCGCCGAGGTTCGTCGATGAGGAGACGTCGGGGCACAGCGTGACCACGCGCTGCGCGGCCTCGGGCGAGGAACGGGTCAGGTCCAGCAACGCCCGGCCGAGCGCGGCCTGTGTGGTCGCGGTGCCCGACGGGGTGCGGCCGATGTCGGTCGGGAGACTCCCGACCGCCGTCAGCGGGTGGTGCTCGCGGTGCAGCCTCGCCGCGGCGTCGGCGCACGCTCTCCCGGCTGCGGAGTCGGCGGCCAGCCGCTGCCACGGGTCGTCCAGGGAGGTGCCGCTTCGCTCCGCGAGCTCGCCGACCTGCTCCGCCGACAGCAGTGAGGAGTGGTTCTGGGGGTGGCCCTCGCTGGCCAGGCCGCGCCCCTTGACCGTGTACGCGAAGATCACGGTCGGCCGGGTGTCGTCGATTGCGCCGAAGACGTCACCTACCGCGCGCATGTCGTGCCCGCCGAGGTTGCGCACCGCGGCGTACAGGGTGTCGTCGTCCAGCGTCGCGACGAGGTCCTTGAGATCCGGGGAGTCGGGGAGCCGCTCGCGCAGCTGGGCCGGTGTGCAGCGCAGCAGACGCTGGTACTCCGGGTTCTCCATCTCGTCGATTCGACGGCGCAGCGCATCTCCGCCCGGGCGCTCGAAGAGCTCATGCAGAAGCCGCCCGTACTTGACGGTGAGGACCTGCCAGCCGGCGGCCTCGAACATGCCCTGCAGACGGGTCGCGCCGATGTTGGGGACCACCCGGTCCAGGCTCTGCCGGTTCAGGTCGACGATCCACACGACCTCGCCCAGCTCGCCGACCATCGGGTCGAGGATGGCCTCCCAGACGGCGCCCTCGTCGAGCTCTGCGTCGCCCACCAGGGAGTACTGGCGTCCGCCGCCCGCGTCACCGCCATGGGTGTTGACGTAGCGGCGCGACAGCGCGCCCCAGATCGGGGCCGTCGCTCCGATGCCGACCGAGCCGGTGGAGTAGTCGACGGTGTCGGGGTCCTTCGACCGCGACGGGTAGGACTGCAGCCCCCCGAAGGAGCGCAGAGTCGTCAGGTACGACTCGTCGAGCTCGCCCAGCAGATAGTTGATGGCGTGCAGCACCGGTGAGGCGTGCGGCTTCACCGACACGCGGTCCTCGGAGCGCAGGTGCTCGAAGAACAGCGTCGTCATCAGCGTCGTCATCGAGGCGCAGGACGCCTGGTGGCCGCCGACCTTGAGTCCGGTCGGGTTGGGGCGGACCCGGTTGGCGTGGTCGATGATCGCTGTGGAGAGCCACAGGACTCGACGCTCGATCTCCTCGAGCACCGCGAGACGATCCGCGTCCTGCTCGATGGGCGTGACTGTCGTCATCACGGCTCCTCTCGATCCGAAGATCACTGCTATTTCGTATAGCAGCTAGGTGTGTGCGGCCCCCGGGCCACGACCCGGGTGCCGGAGGTCAGGCGGGGCGGAAGGTGTGGCGCATCTGCCCGATCCCCTCGGCCACGGTGACGAGCTCGTCGTCCGGGCCGATGAGCAGCTTCGGGTCGCGGGACCATCCGGTGCCGGACGGTGTGCCGGTGAAGATGACGTCGCCCGGCCACAGTGTCGCCACTGAGGAGAGGAACTCGACGATCTTCGGGATGGAGAAGATCATGTCGCTGGTGCGGGTCTTCTGGACCTCCACACCGTTCAGCGCGCAGCTGATCTCGATGTCGTCCGGGTCGGCGAACTCGTCCGGTGTGACCAGGACCGGGCCGATCGGCGCGAAGCCGCGGTAGGACTTGCCCATGTTGAACTGTTGGGGTGCCGGTCCGGCGAGCTGCAGCTCGCGCTCGGAGAGGTCCTGCCCGACGGTCAGCCCCGCGATGTGGGCCCAGGCGTCCGCCGTGCTCACTCCGGCGGCCTCCCTTCCCACGACGGCGACGAGTTCGACCTCGAAGTCGACGGAGCCCTTGGGGAGGTCGATCACGCCGCCCGGCCCGGTGACCGCGGACGGGAACTTCGTAAACACCATCGGGATCTCGGGCAGATCGAGGCCGGCCTCCTCGGCGTGCTCGCGGTAGTTCAGACCGACGGCGAACACCTGGCGCGGGCGCGGGGCGGGCGCGCCGAGTGCGGTGTGGTCGACGGTGACGCGGGAGGAGATGGGCAGGTCGCCGCCTGCCCAGGTCACGAACTCGTCCCACTGGTCGTAGACCGAGTGGGGATCGGGGCCGAAGCGTCCGTCGCTGGCGGTCGCCACGTCGACCGCGTAGGAGCCGTCGATGTCGACGGCCAGGCGACCCGACAGGTTGAGGATGCGCATGTCTTCCTCTCACGGCCGTCGACGCACGACGAGATGGCGGGCGTCGAGGGGCCGATGGGTTCGGTTCAGGAGGTGAACAGCTCGCGGTGGTCGGTGACGAAGTCGGCGACCGTTCGCGGTGGCCTTCCGATGAGGGCGGGTAGGTCGGCGACGACGGCTTCGGCGGCGCCGGTGCCGAACAGGTGCAGCATCTCGGCGAGGTGCCCGGCCTCCCAGGCACTGAGTCCCTTCGCACGCGCCGCCTCCCCGGCCTGCTCGGGCGTCACGTCGACCACCGCGACCGCACGCCCGAGCACCCGCCCGATGTCGTCGGCCATCTGCGCGTAGGTCGGAGCCGCCGGACCGGTCAGAACGTGGTGACGGCCGTCGTGGCGACGGTCGCAGAGCACCTCGGCCGTGGCGGCTCCGACGTCGGCGCAGTCGACCACCGCGATCCCGGCGCCGCCGAGCGGGTTGACCACTACGCCGCGTTCACGCACGGTCGCGGCCATCCCGACCACGAGTGTCTGCATGTACCCGTTGGGCCGCACGACGGCCCACGGCACGCCGCTGCCGGCCAGATGCTGCTCGGTGTCGTAGTGCTGGCGGCAAGCGTCGGGTCCGGCGGGGCCGATGCCCGAGCTGGTGCCCGACACCTTGACCACGCGAGTTCCGCTCTGTGCCGCCAGGTCGATGAGCGCGTTCTGGGTCTTGGCCATGTCCGGGCCGTGCGGCGTGAGCAGACACAGTGCGTCGACCTCCCCCAAGGCGTCGGCGACCGTGGCGGTGTCGGCGAACGACCCGACTACCAGCATGGGCCGCTCACCGAGGATCCTCCTCGCCCGCTCGGCGTCGCGCACCAGCGCACTGACCTCGACATCGCGGGCCAGTAGCTCGTGCACGACTTGAGGGCCGAGCTTGCCTGTGGCGCCTGTGATCAGGACCTTCATGGTTGACCTCCGACAGTGGTGTCGTCGACCTTGCGGCGTCGTTCTCCGAGCTCGGTGAACCAGTCCAGCGCTTCCGGGCTGTCGACGACGCCGGCGTTGACGGCGCGAGATGGCTCGAAGCCTTGGAGCAGTCGCTTGACCGGGACCTCGAGGCGTTTGCCGGTCAGGGTGTGCGGGATGGCCGGCGCCACGAGGATCTCGTCGGGCACGTGGCGGGCCGAGCAGTTCTCTCGGATCTCCCGTGCGATCCGCGCCTCGAGGGCGTCGTCGAGCTCCGCGCCCTCGGCCAGCGTGACGAACAGCGGCATCCAGTAGCGGCCGCTGTCGAGCTCGGCGCCGATGACGAGACTGTCGGCGACCTCGGGGATCCGGTCGACCGCCGCGTAGATGTCCGCGCTGCCCATCCGCACGCCGTGGCGGTTGATCGTGGAGTCTGAGCGGCCGTGCACGATCGCGGTGCCGCGAGAGGTGATGGTGATCCAGTCGCCGTGGCGCCACACGCCCGGGTAGATCTCGAAGTAGGCCTCCTGGAAGCGGTGCCCGTCGGGGTCGTTCCAGAAGCGCACCGGCATGGACGGGATCGCCGTGGTGACGACGAGCTCGCCGACCCGGTCCGTGGCGTGCTGCCCCTCAGCGTCCCAGGACTCGACCCGCGTGCCGAGGAAGCGGCACTGCATCTCCCCCGCGTGGACCGGGGCGAGCGGGT
This sequence comes from Pseudonocardia xishanensis, assembly GCF_039541715.1. Lineage (NCBI taxonomy): Bacteria > Bacillati > Actinomycetota > Actinomycetes > Pseudonocardiales > Pseudonocardiaceae > Pseudonocardia > Pseudonocardia xishanensis. The sequence continues at coordinate 39,565 of NZ_BAABGT010000115.1, forward strand.
TGCCCCCGACGTAGGGGGTACACACGTCCGTTCCCCCGCACGGGGCGTCGAGCCACACGTCGAACTTCACCGCGGAGTAGACCCAGCGCCAGCCCTCGACCGGGAGCACCGAGCCGGAGTACAGGACCGCCCGCAGGGCGCTCAGGTCGAGGTCCGCGCCCGGAGTCAGTCCGGCCTTCTCCGAGGCGGTCAGGTAGCCGGCGCTGGTGCCGAACTGGGTGGCCCGGACCTGCGCGGCCAGCTCCCACAGCCGTCCCGGCCCGGGGCGGTTCGGCGCGCCGTCGTACAGCACGACGGTCGCACCGACCAGCAGGCCCGCGATCGAGGCGTTCCACACCATCCAGGCCGTCGAGGTGAACCAGAAGAAGCGATCACCTGGGCGGACGTCGTCGTGCAGGCCGAGCCACTTGAGGTGCTCGAGCACGATGCCGCCCTGCGAGTGGACGATGCCCTTCGGCAGCCCCGTGGTGCCCGAGGAGTAGAGGATCCACAGGGGGTGGTCGAACGGCACCCGCTCGAACACCGGCTCGGCGGGCTCCGCGACGGCGTCGGCCCACGCGATCGTCTCGACGTCGGTCGTCACAGCGACGGAGTCGTGGACGCGGGGCACCACGACGAGCTTCTCCAGCGACGGCAGCCGTGCGGCGATCTCCTCGATCGCGGAGACCCGGTCGACGTCCTTGCCACCGAAGCGGTAGCCGTCCGCGGCGACGAGCACCTTGGGCTCGATCTGGGCCAGCCGGTCGACCACGGCGTCGATGCCGTAGTCGGGCGCACAACACGCCCAGACCGCCCCCACCGCCGCCGTCCCGAGCAGCGCAACCACCGTCTCCGCGAGGTTGGGCAGATAGCCGACGACGCGATCGCCGGGACGGACACCCCACCGCCGAAGCTGCGAGGCGAACGACCCGACCTGCCCACGCAACTCGGCCCACGACACGTCGACCGGTTCGTTGCTTTCGCTGAGCTGCACGAGTGCGGGGCCGTGGGCGTCCCGGCCTCGCAGGGCCTGCTCGGCGTAGTTCAGCCGGACCTGCGGGAACCATCCGGCGCCCGACAGCCCCGTCACGTCCGGATCCCGTTCGACCGACCAGTCCCCTTCGGCGGAGACGTCGAAGAACTCGGCCAGCGACGCCCAGAAGCCGCTCCCGGTCTCAACCGACCAGCGCCACAGGGTCTCGAAATCGTCGGCGGGCAGACCCTCGCGGTGCGCGATCCACTGCGCGTAGCGGGCCATGGCGGTACTCGCAGCACGTTCCGCGGACGGTGCCCACAGAACCTCGGCGTCCGGCTCATCCGCCTCGGACACGCCACTGGAAGCCACCGCGATCTCCTTCGATCAGAGGCCGGGTGCCAACCTTCCCAGCCGTCCTTAGGCACCCGACAGTAGGCGGTATATGTAATAACAGCAACCCTCAACACGACGACAGCAGTCAGAGAAAGCGCGATGGAACTCGGGATTTACAGCTTCGGGGACGTTCAGCAGGAGCAGGCGACGGGCCGCCTCGGCAGCACCGCCGAGGGTCTGCGCAACCTGCTGGAGGCGATCCAGCCGGCTGACCAGGTCGGGTTGGACTACTTCGGCGTCGGGGAGCACCACTCGAAGCGCCACACCGAGTCCGCCTCGCGCGCCCGACGATGGCGCCGAGGCCCCGCGCATCGGCCGACGTCGCACCCAGCGGCGCTGCGACGGGCCCGCGGCGCGCTGTAGCTCAAGGTCCAGGCGCGCGACCGCCATCGGCGACCCGCCGGAGCGCAGGGCTTCCGCGAGGCGACGCGTGGTCGCCTCCGACACCCGCCGCCCGCCACCCTCGAGCCGCGCCGACCGGCGAGCACCGAGCCCGACCGCTGCGTCGAGATCATCCTGTGACCAGCCCCGCGCGACCCGGTTCCAACGCAGCACACCGCCCAGCTCCGCGGCCAGTCGCACCCGGTCCGCCGGGGAGGGGTGTCCGGAACACGCGCGCGCGACGTCGCCCTCTGCTCGCTCACGAGTCACCGCCGGCCCCGGTGCACGGGTGGGGTCAAAGCGGTGGTCCGGCACGGGTGCACGGGTCTTCGTGCGGAAACTTCCTCTATAGAGACTCGTGCAGAGGTCTCGAACAAGACTTTTCAGGGAGAAACCTGTGCCCCGAATTGGCCTCTGAACTGCCCGAGCACAGGTGCACGCTGCCCCTCGCGGGCGCCGCTGGTCTCGTGGTGCCGGGATGTTGATCCGGGTCGGCGGCACCACCGCCGAGGATTAACTGACCCGGGTTCTCCGGTTCCGTCGAGCCCGCGCCTCGGGATGAACCGAGCTCTCCGGCGGCCTGCTCACCGACCACCCACGCGCCACCGACCTGTCCGGAGTCCTCGCACCGATCGTCCCCGTCGAAACGGACGACGGCCGCAGAGGACGCCAGTGCCTGCTCTGGGACCGCCGAAACGGTCGACTCGCCGCGATCCTGATGCGCTCCCCCCGTCGGGCTCGACCTCGCCGACGCCGACCATGCCGACATCTGGGTCGCCGGATGGGGGTCGCTGGTCGCCGATATCGGCGACCGCCACCGCGCCCTGCAGTGCGCCCGCGAGGAAGCCGAAGGCGCAGGCATCGGTCGCTTCAGCCTCTGCGTCATCACCACCGTCACCGACGAACGCGACCTCCCCTCCGCGGTCGCCGACGCGGAGAACCGCGCAGGCCGGGCCAAGATCCGCCTCCGCCGCCTGCGCGGCACCCAGGCCGCCGGCTTAGGCATCGCCGTCCCCTAACGATGCCTGCCAACGGTAGAGAGGTAGGGGTGTTGGAGTGACTCACGGTGCTGCGTAGCGGCATAGGAGCGAGATCGCCCTGTTCGCGGCTGCTCGCGAGCGAATGCGATCGGGTCGTGAGCGCTGTAGGGCCAGCGTGGCTGGCGACCCCTCGCCGTCAGGAGATCGCTCATGTCCTCTGTTCAACCCAGTGCACATCGCCCGCACGTAGCAGGCGTCGCCGGTGGTGTCGGAGTCACCACCATCGCCCACGCCCTGCGCGGGCATGACGCCGGGATCCACCGCGGTCAATCGATCGAGATTCTGGTCTGTCGCGCCACCTCCGAGTCCCTCGTCCGCGCCGCGCACGCGATCGGCAGACTCGATCAGCAGCCGATCCTGGCAGTCAACTGCACGGACTCCGGCCGTCCCGGCAGGGCCGTGATGACGCGCCTGCACATGATCGCTCCGCACACCGCGCGCACAGTCCTACTCCCCCACGTCGACCACTGGCGCGCCCTCTCCAAACCGCTCGACGCCGTCCGGGAACTCGTCGACTCGCCCCGCCGGGATCTCGGCCGCCAGGCACGACGCTGGGCCGAGGCCGTCGAGCAGATCGCCGGGGCGACACCGCGCATCGCCTCGACGATCGTGCCGCTCCCGGCCGGTGGGGTCCTGCTGCCGGAGCGTCCGCGATGAGCGCGGACCTGCTCGCGCAGCCACCGAACCCGGCGCCAGTCCGCCCGCCCGGACTCGAGGCCATGGCCGAGATGCTCATCGGCTGGCTGAAATGGGGCGTCATCGTCGCGGGGGTCGTCGGCCTCCTCGTCTGCGCCGCGATGATCATCATCGGCCGCCGCAACCGCTCCGCCACTGCCTACGAAGGCCTGATCGGCTCGGCCTGGATCCTCGGCGGCCTCGCACTCGCGAGCGTCGCCGCGGTCGTCGTCGGCGCCTTCCAGGTCTGACATGAGCATCCTCGCGCAGGAAGCCGCCGACTGTGGCGTCTTCGACCTCGAATGCAAGTCCGCCGGGCTCATCCAGTCCGCCCTCGACGAGCTCGTCATCAGGATCACCGAAGCCGCGGCAGAGCTCATCGTGGCCGCGACCTCGTGGTGGGCACAGACCGACAGCGTCGACCCGATGGACCCGGCCGTTCTCGCAGCGCAGGGACAGACCCAGCTGCTAGTGCTGGTGATCCTCGTCGTCTCCGTGCTCGTGCAGGCGATCCGGATCATCCTGTCCCGCAAGGCCGAGCCGCTGATCCAGGTCGCCGGCGGGCTACTCCGCTTCGCGCTCGTCTCCGCGCTGGGGCTGGTCGTGCTCCAGGCGGGGTTGCGGGCCGGGGACGAGCTCAGCCGCGTGGTGCTCGACAACGCGGCCAACAACTTCGCCGTTCTGATGGTCGACAACCTGACCTACCAGGAGGGGATCAAGAACAACTTCAGCTACGTGCTGATCGGGATCGTCGCGGCCGTCCTCGCCGCGCTGCAGTGGTGTTTGATGCTGGGCCGCCAGGCCGGTCTGCTGGTCCTCGCCGCGATGCTGCCGCTCGCGGCGTCTGGCTCGATCAATCGGGCCACCCGAGGGTGGCTGGGCCGACTCCTGCCCTGGCTCATCGCGATCGCCGTCTACAAGCCCGCCGCAGCGCTCATCTACTTCATCGGCTTCACCTACCTGACGACGACCAGCTCGAACCAACCCGGCGAGGTCACGACCATGCTGGCCGGTCTCGTGGTGCTCGCGCTCGCGCTCGTCGCGATGCCCGCACTGATGAGGTTCTTCTCCTGGTCCGGCACCCAGATCGGCGGGCAGGGGCTCGTCGGCGGTTCACAAATGCTTGGGGCCGTCGGCGCCGCGGCCGCGCTGCCGATGCGCAGTCGCGCCGTGCATCGGGCGGCGACGCAATCAGCCGCCGGTCCCGGATCCCGGAACGCCCGCCCCCAGGGATCAAGCGGATCCGCCGGCCGCAGCCCACGGATGGTCATCACCGTCTCCCCGGTGCCCACCGGGACGGGCGACCAGAAGCCGAACAAGAGGAAGGGCGACTCATGACGGAGAAGACACCGCGCCTGTACGGGAACTGGCGAGCCGAACGCGGGTGGGGCATCGGCAACCTCAGCACCACGACGACCGTCGTCCTGTTCCTGGCGATCCTCGGCCCGCTCCTCGCCTTCTCCACCGTCCCCCGAGCCGCGCTCCCGATGGCAGGGATCTCGGTCCTGCTCATCGGAGCGCTGGTCATCCGCGTCAACGGGGTTACGCTGGCGGAGTTCTTCGCCCGCGTCGGACGGTTCCGCCGAGCCCGCGCCGCCGGCTGGACGGAATGGACCGGCGGAATCCTCACCGCTCACCCCCGCGGGGCCGATCTGCCCGGCATCCTCGGACCAACCGTCCCCGTCGACGCCGACGACGGCCGCGGCGGCAGGCACTGCTGGCTCTGGGACCGCCGCAGCGGACGCCTCTCGGCGGTCCTGCGCATCTCTCCCGTCGGCCTCGACCTCGCCGACGACGAGCAGACCGACCGCTGGGTCGCCGGATGGGCCGCGCTGCTCGCCGACCTGGGCTACCAACGCCTCGTCGTCCACCTCGCCGTCACCGTCGACACCGCACCCACCGGCGGCACCACGACCCGCGACCACGTCGCCTCCTCACTCGACCCCCACGCACCCGCACTCGCCCGCCGGGTCCTCGACGAGCTCGTCGCCGCCCACCCGGAGAGCACCGCCGATATCGACGCCCGGGTGACCGTCACGATGGACCCCCAACGTGCCTCGCCCAAGCCCGCCGACCTCGTCGAGGCCACCATCGACGCCGGACGCGGCCTACCCGCGATCGAACAGGGCCTGGCAGGAGCGGGCGTCGCCGTCCTCGGACGCGCAGGCACGGCGTGGCTGACCAACCGGATCCGCGCCGCGTTCGACCCCGCCGCCCGGCGAGACCTCAGCACCGACCGCTCCCTCGTCGACAACTGGTCGGCCGCTGGACCGATCGCCGCATCGGAGACCTGGGACGACTACCGCCACGACTCCGGGCTCTCGGTCACCTGGGGGATGCGGGAGGCACCCCGGCAAGCCGTGAGCGCGCACGTCCTCACCCCGCTCTTGGCGCCCGGCCCCTACCCGCGGCGAGTCACCGTCCTCTACGAGCCCTACGACGCGCAGGACGCCGCGGCCAAGGTTGAAGCCGAGATCACCAGCGGACAGGTCCGCCGAGCCTGGGCGGAGCGCACCCGTCGAGACGAGACCCAACGCGACCGCGACGACCGCGACCGCGCCCTCCAGTCCGCCCGGGAGGAAGCCGAGGGTGCCGGGCTCGGGCGCTTCAGCGTCTACGTCACCACCACGGTCGTCGATCCCGACGATCTCGCCGCCGCCGTCAGCGACGTCGAGACCCGCGCCGGCCAGGCCAAGATCCGCCTCCGCCGTCTGCGAGGCAGCCAAGCCGCCGCCTTCGCAGTCGCTCTCGGTGTCGGACTCGAACCCGTCCATCTCGCTCGCCGCGGCCACCGCTGAATACGAGGAGCACCGATGACTTCCGTCCCCCGCCGCTGGGGCTGGCCGATTCGCGAGGGCGGCCGCGCCGCCAACGTCGAGACCGCTGCCCGCTACACCGCGACCACCAGCCAGGTGTGCGGCCTCTACCCGTTCGCGGTGTCGTCCGGGGCCGTCGTGCAGGGCGTTCCGATCGGCCGACACCTGCACACCTCCGAACCCGTCGGCCTGGACCCGGCCGAGTGGCTCCGCACAGGGCTGGTGTCCAACACCGGGGTCTGGGTGCAGGGCCAGCCCGGGATCGGGAAGTCGTCGATCACCAAGCGGCTCGTCGTCGGGCTGGTCGGGTTCGGCATGACCGCTGTGATTCCCGGTGACGTGAAGGGCGAGTACAGCGACCTCGTCGACGCACTCGGCGGGTCGGTGTGGCGCATCGGCCGCGGCGCGCACACGCTCAACCCGCTCGACGCAGGGCCTCTCGCCGCAGCTCAGGGCCTCGCGAACGAGCGCGAACGGGACCGGATCGACGAGACGATCAGAGCCCGCCGCCTCTCGCTGCTCGAAGCGCTCACCATGATCGTCCGACGCGGCGAGATCACCGTCACCGAACGCCGACTGCTCGGCGCCGCCCTCGACCTCGTCGTCGGCGTTCGCGGCACGAGCCAGCCGCTGATCCCCGACATCCTCCACGTCCTGACCGCGCCTACCGAGGACCTCGTCCGGATCACCGCGTCCACCGACGCCCAGGGCTTCCTCGTCGTCGCACGGGACCTGATCAACACACTGGGCCTGCTCTGTGAAGGCAGCCTGCGCGGGATCTTCGACCGAGCCTCGACAGTCAGCCCCGACCTCGACTCCCCCGCCCTGTCCCTCGATCTCTCCCTGCTCGACGACGAGGACGACGACGCCATCGCCGCCGCCATGCTCTGCGCCTGGGCCTGGTCGGCCGGCGTCATCGACGCCGGAGCCGCACAAGGTCGACGCCGCAACGTCGTGCAGATCCAGGACGAGCTCTGGCGCGCGCTGCGCGTGGCACCCGGTCTGGTCGAGCGGTCGGACCGGATCACCCGGCTCAACCGCCACCGCGGGGTGGTCTCCGTGCAGGTGCCCCACTCACTCGACGACCTTGAAGCCCTCCCCACCGAGGCGGATCGGGCGAAAGCCCGCGGCATGGCCTCCCGAACCGGGATCCTCGTCCTGGGCGGTATGGCCGAGAAGGAGCTCGACGGCCTCCGCCGTATCGCCCCGCTGACCGATGCCGAGGCCTCACTGGTCACCTCGTGGGCGGCACCACCGACTTGGCACTCTGAACCGTCCTGGCCGGTGGAGAGGCTCCTGATCTAGCAAGGAGACTGGAGCTGTGGG
>NZ_BAABGT010000116.1:0-35615 GCF_039541715.1 Pseudonocardia xishanensis
AGCACGAGGCATGGCCGGAAAACTACACCAGTGTCACTCTAACTGAACGGTATTGGGGCTAGATGCTAGCTCAGGGCTGCTCGGTTCGAGATCTTCGCCGTGAGGGCTGGAGTTCCCGACGTGACACGTCGGAATGGTGCTTCGTGTACGGCGTGGTGACGCAACGGCTATCCCGCCTGGCGGGCTTCGCGGACCGCGTCGGTGGTGCGGCGCGCGACACCTGGCAGCAGCGCGACGCACACCAGGCTGACGAGGGCCATGGCCCCCACGTAGGCGGCGATCGCCGTCGTGCTGCCGCTGGCGGCGTAGATCGCCGTGGCCGCCGCCGGGGTGAGGCCACCGCCGACGACGGATCCGAGCTGGTAGGCCAGTGACGCGCCGGAGTAGCGCATGCTGGCGGGGAAGATCGTGGTGACGATGATCCCCTGGACGCCGACCATGGGGCCGAGACACACGGTCAGTGCGACCAGGGCCGCGAGAGCCCCGGCGACGGTCGCGGTGTCGAACAGCGTGAAGGCGGGGGCGATCGCGACGGCGGCCGCCCCACTGCTGACGATGAAGATGCGGTACGGGCTCACCCGGTCCGCGAACCGCCCTGCCACGACCACGGCGAGGAGGAACACGGCAGCGGCTGCGGTGATGAGCAGCAGCATCGTGCGCTGCGGGATACCGATCTGGGTGCCGTGGGAGAGCAGATAGACCGAGAAGAGATACCCGATCACCGAGGGTGCCAGCGAGACGCCGGCGCCCAGGAGGATGGTGAGGGGGTGGCGTGTGACCACGTCGAGGATCGGGAGGCGCCGGACGTTGCCGCGCACCTTCGTCGCCTCGAACTCGGGACTCTCCTCCAGCCGCATCCGGATGAACAGCGCCACGATCACCAGCAGGGAGCTGAACAGGAAGGGGATTCGCCAGCCCCAGGCGAGGAAGCGCTCGGACCCGAGCACCAGCGTGGTCAGGAGGAACACCAGGTTGGAGCCGATGATCCCGGCCGGGATGCCCATCTGGGGGAAGGAGGCGAAGAGCGCCCGCTTCCCGGCAGGCGCATGCTCGCTGGCCATCAGCACGGCGCCGCCCCATTCGCCTCCGACGCCGAGACCCTGCACCAGCCGCAGGACGATCAGGAGGATGGGCGCGGCGACCCCGATCTGGGCATAGGTCGGCAGCAGGGCGATGCAGAAGGTGCCCAGACCCATGATGAGCAGGGAGATGACGAGCGACCGCTTGCGGCCCAGGCGGTCGCCGAAGTGCCCGAAGAGGATGCCCCCGAGGGGTCGAGCGACGAACCCGGCGGCGAAGGTTCCGAAGGAGGCGATCAGCGCGGCGGTCGGAGGGAGGTTGGTGAAGAACTGCGGCCCGAACACGATCGCCGCGGCGGAGCCGTAGATGTAGAAGTCGTACCACTCGATGGCGGTGCCGATGAAGGTCGCCGCCGCGACGCGGCGGGGACTCGTTCGGTCGGTGGTGGGCCTGGCGGCCGGGAGGTGGGCGGACACGCTGGTCCTTTCGCCGGGTCCTGCCCGACGGCAGGACGGACTTCGGGAGAGGGGGAGATCCGGGCTGTGGTGCCCGTTGGAGCTGTACGGGCGCCTGGCGCGCGCCCCGGGGAGTGGAGGTCGGCCCGTGGGTCACGCGGCGCCGACCACGGTCAGTCGCGCTCGGGAGCCGGCGGGAGGACCGGCACGAGCAGGTACGAGTCGTGCTCGCCGCCGGTGTGGATCACGTGGTCGCCCTCGTTGAGGGTCTCCTCGTGGCGGGCATAGACCTTCGGCTTGGGATAGTGGTTGGCGTCGGTGCCCTGGACGACGAGACGGAGTCGCTCGCCGGGGGCGAACGTCGTCGCGGACGGCAGCACCTCGATGTCGAGGCGCGTGGGCTCGCCGGGTTTCAGGGTGAGCGCGCGGCGGTGGGCCAGCACGGGCTGGTGGGGCGTGGACCGCTCGTGGTCCAGCTCGCGGTGCGAGGCCCGGAGCCACCCCAGCGCGACCGGTCCGTCCTCGAAGTTCCCGTAGTGCGAGAAGGTGATCGGGCGCCCGCCTGCGTCGATCTTCCACAGGGACACGAAGACGTCCATGTCCTCGGTGTCGGCCGACATGTGCAGGGTCGCTGACATGTGGCCGACCAGTTCCGTGGTCTCCTCGAAGGTGAGGTCGAATACGGCGCGGTGGGCGCCGGGGCCGCTGCCGGCGCCGTCGTAGGTGACGACCCCCTCCTCCGCCGGTGTCTCCCAGCTCAGGGTCGAGCGGGTGGCGTCGAGGTGGAGGCGGCGGTAGTCGGTCCCCGGCACCGGCCACTCGCTCTCCGCGCGGACGTCACCGTCGTCGAGGCCGCGCCGGACCTCCAGCCGGACCCGGGGCCACGACGAGAGGTCGTTGTCGACCCCTTTGAGGTAGCGGTCGAAGAAGGTGCGCTGCCGCTCGACGCTCTCCGGGTCGTAGTAGTACGCCCACTTCTTGCGTCCGTGGACCTCGAGCCACTTCTCGCTGGAGGAGATCCGCTTGTAGCCCTCTAGAGTGCCGCGCGTGTGCAGGCCCTGGTCGCTCCAGCTCGCGACGACGTAGGCGGGGGTCCTGATCTTCTCGAGGAGTGCCGTCTTGCTGCGCCAGAAGTCATCGTAGAAGGGGTGCTCCGCGGTCTCGGCCTCGAGGTCCTCGATCTCGGTACGGCTCGCCCCCCAGCGGTCCCAGAGGTAGGGCCAGAACCAGCTCGACGGGATCCCCCCGTGCCGGACGACCTCGCGGTAGGTGTCGGTCCACCCCTCGTAGGGGTTGATGGCGGCCAGGTGGGGCGGGTCGAGCTCGGCGACGCGCCACTGCATCACGGTGAGGTAGGAGACCCCGGAGAGGCCCACCTTGCCGTTGCTCCAGGACTCGGTCCCCGCCCACTCGATGAGGTCGTAGAAGGCCTCCGCCTCCTCGGGGGAGCAGTAGGTGGCGCGGCCCTCGGAGTTCCACGTTCCGGGGAGATCGACGAGCACGACCGCGTACCCGTGCCGGGTCCAGTAGACAGGGTCGGGGCACTCGAAGGCGGTGTGCCGCGACGTCCACTCGTCCCTCACCCCGGAGTCGGGGAAGATCCTCTGGATGGGAAGGGGGTTGTGCTTGCCGTAGGGCATCCAGCTGAGTAGGACCGGGGCCGGCCGGTCCGAGTCCGGGCGGAAGACGTCGAGGTACACGCCGTCGCCGTACCGGGTCTCGACCCGGACGTCCCGCTCGATGATCATTCCGTCCTCGACACCGCGGACCGGGTTCGGAGCGGACCCGCCTCGCGACTCCGGCGTCATCCTGGGGGTGCGGAATCGGTACTCGACCATTGAGTTACAGCCTTCTTCTCGAATGCGTGCTTGCGGGTCTGGCGTAGTCGCGGGACTGCCGGAGAGAACGGCATCACAGTGACCGACGACATCGCTGGACCGCGTCAGCATGTTCGTTGAAAGAACATCAGAATGGACCCGCGGCCGGGCGCGGCGGCTACCGCTCCGCAGTGAGAACCGTGGGCTGGTGGGCGACCATGCGGTACCGGCCGTCGTGCGGCAGCCAGACCGTGAGGCAGCAGTTGCGCATGAGACGGCGCCCGGCGGGCGTGCTCACCTCCGCGGTCACCTCGACCCACAGCAGGTTCGCGGATCCGGCGACAACGTGCCCGTCGACCCGCGAGCGGGCGGAGTGGTACTCCAGCCGCCCGTCGGCCAACTTCGCCAGGTACCCCGACCTGGTGTCCCACACACCGCTGGTGTGCCCGTACCGCAGGTCGGGGTCGAGGAGGTCGCGGAGCGCCTCCAGGTCGCCCGCCTCCATCGCCGCGCAACGCTGCGCCTCGGCCTCTGCCACGCGGGCGCGTTCGCGGGTTCCTGCCTCGATCATGGTCGATGACCTTTCGCTGGGGTGGGGGTGTCACCGCGAGTCGGTGTCGCCGGTCAGCGGACTCGTGGGGGTCTCCGCCGGCGCGAGGACGATGTCGAAGCGCGCCCGACTCCAGGTGCCCTCGACGCGGCGGCCGTCCGGAGTCGGCGCTCCGGCCTGCTGACGGCGGAACGGCGTGATGAGGGACTGCTTGACGCCGAAGACCGAGTCCTTCCAGCCGACCGGGTCGCCCTCGGGGAAGATGTGGGTGACCAGCGTGCGCGCGTCGCGGTGGCTCGCCATGAAGTGCAGGTGGGCGGCGCGCAGCGGGGAACGGCCGACGGCCGACAACATCCGGCCCACGGGACCGTCGTCGGGGATCGGGTACGGGGTCGGGGTGAGGCACCAGAACCGGTAGCCCCCGCCGCCGTCGGTGAACAGGTGCCCGCGGGCGGCGCGTTCGGCTGCCGCGTACTGCACGTCGTACATGCCGTTCTCGTCGGCCTCCCACACCTCCACGCGCGCCCCGGCGAGCGGCATGCCGTCCGTGCCGCGGACGGTTCCCTCGACCCAGCAGGGTTCGCCCGGCGCACCGAACGCGAGGTCGCCGCCGAGGGGGACCTCGGGGCTGTCGTCGACGAAGAACGGCCCGAAGACGGTGGCCTCTGTGGCGTGTTCGTAGGCCTCGTGGTTCACGTTGACGGTCTGCATCGACACCCCGAGGGTGTCGGAGAGCAGGATGAACTCCTGGCGCACGTCGTCGGTGATGTGACCGGCCCGGGTCAGGAAGTCGATCGCCGCGCTCCATTCCGCCTCGGTCAGCCTGACCTGGCGGACGAAGGCGTGCAGGTGGGTGACGAGCGACTGCATGAGGAACCTCAGTCGCTGGTCCGGGCACGCGTCGAAGGAGGAGACCACTGCCTCGGTCAGGCGTGCCTCGACGGCCTCCTGCCGGGCGGAGGGAGCGGGTGGCGCGCCTGCCCCGGCCGGGGCGCCGGGGTCGCGAGCGAGACTGCCTGTCATGCGGGGGCTCCTTCCCAGGCCGCGCGTAGCAGCGCGGCGATGACGTCGTCGGTGATCGGCGCGGGGTTGCTCGCGGGAACGGCCGCGAGCACGGCCGGGATCGCCGCGGCGATGCCCGCCTCCGGCATGCCGTAGTCGCGCAGCGCGGTGGGCGCGCCCACGGTCGCGTACAGCGCGGCCAAGCCGGTGCCGGCGTCGGCGCAGTCGAGGGCGGCGGCGATCCGTGCCGCCGCCTGGGGCGCGTGCGGCCCGTTGAGCGCCAGCACGTGGGGCAGGACGACCGCGTGGGTCTGTGCGTGCGGCAGGGTGAACATCCCGCCGAGGACGTGACAGATCTTGTGGTGCAGTCCCGAGCCCGCCGACGCGAACGCCACCGCACCCAGGTAGGCGCCGTACAACGTCTGCTCGATCCCGTCGAGGCTGTCCGGCGGGCTGCCCGCGGGCCCGCCGCAGACCACGTTCAGGCCCGCTGCCAGGGCGCGGATCCCCTCCGCCGCGAGAACCCGATCGATCGGATCGACGCGCGGGCCCCACATCGAGTCGATGCAGTGCGCCAGCGCGTTGAGTCCGCTGGCGACCGCGGTGTCGGCGGGGAGCGAGGTCAACAGGGCGGCGTCGTAGACGATCGAGCGGGGCAGGACCGTCTCGTCGGTGCCCGTGGTCTTGGTCGCCCCGTCGGTCAGGCCCCACACGTCGGTCGCCTCCGAGCCGGCGTATGTCGTCGGCACCGCGACGATCGGCAGACCGGTGGCTCTCGCCACCGCCTTTCCGAGCCCGGTGGTGGAGCCGCCGCCGACGGTGACCACGGCGTCGGCGTCGCTGTGAGCCGCAGCCGCGATCGCCCGCGTGGCGACGTCGGTGGGGACGTGCATCACGACCTCCTCGTGACGCAGCACCACGGGCAGCTTCGCGGCGATCGGGTCGGCCTGCGGCGCCTCACGCTTCGACGCGATCAGCATGACGCGGTCGGCACCGAGAGAGTGGACCTCCGCCACCGTCGCCTCGGGCGAGGAGCCCGGTGCGAAGACGACGCGCTGCCTCAGGTTCTCGTGGGTGAACCTCACGACGCGGGCAACCTCTCGGCGAGAACCGACTCGAGGTCGTAGTCGTAGATCCACCCGTTGGCGAGCAACGGGTCCTCCTCGGAGAAGCAGCGGTCACGCGCCTGCTGCTCGGGACCGTCGGGAAGGTGGTTGATCTCGGCCCGCCCGTGGCTCGCCTCCTGCAGCCGCGCCGTGCGGGGTATCCGGAGACCCTCGTACCGGCGCAGCGCCGCGGACGGGTCGGCCAGGCCGTCGGCCAGGCAGCCGGCCAGCACGGCCGCGTCCTCGATCGCCTGCGCGGCCCCCTGCGCGAAGAACGGGAACATCGGGTGGGCGGCGTCGCCCAGCAGCGTCACCCCCTCCTCCGACCACTGCGGCAGGGGCTCACGGTCCAGGAGCGCCCAGCGGCCCGGGACGCCTGCGGAGCGCACGAGGTCGGTCAGTCGCGGGTCCCAGCCCCCGAACTCCGCGAGCAGCTCGTCCGTCGTCGCCATCGCGGTCCACGACTCGGTGGCGTCGTCGCCGGCGGGGGCGAAGGCGACGAGGTTGACCGACGCGCCGCCGGAGACGGGGTAGTGCACGAGGTGGCGGTCGGGACCGATCCACAGCGTCTGGGCGGGGCGTCGCGCGAACTCCGGCGCCCGGTCCGCGGGCACCAGGGCCCTGAACGCGCAGATGCCGGAGTCCGTCGCCCGCGAGACGCCGAAGAGGGCGTTGCGAACGGTCGAGTGGACCCCGTCGGCGCCGATGACCACGTCCGCCTCGACCGGGGGCCTGCCATCGAACTCGAGCCGGGTGAGCTCGCCGACGCGCGTGAGCCCGACACACCTGTGGCCCAGGACGACGGCCTCGGCCGGGACCTGCGCCTGGATCGCGGCCAGCAGGTCCGCTCGGTGGACCGTGTAGGTGTGCTCGCCGTAGAGCCGCTCGCACGTGGTGCCGAGTTCCTCCGCGGACAGCACCCGGCCGTCCTGCCATCGTCGGAACTCCCAGCCGGTCTCGAGCCGGACCGCGCGGTCGCGCAACCCCTCGAGCACGCCGATCCGGCGGAGCACGCGTGCCGCGTTGGGTGCCACCACCAGGCCGGCACCGACCTCGGCCACCCGCTCGGCCTGCTCGTACACGGTGACGTCGAGCCCTCGTCGCCGGAGGCAGACCGCAGTCGCTAGACCGCCGATCCCGCCCCCCAGGACGGCGATCCTCGGGGTTTCGGCGGTGCGCGTCATGTGAGGGCTCCTCGTGCGGCTTGGGTGCGCCTGCGGCTCGGCCGGCGACAGGTTGTCTCGATGTCGGCAGCTTGACGCGGCGGAGTAGGGTCCGACGAGCGATGTGTCATTCAACGAACATCGAGCGGCCCGTAGTCGTTCGACACGGCGAGGGGGCCGGCCTGCGTGCCCAGAACTAGCGAACCCGGACGCACGGTCGGTTCACGCCTGCTGGAACTGCTCTTCGCCTTCACCCCCGACGCCCCGGTGCTGAGCCTCGCGGAGCTGTCGCGACGGACGGGCCTGCCCCACCCCACCGCCCGTCGGCTGGTGCTCGAACTGGTGAGCACGGGCGCGCTCGATCGGCGTCCGGACGGACGGTTCGTAGTCGGTCTTCGGCTGTGGCAGCTGGGAACCCTCGCCCCTCTCACGGAGTCGCTGCGCACGATGGCCAGGCCGTTCATGGAGGACCTCTACACGGCCCTGAACCAGCACGTGCAGCTCGCCATCGTCGAGGGGCGCGAGGCGGTGATCCTCGAGCGGATGTCCGCCCCGCAGGCGGTCGGACTCGTGTCGCAGGTCGGCGGGCGGCTCCCGCTGCACTGCTCCGGGGTGGGCCAGGTACTGCTGAGCCACGCGAGCGGGTCGCTGTTCGACGAGGTGCTCGAGGGCCCGCTGCCCAAGCACACGACTCGGACCGTGACCGACCCGAGGTCGCTGCGCAGGGCACTGGCAGCGTGCCGCAAGTCGGGCTACGCCATCGTCCGGGGCGAGCTCACCGACGACGCGGACTCGGTCGCGACTCGGGTCATGGACAAGGAGGGTCGGGTCGTGGCCGCCCTGTCGGTGGTGTTCCGCGCAGGCTCGGCGCGGCCGTCCGTCGTTCTCCCCTCCGTCATCACGAGCGGGCTCGGCCTCTCGCGTCGGCTCGGGTGGCGCCCCGGAGTACCCATACGCACCTCGTGAGCCGATCGGCCGGAGGTCGAAGCCCTCCAGCCCGCACGAGGTCGCCCCGGCGGCGGGCATCGGCGGGCCGCAGGCTCCGGCACCGACCAGCACCGCCACCTGGCAGATCAGCGACGGCCCGGTCGCGATGTTCCACTGAGCGGCGATCATCGACGTGTCGGTGCCCTGGCGTTGATCTGTCGGCCTCCGGGCGACACCGCCGCTGGGGGCGCACCGAGCGGGCGGTGGCCTCATAGAGCCTGGTCGCAGCAGGTCCTCGCTGCGCGTCGGTACGGGCAGGGTCGACCAGCCTTGCGAGGCCCATCAGGCGGCCGCCTCGGCACCCGACGACGAGCACCGGACCACGATGCCGGTCGCTCCCATCGCGAATCGGTCGACCCTCGCGTCACCCTGCTCCAGGAAGGAACGACCGCCCGATGCCGCTCGGCTCGACAACCAGGCGTGCGCGCCGGGCGAGCAGCGGCCGAGCTCGGTGTCGACCCGGTGGTCGACTTCATCTCCGGGATCGCGCGCGTCCCGAACGGGTCCGCGCGGTCGTCGGCGATCCCGGCATCGTCGAGCAGCTCTCGGGCGATCACCGCCCACTGCTCGTCCGCCAACCTCGCATCCGTCGCCGTGAGCCGGACCGAGCAATGCACACGTAACCCCGCCCGGCGTCCGATCACCCGCGGATTGCGGTGCACCTCCGCGATCCCCGGGCCCATCAAGTAGGCCAACACCCCCGCCGGACGCCAGCCGTGCACGACCTTGTGATCACCTGGATCGGCACAGCTCGATCATCAACGCCGACGCCGCCTCATCGATGGGGTCGACATAGGTCTCGCCCGCTGGCGCGACCCCGCACGTCCGCGGGCTGCACGAAGACCGCCACGATGCCGCTGCCCACGATTTCCACCCAGGCAAAGGTCGAGACCCACCTGCGGCGGCACGTGGACAGCCATTTCGGGGATCGCCGCCTAGCTTCGATCCGTCCGAGTGAGATCCAGGCATGGGTGACTCAGCTGTCGCGCACGCTGGCACCGGCGACGGTTCACGTGATCCACGGAATCTTGGCGGCGATCTTCAAGGCCGCCCTCCGGGATCGTCTCGTGAGCACCTCGCCATGCGAGGGGACAAAGCTGCTGCGCAAGTTGCCGAGAGAGGTCGTCCCGGGCGGCAACGGGAAATGGCCTATGCCGGGCAGTGCCCACCCAGCGAGCGGACGATGTGGTCGAGCAGCCGCTCGACGTAGTCCTCCTGGTTGGGCAACTGGACCACCGCGACCCGCCAGTAGAGGGGCCCGGCCAAGAGGTCGAGTCCGACTTCGAGGTCGAAGTCTTTCGGGAGCTCGCCGCGGTCGGCTGCCCGGCGCAGGAGCTGCGCGGCGTTGTGGCGCCGCGGTTCGCGGACGGACTCCGCGAACGCTTCGGCCAGCTCCGCGTCGCGCATCGTTTCGGCCAGGAGGTCGGGCACGATGCGGCGGGCCTGGGGGTGGCTGAGGGCGTCGATCGCGTCCTGGAGGAACGCGCGGAGGTCGCCCCGCAGGGTGCCGGTGTCGGTGACCGTGATCGCCCGCGTCGCCACCTGGGAAACGAGGGCCACGGCCATGTCGCGCTTGGCGGGCCATCGGCGGTAGATGGCCGCCTTGCCCGCGCCGGCGCGTTTGGCCACCGCTTCGAGCGACAGCCTTCCGTAGCCGACGGCGGCGAGCTCCGCGAAGAAGGCCTCCGTCAGCGCGGCGGTGACGTCGTCCTGCAGGACCGGCCCGCCGGGTGCGCGCCGCCGGGCGCCGGGGGGAACGGGGTCGCTCATCGGCCGACGCTAGCACGAGACGGAACGGTTGCGTGTCGAGCACTCGGCCGATAGCGTCTTGTCGAGACGGTACAGGGCCGTATCGACAAATCCCGGAGGTCGCCGTGCGCTTCTTGTTCGACAACGAGTCCTTCTCCTTCGAGACCCTGCGCGCCGCCGGGTTCGCCAACTACGGCGGATCCGATCTCGGCGAGGTCCTGGCCACCGCGGCGAGGATCGCCGACGGTGACGAAGCCGCCTGGCACGCGGAGTGGAAGAAGACCGCCGAGCGTGCCGAGGTGATCGGCGAGCGTTCCCTGGCCGAAGGGCATCGCGTGAGCGCGCGGGAGGCGCTGCTGCGGGCGTCGAACTACTACCGCACCGCGGAGTTCTTCCTCCGCGAGCACCCCGCCGACGACCCGGAGGTGACGGAACTTTCCACGCGTTCCCGCGACACGTTCGTCCGCGCGACCGCGTTGTTCGACACACCGGTCGACGCTGTGGAAATCCCCTATGAGGACACCACCTTGCCGGGTTATCTGTTCCTGGTTGACGATTCGGGCGCGGCCCGGCCCACCGTCGTCTACACCAGCGGGTACGACTCCACGCTGGAGGAGTCGTACTTCGCCGTGGCTGCGGCCGCGCTGCGCCGGGGCTACAACGTCCTCGCCTACGACGGCCCCGGGCAGGGCGCGGTGCTGCGGCGGCAGGGGATCGTGTTCCGGCCCGACTGGGAAGCAGTGGTCACCCCGGTGCTCGACTACGCGCTCGGGCGACCGGAGATCGCCGACGACCGGGTCGCCTTGTTCGGCTACAGCCTGGGTGGCTACCTGGTCGCCCGGGCCGCCGCGTTCGACGACCGGATCGCCGCGCTGATCCTCGACGACGGCATCCACGACTTCCACGCCGCCTTCGCCAAGGCTGTTCCGCCGTTCCTCGGGGATTGGCTGCACGAGAAGCGTGACGACGTCGCCGTTCCGGTGCTGACCCTGCTGACCGGGGTCAGCACTCAGCTGCGCTGGGCCTTGCACAACGGCGTGTGGGCGATGGGCGCGGCCTCCTTCGGTGATCTGATCCGCGGCACCCGTGACTACACCCTGAGCGGGATCGCCGACCGGATCACGGCCCCGACGCTGGTCATGGACGCCGACCAGGACCACTTTCTGCAGGGCCAGCCGCAGCTGGTGCGGGACGCCCTGGTCAACGCCCCCACGACGCTGGTCACCCTGAGCGACACCGAAGGCGCCGGCGAACACTGCCACATGGGTGCCATGTTCCGCGCCCACCAGACGATGTTCGACTGGCTGGACACCACCCTCGGCACCGTCCGCGGGTGACCGGCCGGGGACGGCCCACCGGCCGTCCCCGGGCCCGTCACGCGAACTTGATCTCGTCGAGGTCGATGGAGACGATGACGGTCTCCTCGACCGCGTGGCCGTCCGGGCCGACGGGGTGGATCCGCCGCCGGGTCGGCACGACGATGCCCTGGACTTCTTCGTGCCCGTCGATGTAGTGCGCGGCCGGCGCGGCGTCCGGACCGAGTACCTCGGACACGTAGTCGTGCCGGCGGATCAGCCCGCTTTCCTCGACGTAGTAGAGGTTGTCCTCGCTGTGCACCGCGAGGCCGTCGGGGAACCGCACTTTGAGCCGCCGCCAGGTGTGGTCGTCCTCCTGCCACGCGCCGAGTTCCTCGACCCGGGTTCCCGGCCAGGTGAAAGAGAACGGCTCGGTCAGGTAGGTCCACATCGCGTACCCGTTGAAGTACGCCAGCTGCAGCCGGTCCCACGGCGTCGTGAGGTCGTGCCCGTCGAAGCTCCGCCGCGGCTGGCTGCGCTCTTCGAGGACCACCCCGGCTTCGGTTTCGAGGGCGACGCGCCCGGCGGTGACCGAGCTGCGCACCCCCGGCGCCCCGAAGGGCGACGTGCTGGCGAACTGGCGGTGGAGGTCCACCCGCGTCACGACGTCGTCGAGCACGCCTTCCTGGTTCTTGAGGGCCCACAGACCGCCCCCGCCACGCACGCGGGCGCTGAGCGACGTGAGCTCGTTCCACCGGTCCAGTCCGCCGTACGCGGCGAGCACCCGGTTCAGCAAATCGGTCATCGGGACCGCACGTCCAGCACCACGCGGAACCGGGCCTGCCCGGACATCATGCGCTCGAAGGCCTTCGGGGCCTCGGCCAGGGGGAGGACCTCGTTCCGGGAACGGATGCCCTGCCGCAGGCTGAAGACGAGGTTGTCCTCGTTCTCGACGGACGTCCCGGTCAGGCTGCCGGCGATCGTCCGGGTGCCGAAGATGAGATCGGTCGAGCTGACCGGGATCGGCTCCGAGCCTGCGCCCACGACGATCATCCGGCCCCGCGGTGCCAGTCCGGCGACCAGTGGCCCCACGGAGGGGCTGTCGGCCGCGGTGGCGATGATCGCGGCCGCGGCACCGAGCTCGCGCAACGCCGCCGCGGCGTCCTCGGCGGTGGCGTCGATGTAGTGGTCGGCGCCCAGTTCCGCGGCGAGCTCGGCCTTGGCGGTGCCCCGCGCGATCGCGGCCACCCGGAACCCGAGCTTGCTCGCGTGCTGGACGGCCAGGTGACCGAGGCCGCCGATGCCGTGCACGGCGACCAGCGCGCCGGGCCGGGCGTCGCTCTGCAGCAGGGCCTTGAACACCGTCAGCCCGGCACACAGCAGGGGCGCCGCGTCGACCGGGTCGAGGCCGTCGGGGATGCGGACGAGCCCGCTGGCCCTGGCGAACGCGACTTCGGCGTAGCCACCGTCCACAGTGGTCCCGGTGAGCGGCTGGGCGGCGCAGTTGACGAAATCGCCGCGCCGGCAGGATTCGCACTCACCGCAGTGGCCGTTCAGGAATCCGACTCCCACGCGGTCGCCGGGGTGCCAGGCGGTCACGCCGGCTCCGACGGCGTCGATCACCCCGACGATCTCGTGCCCGGGCACGATAGGCGACGCCGCGTCCGGCCGCAGCAGACCGCCGACGGCCAGGGCGTCGCTGTGGCACACGCCGCAGGCCTCGACCCGGATCCGGACCTGGCCGGGCAGCGGCTCGGTCAAATCTCGTTCGACGAAGGCGAAGTCGCCGGTTCCCGTCACTTCGTAAGCACGGTAAGCAGACACGTCGTTCCTCAAGCTTTCTCGTTGTCGAAGGTGAACAGCACTTTTCCGGCGCGGTCGGGTGCGGCGTCGCGGGCGAACGCCTCTTCGTGGCGCTCGAGCGGATGGGTGGAGTCGACCGGCACCGTGAGGACACCGCGGGCGATGAGGTCGACGATCTCGCCGACGGCCTTGGCGACCTCGGCGCGGGGAGCGTGCCGGAACCAGTTGGTGACCCACAGCCCGCGCACGGCGAGTTCGCCGAACACCAGGGGACCCAAGGGAACTGACGGTGGTTCCCCGGTGAGGGACGC
This sequence comes from Pseudonocardia xishanensis, assembly GCF_039541715.1. Lineage (NCBI taxonomy): Bacteria > Bacillati > Actinomycetota > Actinomycetes > Pseudonocardiales > Pseudonocardiaceae > Pseudonocardia > Pseudonocardia xishanensis. The sequence continues at coordinate 13,259 of NZ_BAABGT010000116.1, forward strand.
GTAGCCGACGATCGTGCCACCGAACTCCAGCGCGGTCACGAGCGCGGCCGGGGCCGTCCCGCCCGCACCGTCGAACACCAGGCGCAGCTCGCTGCCGCCGAGCGCCGCGGCGACGCGATCGGCGAGGTCCGGCCCGTCGAGCAGGACCAGGTCGGCGCCCGCGGCCCGGGCCTGCTCGGCCGCTTTCTCGCTGCGCACGACGCTGAGCGTGCGCACGCCCGCACTCTTCGCCAGGGTGCTCACGCAGCGGGCGACCGCGGAGTTGCCCAACGTCTGCCCGACCCAGTCGCCGGGTGCGAGGTCGGCGAAGCGGGTGAGCATGACCTGGGCGGCGATGGGGTTGATCCCCGCCATCGCCAGCTGCAGCGCGTCGACGTCGTCCGGCACGGTGACCACGTTGCGGGCGGGGACGACGACCGTGTCCGCCCACACGCCCTGGTCGCAGCTGCCGAGGACGTGTACCCGCCGGCCCGTCAGCGCCGGGTCGGCGTCCGGGCCACCCCGGACGACACGACCGATTCCTTCGGCGCCGAGCGCGCTGGGCAGCCGGGGCCGGACGGCGTAGACGTCGTGGGCGAAGAGGTGGTCGACGGGGTTGATCGGTGCGGCTTCCATGCGGAGCAGCACGTCTTCGTCGCCCACGACGACTTCCGTGTCGGGTGCCAGGCGCGTGTTCGCGGCGAGCTCGCCGACGCCGGTCAGGATGAGCCGGCTCATCGTGGTTCTCCTTGTCGGTCGGGAGTGTTCAACCGAGGAAGCCGTTGACCTCGGCGGCGAACTCGGCCGGGTACTGGAAGAGGAAGCCGTGGCCGGCGCCCGGGTAGATCGAGAGCCGGGCGTTCGGCAGGTGCCGGGCCAGCAGCCCGGAGTTCGGCGTCGGCACCATGACGTCGTTGTCTCCGTTGGCGACGAGGACGGGCTGGGTGATACCGGCCAGCCGGTTCAGCCGCACCGGGTCGGGGACACCCCACGCCGTGATGGCGTCGAGCTGGGCGTCCCGGGTGGCCAGGCTCACCGGCTGGTCCCGGTCGGCGTCGCGGGCGAAGATGCGCTCGACGAATTCCCACCCCTTCGCGACGCTCGACGGCGTGCGTTCGAAGAACAGGTGAAGCAGGTCCTCGCCGGTCGGCTCGTCCCGGGTGGCGGACGCGTGCACCTCTGCGGTGAAGCCGTGCATGCCCTGCCCGCCTTCCGGGCCGGTCCCGGCGAGGACCAGCCGGCGCACGAGCCGCGGCCGGACGAGCGTCAGTTCCTGCGCGACGAACCCGCCGAGGGAGAACCCGAGGACGTCGACCTGCCGGAGCCCGGCGGCGTCGGCGAACGCCAGCGCGTCGTGCGCCATCGCCGCGACCGTGCGCGGAGTCGTGCCGCTCGAGCCACCGACGCCCGCGTTGTCGAGCAGGACGACTTCGCGCTCGGCCGCGACGGCGTCGACGAGGGCGGGATCCCAGTTGTCGAGGTTGCCCCGGAAGTGCTGCAGGAACAGCACCGGCGGCACAGCGCACCCGGTGTTGCCGAAGCGGCGGTAGGCGTAAGTGGTTCCGCCGGCCGCTTCGAGCGTCAGGTTCGGAGCGGTGAGCTGGGTGGGTGTGGCTGGGGGCGCGGACATCGTGCTGCCTCTCGTCGGAGGGCCTCCCGTAACGGAGCCATTTAGATTATGGACACAATCTAAACACGGGCGCAAGATAGATGACGGACATCATCGAACGACGTACGATCAAGGGACTCAAGGCGATGGGAGACGAGCGGAATGGGACGTGTTTCGCGCGCACAGGCCGACGCGAACCGGGCGGCGGTCGTCGAGGCGGCCTCCCGGATGGCACGCGAGCGCGGGATGGCGCAGGTCAGCGTGCCTGAGGTGATGGGAGCGGTCGGCCTCACCCACGGCGGGTTCTACCGGCAGTTCGAATCGAAGGACGACCTGTTCGCCGCCGCCTGCGCCGCCGCCTTCGACGAGCAGGACACGCTCCTCGACGGCTTCCTGGCCGGCGGTGTGGACAAGGCCGAGGCCCACGCGAACTACGTGACGGAGTACCTGTCCGAGCAGAACCGGGACGACCCCGGCCACGGCTGCGCCACGACCGCGTTCGGCGCCGACGTCGCCCGCTCCGCTCCGGACAGCCCGGTCCGTGCCTGCTACCGCGAAGGCGTCACCAGCTCACTGGAACGCCTGGCCCGGCTCGGCGACCGTCCGGCCGACGAGGAGGCGCGGGAGCGCGAAGTCCTGGTCGAACTCGCGGCGATGGTCGGCGCCCTCTCGATCGCCAGGGCCACCCGCGGTGACCCCCTGTCCGAGCGCATGCTCGCGGCGGTGCGCGAGCACCTGATCGGCGATCAGCCTTCCGCCTGACCACCGTTCGCGCCGAATCCCGCGTAGGAGCCGGATTCCACGTCTTCGAGGATGTCGTGGCGCTGCGGCGACCAGTCCAGCAGCCGCCGCGTCGCCTCCGCCGACAGCCGCTTGCCCAGGCTCACACTGAGACCCGCGCCGGCGCCCGCCGGCGGCGGGAACACAGCCTGGAGCCGGCGCGCGAGGCCCGTGGGCATGCGGCGGGTGAGCCCGAATCCGGTCGCCGAGAGCCCGGTCATCCCGAGCATCCGCGCCAGGCCGACCCCCTCGGTCCGGCCGGCGGCCCCGATCATCCGGCTCGCCGCGGCCGCGAGTTCGCGCAGCGTCACCTCCCCGGCGACGCCGTGCAAAACCGTTCCGGCGGGGGCACTTTCGACCGCGAGGCGATACAGCTCGGCGAGGTCGTCGATGTGCACGTAACCCTGGATCGTCGCGCCGGCGCCCAGGTGCACGCCGTGGCCGTGCGCCCGGGCCAGCGAGATGAGTGTCGGAACATCGAAACTCCCGCCGTGGCCATAGACCAGCCCCGGTCGCACGACGATGCCCTGGACGCCGGCGGCGGTGAGGACCAGGCGCTCGGTTTCGACACGGGCTTTCATCGCGGCCCCGAAGCCGAGCGCCAGCACGGGATGCACCTTGGCCGAAGCCGGCGCGAACACCTCCGGCGGCAGCGGGAGGACCGCGCGTTCGTCGTGGACGGTTTCCGTGGCCTCCCCGCCGCTGAACGTGCCGAACACCGCCGAGCCGCTGGTGAAGACCAGCTTCCTCCGGTCGTCACCCAGTGCGTCTCGGAGGGCGCTGACGGCATCACGGTCCTTCGCGAACGTGCTCGCGTCGTTGCCCAGGCTGGCGGTGCTGACCACAGCGTCCGGGTCGGCGGCCCGGACGGCGTCGGACAAGCCGGCGGGATCGCCGAAGTCGCCCGCGACCGGGACCACGCCACGGTCGCGCAGGGCGGTCGCGGAGCGCTCGGACCGGGCCAGCCCCAGCACCTCGTGTCCGTGGTCGCGCAGAACCCGGGCGACCGCGCCGCCGATGTAGCCGGTCGCGCCGCTGACCAAGATCCTCATCGGGCCACTCCCCTGTCTCGACGACGCCGTAGGCGATCCGCCAATAGACGAGACGTCACCGTATCGTCTCGTTTACGAGGTGCGCAACCCGTACGGGCGACGGCCCGTGTGCTCGTCAGTTCGCCGGGAAGAACAGGCGCAGGCGGTCGACTCGACCTTCGTCGTGCGACATCAGCCACACCACGGCCGGCGGGCAGTGCCGCGGATCGTGCGACGGGCTGACCATCGCCATTTCCCAGACGGTGAAGTCGCGGCTGGTGATGGCGTTGACCAGGTGCCGGCGCACGCCGTAGGCCAGGTCCGCTTCCATGCCCGCCACGGCCATGCCCGGCCCGCCCTGGAAACCCTGACCGCTGGTCATGCGCAGGTCCGGTGCCCAGCGGTCGGCGACGACGCCGGCGAACTCGCCCCGCCGGGCGGCGGCCACTGCGTCGGTCGCCTCTCGCGCGCTGGCGGCGTTGCGCGCGTCGGCGTCGTCATACGCCCGGTCGGTGGTGGACAGCAGTGCTTCGGACAGCTTGGTCCGCGCCTGGTTCAGCCGGCTGCGCACCGTGCCCACCGGAAGCCGGCAGGCGGCGGCGATCTGCTCGTACGACGTGACGTCGCTGAAGTGGCGCAACAGGACCACCTCCCGCAACGCCCGGGACAGGCTGTCGGTCGCGTGGCAGATCCAGTCACGTGACACGTGATCTTCGAGAACGCGTTCCGGGGTCGCGAGATCGGCAGGCGGCCTCGGGTCCGCGACCGGCACGACCCGGCGAGCGGCGCGCAGGCGCATGAGGCATGCGTTGCGGACGATCTCCCGCAGCCACGGGCCCGCCGCGGCCGGGTCGCGCAGGGTGCCGATCCGCCGCACGTCTGCAGCGCGGCGTCCTGCAGCGCGTCCTCGGCGTCCGGGCCGTAGCCCAGGATGCTCAGCGCCACCGCGCGCAGGTCGGCCTGATGCCGGGCGAGCAACGTCCCGAGGGCGCTCACGCTGCCGGCCCGGGCGCTGCGCCAGCTCGATGTCGATGGGGGTCACCAGATCATTCTTCCCGGTCTCGACGCGAGCTCCGCGGTGTGACGCACGCCATGCCGGCCGGATCGAACTTTCCTTCCCCGAGGCCATCGTGCCGGTGTCCCAGCACCCTGCGATCGGAGAAGTCCCATGGACATCGGCACCCACACCGTCGAGCTCGACGGCATCCTTCAGCGCTACCACGTGCACGGCCGCGGGCCGGTGTGCGTCGCCGTTCCCGGCGGCCCCGGCGTGGACTGGGCGTACCTCCGGATGCCCGCGCTCGAAGACCACCTGACCATGGTCTACGTCGAGCCGATCGGCACCGGTGGCTCAGGGCGGCTGGCGTCCCACCCGCACGGGTACACCCGCGACCGGTACGCCCGCGCCGTGCTCTCGCTGCTGGACCACCTCGGCCTGGCCACGGCCCACCTCCTCGGCCATTCCCCACGGCGGGTTCGTCGCGCAGTACTTCGCGCTGCACCACCCCGGCCGGGTCGCCGGGGTGGTGTTGTACGAAAGTGCCCCGGTCACCGGGCCGGAGCACGGCGCCGAAGCCCAGCGCACCGTCGCGGAGTTCGCCCGCCGCAACGCCGGCCGGCCCGGACTGCCCGCCCTGCAGGCGACCGCGTCCATCTCGAACGACGACGAAATGACCGCCGCGCTGCGCGGCCTGATGCCGGCGTACTTCGCCGACTACTGGGGCCGGGAGGCGGAGTTCGCGCCCCTGAGGGCGGCCGTGCGTGGCACGCACATCTCCGGACTGGATGCGCAGCTCGTACCGGACACGATCGACGACCGGGCAGCGTTGGGTGCGCTGACTGTGCCCGCGCTGGTGGTCGTCGGCCGGTTCGACGTGATCTGCGGAGTCCGCTGGGCGCACGAGCTGGCCGACCTGATCCCCGCGTCCAGCCTCGTCGTGCTGGAGCACAGCGGTCACTTCGGCCACCTCGAAGAACCCGACCTGTTCGGCAAGGCGGTGGTGGACTTCGTAACCGGCGGCTGAGGCGGGCGAGGGCCTTCTCGGCCGGCTCAGCTGAACAGCGACAGGTCGACGGAATCGGCAAGGGCCCGATAACCCGCGTCGCTGCCGTGCAGGTGATCGCCGGCGTGGAAGTCGTCCCTGATCCGGCCGGGGTGGGCCGCGTCGCGCCAGACGGTATCGAAATCGAGCACGGCGTCGAAGGCGCCGCCGGTGCGGATCCACTCGTTGACCGTCTGGCGCGCGTTCTCGCCTGCCGGTGTGTACAGCTCCGAGCCCTCGAAGGGCGCGATGGTGGTGCCGTAGACCCGGACGCCGCGTTCGCGCGCCCGGGCGATCAGTTGCCGGTGGCCGGCGATGACATCGTCCGTCGTCACCGGCGCGCCGGGGAACATCTTCAGGAAGTCGGCGAGGGAACCGTCGTCGCGCGGGGCGAAGGAGATGGCGATGTCGTTCGCGCCGATGGACAGCACCACGCAGCCGAGGCCGGGCGTCGCCAGCACGTCCCGGTCGAAGCGGGCCAGGGCGGCAGCACCGATGCCGTCGTTCAGCATCCGGTTGCCGCTGATGCCCTGGTTGACGACGTACCCGGTTTCGAGCCGCTCGGCCAGCAGTTCCGGCCAGCTGTGGTGGGTGTCCGGGGTCGAACCGGCGCCGTCGGTGCGGGAGTCGCCGAGCACCACGATGGCCTTCGCCGGGGCGTCGGGGACTGATTCGACGGCGGAGATCAGGGCCCGCACCGGCAGGTCCCCGGCGTTCTCCGGCAGCGTGGGGGCGGCGACAGCGTCGCCCGGGATCGTCCAGCCGGTGTCCAGGGCGGGATCGTGGCAGGTGCAGGTCTCCACGCGCTCGGGCAGGTAGAGGCTGATGGACAGCTCGGCGAGCGCGGGCAGGGACATGTCGACCGGATCGCTGAGGACGGGCGCGCCGGCCGGGACGGTGACGGCCGTGGCGCCGGAGAAGGTCAGCACGCGCTCGCTGCCGGCCCGCACCGCACCGCCGGGGGCCGCGAGAGCCAGCTGTGCCGCGCCGATGGTCAAGGGCCCGGTCCCGAACTCGTTGGTGAAGCGGATCCGCACCCGGCGCCCGCCGCCGCCGACGCGGACCACTTGCCGGAGGGTCACGTCGGCGAGGGGCGGATGGTCGTCGAGCGAGCCGAGCCCGTCGTGGGCGGCCTGGGGCGAAGCGCCCCAGCTCCGGATCCAGCTGCATGCGTTGTCCGTCTCGGTCATCGGTTCCTCCGTGGTTCGTGGTGGTCGTGGCGCAAGGCTGCGGCGGGCCGCTCACACGGGACGCACACGGCGCTGACACGGCCGCCCTGGTTCGAGGTGGCGCGGGCGAGCGCGCGAAGATCGGGGGATGGACGGTGGTGCCCGGCTTCGCATCACGCTGCTGCGAGCGTTCGAGGTGGCTCGTGGTGACGTGGTCGTGCCCGTGCCGGGCGCGCGGCTGCGGGGCCTGCTGGTCCGGCTCGCGCTCGCCGGGGGCCGCGCGGTCGAGCCGGGCGTGCTGGTCGACGCGATCTGGGGCGAGGAACCGCCGTCCGGGCCCGCCTCCGCGCTGCAGACCCTCGTGTCCCGGCTGCGCCGCACGCTCCGCCCGGCCGGGATCGTGCAGGTCGCGGGCGGCTATCGGCTGGCGGTGGACGCCGCCGACGTGGACGCGCTGCGCTTCGAGCAGCTCACCGCGGCCGGCCGGGAACGGCTGCGGGCGGGTGACCCGGAGGGCGCGAGCACCGCGCTCGCCGAGGCCGTCGCCTTGTGGGGCGACCCCGCCGGTGCCGAGCCCGCGGTGATCGCCGCGGTCGCACCCACGGTGGCGACCGGGTTGGCGCGGGTTTCGGTCGAGGCGGTCGCCGACCTCGCCGACGCCGAGCTGTCGCTGGGGAGCGCCGAAGTGGCCGCCACCCGGCTGACCGGGTTGCTGGCCGAGCACCCGGCACACGAGCGGGCGGCCGGGCTGCTCATGGACGCGCTCGCCGCCCAGGGGCGGCAGGCCGAAGCGCTGGCCGTCTACGAGCGGGTTCGCCGGACCCTCGCCGAGGACCTCGGCGCCGACCCGGGCACCGCCCTGCGGGACCGCCATCTGCGCCTCCTGGACACCTCGGCCGGCACGGCGGAAACCGGACGGCGGGCCGCCACCGAACCCGGCCGGGTCCCGCCGTCCACCCTGCCCGCGCCGCTGACCGGCTTCATCGGCCGCGACGACGACCTCACCCGGATCGGCGCCCTGCTCACCACCGGACGGCTGGTCACCGTCCTCGGCCCCGGTGGCGCCGGGAAGACCCGGCTGGCGCTCGAAGCCGCCCGCCACCACCAGGACGAATACCGCGACGGCGCCTGCTTCGTCGACCTCGCGCCCGTCACCGAACCGGCGAAGATCGGCCCGGCCGTGCTCGCCGGGATCGGGCTTCGGGGCGGCGCGCTGTTCGACGTCCACCGGCGGGTCGAGGGTGACGAGCTGGACGTGCTCGTCTGTGAGCTCGGCGGCCGGGAAAGCTTGCTGCTGCTCGACAATTGCGAGCACCTGATCGAGGCCGTGGCCCACCTGGTCGCGGCACTGCTCCCCCGCTGCCCCGGGGTGCGGGTGCTCGCCACCAGCCGCGAACCCTTCGCGGTGGACGGCGAGGCACTCGTGCCGCTGGGCCCGCTCGCACTGCCTGAGCCGGACGCCGACGTCGACCAGGCCGCCGCGGTGGCCTCGGTGCGCCTGTTCACCGAGCGGGCCGCCGCCGTGCGCCCCGGTTTCGCCGTCGACGACACCACGCTGCCCGGCATCGTGCGCATGGTGCGCGGCCTGGACGGCCTGCCGCTGGCTCTCGAGCTGGCCGCCGCCCGGTTGCGCACGCTGGCCCTGCCCGACCTCGCCGACGGGCTCGCCGACCGGTTCCGGCTCCTCACCACCGGCCACCGCACCGCGCCACCGCGGCACCGCACCCTGGGCGCCGTGATCGCCTGGAGCTGGGAGCTGCTCGACGAGCACGAACGCACCGTCGCGGAACGGATCTCGATCCTGCCCGGCGGCGTCACCCCGGCCTCGGCCGCCGCCGTCTGCGCCGGCACGGCCGTGCCCGCCGACGAGATCCCCGAACTGCTCGCCGCTCTCGTCGACCGGTCACTGCTGCAGCTGCCGACCGGCACCGGCCGCTACCGCATGCTCGAAACCATCCGTGAGTACGGCACCGCCCGGCTGACCGGCTCCGGCGACCTCGGCACGGCCCGCGACCTGGCCGCCGCCCACTTCACCGAGCTGATGGCTCGCCACGAATCCGGGCTGCGCGGCCACGACCAGGTCCGAGCCATGCAGGTCTTCAGCGCCGAATACGACAACACGATCGCCGCCCTGCGCCACCTGTGCGCCACCGGTGACGCCGCCGCCGCGATCACCCTCGTGCTCGCCATGACCTGGTACTGGCAGATGTTCGGCCGCACGGCCGACGCCGACCACTGGCTGGGGGCGGCGCTGGCGGTGCCCGGCGGCGGGCCGGCGGCCGAGCGCGACTGCGCCCGGGCCGTCTACCTGCTCAACCGAGCGGACATCCTGTCGGGGATCACCGCCGGGGAAGCCGCGGCCGACCGGGCGGAGATGCGGGAGCTGGCCGACCGGCTGCTCGCGCACCCGCGCCTGCCGGCCCACTACCGCGTGTTCGGCCCGGTGCTTCTCTTCCTGCTGGAAGAAGAGACCGCGCTCCCGGCCTTCCAGCGCCTGGCCGACGGCGACGACGCGTGGCTGTCCGGGCTGGCCCACATGTTCCAGGCCGAGTTCGCCGAGAACACCGGTGCGCTCGATCGGGTGCGCGTCCACCTGGAAGCGGCCCTGGACGGCTTCCGGCGGGCCGGCGACCGCTGGGGCCAGGCGGCGACGCTGCCGATGCGCGCACAGCTGCGGTGCTACGACGACCTCGACGGTGCGCTGGCCGACCTGCGCGAGGCCCGGACGCTGGCGGGCGAGTTCGGCTCGCTCAGCCTCGGCGACCAGTTCTACAGCGACCTGCGCTGGATCGACCTGCACGTGCGGAGGGACGAAACCGACCGCGCGATGGCGGTGATCGGCGCCGCCCGGGAGCGGGCGCTGCGCACGTCGTCGGCGGAGATGGTGGTGCTGGTCGACGCCCGGGAGGCCGACTTGCGGGTGCGGCTGGGCGACCTGGACCGGGCCGGTGCCCTGCTCGACGCCGCCGAACGCGGTCTGCCCGGCGACACCGCGTTCCCCTCGGACCACGCCCGCACCCTGGTCGCCGGCGCCCGTGCCGCATTCTGCCTGGCCCAGGGTGACCTGGGCGGCGCGGACAAGGCGCTGCGGGCCGCGTACGCCGCCGCGCTGGTCGCCCGCGACCTGCCGATCCTGTCGCTGGTGACGGTGTACACCGCCGCGCTCGCCGAAGCACTCGGGCGGCGGCACGAGCCGGCCGTGCTGCTGGGGGTCGCCGCCCGGCTGCGGGGCGCGCACGACCGCACCGATCCGCAGGTCCGCGAGCTCACCTGCCGGGTCCGGGCCGCGTCGGGCGAGGACGAGTTCGCCGCAGCGTACGCGCAAGGCTGGGAGCTGGACGCGGAAACCGCCGTGGCCGAAGCCGACCCGGCCTCGCTGACCAGTCCGTAGCAGGGCAAAACCCTGGTGTGCGCGCGATGTGCGTCTGGTGTGCGCGGCGGTGGCCAGTCTCGGGGCACACCTCGAGAAGGGAACTGCCATGCATGACGTCGTGATCGTGGGGGCCGGTCCGGTCGGCCTGTTCGTCGCCGGCGAGCTCGGCCTCGCGGGCTGCTCGGTGCTGGTCCTCGAACGGGAGCCGGAGCCGCACACCCCGTGGCGCAGCTTCCCGCTCGGCATGCGGGGACTGTCGGGCGGGTCGGTCGAGGCGTTGTACCGCTGCGGGATGCTGCCGGCCCTGCTGACGGCGTCGGGAGTGCCGGAGACGCCGGTCTCGGACAAACCGGCGCCCCCGCGGACGGTCGGCCACTTCGCCGGGATGATGCTCGACCCGGCCGACGTCGACCTCGCCCGGCTGCCCTACCGGCTGCCCAGCCCGGCCTCGGACGGCATCATGACCAGCCTCGAAGCGGTGGAGACGGTGCTGGCCGAGCGGGCCGAAAAGCTCGGCGTCGAGATCCGGCGGGGTGTCGCCGTCACGGCCGTCACCCAAGACGGCGAAACCGTGGCCGCCCGGGCCGGCGAGCAGGTGTACCCGGCCTGCTGGCTCGTCGGCTGCGACGGCGGCCGCAGTGCGGTACGCCGCCTCACGGGCTTCGACTTCGCCGGCACCGAACCGCAGTTCACCGGCTACCTCGCGCTGGCGACGCTCTCCGATCCGGAGAAACTGCGTCGCGGCTTCGCCCTGACCCCGGCGGGCATGTACGTCACGATGTCCGAGCCCGGACACTTCGGCGTCATGGACTTCGACGGCGGCGCGTACGACCGTTCCCGGCCGCTGACCCGCGAGCACCTCCAGTCGGTGCTGCGCCGCGTGTCCGGTACCGACGTGTCGCTCGGCGACGTGCACCTCGCCTCGACCTTCACCGACCGGGCGATGCAGACGACCACCTACCGGCGCGGCCGCGTCCTGCTCGCCGGCGACGCCGCGCACATCCACTCCCCGCTCGGTGGGCAGGGGCTCAACCTCGGCCTCGGCGACGCGGTCAACCTGGGCTGGAAGCTCGCGGCGACGGTGCGCGGGCACGCGCCGGAAGGTCTGCTCGACACCTACACCGCCGAACGCCACCCGATCGGCGCGCGGGTGCTCGACTGGTCGCGTGCCCAGGTGGCGACCATGCGGCCGGACCCGCACTCCCGGGCGGTCCAGGCCGTGGTGCGCGACCTGTTGGAGACCCACGACGGCACCACGTACGTCTTCGAGCGCACCTCGGGCACGTCGCTTCGCTACGAGCTCGGCGGCGAACACCCGCTGGTCGGCCGCAACGCGCCAGACTTCCGCCTGGCCGACAGCACCCCCCTCGGCGAGCTGCTGCGAGACTGCCGCGGCGTCGCCCTCGACTTCACCGCCGAGGGGCACCTGCGCGAGGCGGCGTCGCACCACGCCGACCGGATCCGGTACGCGACCGGTCCGGCGCTCGACGACCTCGGCCTTGGCGCCGTGCTCGTCCGACCGGACGGCATCATCGCCTGGGCCGGCGCCCGCACTCCGGACCGTGGTGCGTTCGACCGAGCCGTCAGCCGGTGGTTCTGAACCATCGTCGGAGCGCCCGATGGCCCGGCAGCTCAGGCCGTCCAGCGTGAGACGGGCCGGTCCCGGTTCGGTGGCGCCGCGGCCCGGAGCGAGGCTTCCTCGAGCAAGCCGGCGACGAGGCCGGCCCGGGTGAAGGGCCGTCGGAGCCACCGATCGGCGGTGCCGTGCACGGTGAAGCGCGGACCGGAGGAGATCCGGAGGCCGAGCTCGAGGGCCGCCGAGGCGACGCGGGTCGCGCTCGGGTGCGGGAGCTCGATCCACAGCGCCACCGCCGATCCGGCAGCCGAGCGCGCAGGGCCCGCTCAAGGGCGGCGCGGGACCGGCGCAGGTCGTCGCGCCGCTCAGCGAGGATGACATCGCACCCACGCCGTCATTCCGCCAGGGCGGCCAGTGCGTCGGCTTCGGCGGCCTTGTCGTCGAGGTCGCGAGCCAGCTTCAAGGCTCTTTCCGTGGTGGGTCGCGGCCTTGACGTGGTCGCCGAGCGCAGTGTGTACGCGGCCCAACGCCGTGGTGGCCAGGCGTTCCCACCACCGGTCCCCGACCTCGTGAGCGAGAGTGATCGCCTGGCGCAGGCAGTTGGTCGCGCCGGCCAGGTCACCTCGGGTGTGGCGGACCATGCCGAGGCCGGTCAGGGCCAAGCTTTCGCCCCAGCGGTCGCCCGCCGCGCGGGCGTGCTCCAGACCGTGTTCCAGATACCGCCGGGCATGCTCGGGTGCGCTCGAAGGGCGGCACACCGTACGCATCCAGCCCCAGTTCTTCAGCTACCCCAATGGCACGTCCTCCAATTTCCGCAGCAACGAGCATCTCGTGCCCATAGCTTCTCAGCCCAACTGCAAAATCCAGCATCCTCCGATGCTTCCCTCCGAGGCTTATTGGCGCCACGAATGTATTATCACGCCACCAGCGGACAGAACGATTCGATATCGTCTGACATCATACCGATCAGTACCTTCGGCGGAAGTCACCCCAACACCGGCCCGTCTCGGCGCTACCTGGGGTACGGCCCGAAGTCGAGGCGAGTCGGGCGCTATGTCCGCTACGAGCCGGCCGACGTGCGCGCCTGGTTCGAGGCGCAGCGATAGGAGTTCAGATTGGCACCGTCACTCGTCACGTCCAGGCGACGAAGACCACATGGGTCGCCCGCTGGCGCGATCCCGACGGGAAGCAGCGTAAGAAGTCCTTTGCCCGCAAGATCGAAGCAGAACGACTCCTTGCGACCGTGAGCGCCGACGTGGTCCGAGGGGACTGTGTCGACCCGAACGAAAAGACGATCGTGCGCGAGTACGCGGAAGCCTGGCGAGAGTCTCTCGTCCACCGGCCGACCACCGAGGCCCACGTCGAGACCAACCTGCGCCGTCACGTCTACCCGACGTTCGGTGACCGGCGGATGTCCTCGGTTCTCCCCAGCGGGGTCCAGGCTCGGGTGAGCCGCCTCAGCCGGACACTCTCGCCGTCGACCGTTCACGTCATCCACGGGATCCTGGCGGGGATCTACAAGTGTGCGATGAGAGACCGGATCGTGCATCGGTCCCCATGCGAGGGGACGAGGCTCCCACGCAAGCTGCCGAGGGAGGTCATGCCGCTCGCGACGTCGACGGTCGAGTCCCTCATCGGCGCGGCGCCGGCCCGTTATCGGGCTGCTGTCGTCCTGGCTGCCGGAACCGGGGTTCGACAGGGTGAATGCTTCGGCGTCGCGCAGGATCGTCTCGACCTCGACCGGCAGCTGCTGCGGGTCGATCAGCAGGTGATCCTCCTGGCGAGGCGTCCTCCGATGCTCGCCCCGCCGAAGACATCCGCGTCGCATCGCACGATTCCCCTGCCGAAGGTCGTGTGTGAGGTCCTTCGGCGTCACCTGGAGCAGTTCCCGGTGCAGCACCCCGAGGGCCTGATCTTCACGGACGAGGAGGGGCAGGCCCTCCGCCGGACCCGGTTCTCCCGGGAGATCTGGCGTCCCACGGTGGCAGCGGCCGGCGCCCCTCGGGGAACAGGATTTCACGACCTCCGCCACTACTACGCGTCACTGCTCATCCGGCACGGCGAGTCGATCAAGACCGTCCAGCGTCGTCTCGGGCATGCGACCGCGGCCGAGACTCTGGACACGTACGCACACCTCTGGCCGGACTCCGACGACCGCACCAGAGAGGCGATCGACTCGGTCCTCGAGGCGTCGCCGGCGGACGCAGAGAGCCTCCCCCGGGACGAGTAGTCGATCACCATCGGGCACAAGATCAAATCTGGTGTGCCCGAATTGTGCCCGATCCAGGGCTGGCCACAGTGTTCTCGCAGGTCAGAGGCTTAGGAGGGACGAGCAGGCCTGTAAGCCGGATCCTGTTCCCGGGGGTCTTGCGAGCCCCCGTTCGGCGACCATCCATCTAGGCCTGCCGTCGCCGGCAGGCTCGAGCGGCCTACCCGCAGGCTCGGGCGGGCAGCCCTCATGCACCTGCGCAGTGTCCCGGGGGACACCTTTTGGCCTTGCTCCGGGTGGGGTTTACCGAGCCACCCCGGTCACCCGGGGTGCTGGTGGTCTCTTACACCACCGTTTCACCCTTACCTCCGGCTCGCGCCGGAGGCGGTCTGTTCTCTGTGGCACTGTCCCGCGGGTCACCCCGGGTTGCCGTTAGCGAACCACCCTGCCCTGCGGAGTCCGGACTTTCCTCGGCACCCCTCCGCCGTGAACGGCCTCGGGGTGACGCGGCCGCCCGGCCTGCTCGTCCGCGCCGTCAACACTACCGCCGACGCGTGCGGGTGGCCGCCACCGGGTCGAGGACCGACCAGCACTCGGCGAGCGGGCCCCTCATCACCGACAGCAGCGGGTTCGCCGCCGCCTCGACGAGCACCCGGTGGAACGACGAGTGCGCCGCGGCGATCTCGTCCAGGCTCTCGCGGACGTCGACCGGGGAACCGGCCCTTCGGGGCCGTCCTGCTCGGGGCCGACGGGGCGGTGCTCGCCGAGGGGCGCAACCGGGTCGCGTCGACCGGGGACCTGCGAGCCCACGCCGAGCTCGACGCGCTGGAGAACGCGCGGCCCGCCGGGCGCGCGTTCGCGGGCGGGACGAGGGTCGCAGGCGGCGAGCGTGGAGCTCGTCGTCGAGGGCCCGGGTGGGCGGCGAACGGGCGCTGGAGGTGTTCCGCGAGTTCGTGCGGTCACGACGTTCGGTTCACCGGTGCCGTATCCGGCACCGGTGGACCGCAGGCGGTGATCACCGCGGCGCGGGGTTAGGGTGCGGCGGTGGTGGGAGCTTCTGCGGGCCAGGTGGTGTTCCTGCTGGTGGCCGGTGTGGTCGCGGGGGCGGTGAACGCCGTGGCCGGGGGCGGGTCGCTGCTGGTGTTCCCCGCCCTGCTGGCGGTGGGGCTCAACCCGCTCGCGGCGAACGTCACCAACTCGGTGGCGCAGTGGCCGGGCTACGTGGGGATCGTCGCCGGGAACCGGCGGGAGCTGGTCGGACAGCGGCGCCGGATCGTCCGGACCTCGATCGCGGCGGCCCTCGGCTCGGTGGTCGGCTGCATCCTGCTCCTGACGCTGCCCGCCTCGGTGTTCGACGCCGTGGTCCCGGTCCTGGTGATCGCCGCGAGCATCCTGATGGCGCTGGCCCCGCGGCTGAAGCGCTGGATCGGGACACCCGGAGACGGCACCGCGGGTGAGCGCGACCGCGCGCTGCTGCTGCCCACGATGTTCCTCGCCGGGGTCTACGGCGGCTACTTCGGCGGGGCCCTCGGCGTCATCCTGATCTCCACGCTCTCGCTGCTCGCCCACGACCGGCTGGTCAGGCTCAACGCGCTCAAGGGCGTCCTGTCGCTGGTCGCCGCGAGCGTCACCGTGGTGATCTTCGCGCTCCGGGCGCCGGTGGACTGGGTCGCGGTCGCGGTGCTGGCGCCCACCACGCTGCTCGGCGGGTACGTCGGCGCGCGGGTGGCCCGGCGGCTGCCGGAGAAGGTCCTGCGCTGGTGCGTGGTGCTGCTGGGGCTGGCGGTCGGCGTGTACCTGCTGGTCACGTGAGCCCGCGGGTGGGGCTGTCGTGATAGTCCTCGCCGTCGCGCTGCTCGCGGTGGTGCTCGTCGTCGCGGTGGCGCGGCCCCGGGGGGTGCCCGAGGCGGCGGCCGCGATCCCGGCGGCGGTGCTCGTCGTCTCGTTCGGGGCGCTGCCGTGGGACGCGGCGTGGGCGGAGATCGGGGAGCTGGGGCCGACGGTCGGGTTCCTCGCGGCGATCCTGCTGCTGGGCAGGCTCGCCGACGCCGAGGGGGTCTTCGGCTGGCTGGGCGACCGGTTGGCCCGGTCCGCGCGCGGGTCGGCGCCGCGGCTGTTCGCGCTGGTCTTCGCCGCGGCGACCGGGGTGACCGCCGTGCTGAGCCTGGACGCGACGGTGGTCCTGCTGACCCCGGTCGTGCTGGCCACCGCGACCCGGCTGCGGGTGCCCGCCCGGCCGCACGCCTACGCCTGTGTGCACCTGTCCAACGCGGGCTCGCTGCTGCTGCCGGTGTCCAACCTGACGAACCTGCTGGTCTTCAGCGCGTCGGGGCTGTCGTTCCTGGGGTTCGCGGCCGTGATGGCCCTGCCCTGGCTGGTCACCCTGGCCGTGGAGTACGGGGTGCTGCGATGGTTCTTCCGCGGCGACCTGCCGCGGGCCGAGCCGGTGGAGCGGCCGGAGCGCCCGACGCCGCGGGTCGCCCTCGCGGTGCTCGGCCTGACGCTGGTCGGGTTCGCGGTGTCCGGGTTCCTCGGCGTGGAGCCGGTGTGGATCGCGGCGGCGGGCGCGGTGGTCCTCGCCGTGCGGGCGCTGCTCCGGCGCGAGACGTCCGTGCGCGGCCTGGTCGTGGGCACCTCGCCGCTGTTCTGCCTGTTCGTGCTCGCGCTCGGCGTGGTCGTCGCGGCGGTGAGCGCCCACGGCCTCTCGGGCGCGCTCGCCGGGCTGCTGCCGGACACCCCGACGCTGCTCGGGCTGCTGGCGGTGGCGGGGATCGCGGCGGTGCTGGCGAACGTCGTCAACAACCTGCCCGCCACCCTGGTGCTGCTGGCCGCGCTCGGCCCGGCGCCCGCCCCCGCGCTGGTCCTGGCGCTGCTGCTGGGGGTGAACATCGGACCCAACCTGACCTACGTCGGCTCGCTGGCCACCCTGCTGTGGCGACGGATCCTGCCGGACCCGCCGCGGCTCGCCACGTTCTCGGCGCTGGGCCTGCTGACCGTGCCCCTCGCGCTCGCCGCGTCGACGGTGGCGCTGTGGGCAGTCAGCGGGTGAGGGCCGGGGAGTCCGGCCCTCCGAGGTGTGAGGTGTCGTTGACCAGCCGGACGGTGGCGTTGCCGTCCGCGAAGAAGTCCGCGACGGACAGGCACGCCAGGTCGAGGTGCAGCCGGTAGAGGATCGACGTGCCCACCCCGAGCGCGGTCTGCAGGATCAGCTTGATCGGCGTGACGTGGCTGAC
The DNA here is from genome assembly GCF_039541715.1 of Pseudonocardia xishanensis. NCBI lineage: Bacteria > Bacillati > Actinomycetota > Actinomycetes > Pseudonocardiales > Pseudonocardiaceae > Pseudonocardia > Pseudonocardia xishanensis. The sequence goes on from NZ_BAABGT010000116.1 coordinate 30,260, forward strand.
CAGCAGCACCGTGCGCCCGGCGAACTCCGCGACGATCTCCGCCAGCGCGGCGTTCACCCGGGCCCCGGCGACGTCGAAGCTCTCACCCTCGGGCGGCGCCACGTCCGAGCTGCCGAGCCAGCGCGCGAACACCTCCGGGTCCTGCCTGCGCGCCTCCAGGAACGTGAGGCCCTCCCAGGAACCGAAGTCCGTCTCGATGAGGCCGGGGCGGATCTCGACGGGCACGTCGATCGCCTTCGACACGGCCTCCGCGGTCTGTCGGGCGCGCTGCAGGGGTGAGGAGAGGATCGCGTCGATGCCGCCGCGGGCGAGCATCCGTCGGGCGGCGGCCTCGGCCTGCGCCTCGCCGAGCTCGGTCAGAGCGGGATCACCGAGGCCGGAGTAGCGCTTCTCGATCGAGAGCGGCGTCTGGCCGTGGCGCAGCAGGAGCAGCCGGGTGACCTGACCCCGCTGCCCGGTCCATGCGGCAGACCCGGAGGGCGCACTCACAGACCCGACTCCCCGGTGCGGACGAGGATGGCGTCGCACTCCTCGCAGAACACGACCTCGTCCGCCGCGGCGGCCTTGACCCGGCCCAGGAAGGTCCGGTCCAGCTCCAGCCTGCAGGCGCCGCAGCGGCGCTCGCGCAGCAGGCCCGCGCCGACCCGGCCGCCCGCCCGCCGCTGCTCGTAGACGGCGAGCAGGTCCTCCGGCAGGTCGGGGACGATCGCGGCGCGGTCCCGGGTCCGGCCCGCCTCGGCGGCGTCCAGGTCCGCGATCGCGGTGTCCCGGCGCTCGGTCACCGCCGCGAGCTCGCCCTCGGCCTCGGCCAGCACCCGCCCGGCGTGGTCGAGGTTGCCGCCCAACGCCTCGCGCTGCTCCATGACCTCGAGCTGCTCGTCCTCCAGGTTGGACTGCCGCCGGGCCAGCGTCTCCAGCTCGTGCTGCAGGTCCTGGGCCTGCTTCGCGCCGATGCCGCCCGCGAGCAGGGCCCTGTCCCGCTCGGTGCGGGCACGGACGCCGTCGATGTCCCGCTCCAGCCGGGTGATGTCCCGGTCCAGGTCGCCCGCCGCGGTCTCGGCCTCGACCAGCGCGTCCTTGCCCGCACGCACCCGCTCCTCGGCCGCGGTCAGCTCGGCGTGCTCGGGCAGGGCCCGGCGCCGGTGGGCGAGGCGGGTCAGCTCGGCGTCGACCTGCGCGAGGTCGAGCAGCCGCTTCTGCGCGGTGGGGGCGGCCTTCACACGGTCCTCCTCGTCGTGCTCCGGGTCATGCGCCGATCGTCCACGGGTCCGTCCGGAGCGTGGACACGCGGACCTCGACGCTACCCCCCAGCGCCTTCTCGACCACGCCCGCCGCCTGCCCGCACCACGGCCACTCCGACGCCCAGTGCGCCACGTCCACCAGGGCCGGGGTCGGACGGCCCGGCAGCGAGCCCGCGAGCAGGTGCTCCGACGCCGGGTGGTGGCGCAGGTCGGCGGTCACGTACACGTCCACGCCCGCGGCGATCGCGGCCGACAACGCCGAGTCCCCGGCGCCTCCGCAGACCGCCACCCGGGACACGAGCCGGTCCGGGTCGCCCGCCGCGCGGACGCCCCAGGCCGTCTCCGGCAGGGCCGCGGCGACCCGGGAGGTGAAGGCGGACAACGGCTCGGGCTCCGGGAGCTCCCCCACCCGGCCCAGGCCCCGGTGAGACGGCAGCGCGGCCAGCTCCAGGACGTCGAACGCGGGCTCCTCGTAGGGATGGCTGGCCCGCAGCGCCTCGACGACGGCGCGCCTGCGGTGGCGCGGCAGCACCATCTCCAACCGGGTCTCCGCCACCCGCTCCAGCCTGCCGACCTCGCCGATCGTCGGGTTCGCGCCGGCGTGCGGCAGGAACTGGCCGGTACCCGCGGTGGCGAACGAGCAGTGCGAGTAGTCGCCGATCTCACCCGCGCCCGCCGCGGAGAGCGCCTCGTGCACGCCGCGGATCGCGGACCCGGTGGGCACGAACGCGACGATCTTGTCCAGCGGCTCGGCCGGGGCGGGCTGCAGCGGGGCGGTGACGGTGAGCCCGAGGGCGTCGGCCAGCGCGTCGGAGACCCCGGGATCGGCGGAGTCGGCGTTCGTGTGCGCGGTGTAGAGCCCGACGCCGGCGCGGATGAGCCGGTGCAGCAACGCCCCCTTGGGGGTGTCCGCGCCCACGCCGTGCACCCCGCGCAGCAGCAGCGGGTGGTGGGTGACCAGCAGCCCGGCCCCGCTCTCGATCGCCTCGGCGACGGTCTCGGCGACCGGGTCGACGGCGAACAGCACCCGCTCGACGGGGTCGGCGGGGTCCCCGCAGACCAGCCCCACCGCGTCCCAGTCCTGGGCGAGCCCGGGCGGGTAGGCGGCCTCGAGTGCGGCGGTGACGTCCGCGAGCGAGGTCATCGCGTTCCCTCCGGGCGCTCGGTCGGGCGCTGGGCCCTCGGGTCGCTCGCACGCACGCTCATGCGGCTACTCCTACCAGGATCTCCCGCAGCGCCTCGACCAGGACCGCCGCCCGGGCGGGCTCGCGGACCGCGACCCGGACGTGGTCGGCACCCAGCCCGGGGAAGGTGTCGCAGCGCCGCACCGCGATCCCCTTGTCCCGCAACCGTTCCCGGGTCCCCTCGGGCACCTTCAGGAGCAGGTAGGGCGCGCGCCCGGGGAGCACCTCGACACCCGGGACCGCCGCGAGCGCCGCGGCCTGCCGGTCCCGGTGCTCGGCGAGCACCCGGGCCAGGGCCTTCGCCTCGGCCACCGCGGCGGGCTCGGAACACGCGATCACGGCCTCCAGGGCGAGCGTCCCGACCGGCCAGTGCGGACGCGGGGCCGCGAGCCGGGCCAGCACCGCCGGGTCGCCGAGCGCGTAGCCGGCCCGTAGCCCCGCGAGCGCCCAGGTCTTGGTGAGCGACCGGAAGACCAGCGCCCCCGGCTCCCCCGCCAGCGACTCCGGCTCGCCGGGCACGGCGTCGGCGAAGGCCTCGTCCACCAGCAGGACTCGGCCCGGGCGCAGGAGGGCGCGCAGGTCGGCGGCGGGGTGCAGGACACCCGTCGGGTTCGTGGGGTTGCCGACGACGACGAGGTCCGCCGCCTCCGGCACCGCCGCGGGGTCGAGCCGGTGGTCACCACGGGTGAGGACGTGGGTCACCGGAAGCCCGGCCCCGCGCAGCGCCGCCTCGGGCTCGGTGAACCCGGGGTGCACCACCGCGGCGTGGCGCGGGCGCAGGGCCGGGATCAGCGCGAACCCTTCGGCACTGCCCGCCAGGATGAGCACCTCCGCGGGGTCGCGGCCGTGCCGACGGGCGACGGCCTCGCGCGCCCGGCGGTCGTGCTCCGCCGTCGGGTACCGGGCCAGGTCGCCCAGGGTGGCGGCGAGGCGGTCCCGCAGCCAGGGCGGCGGGGCCTCGCCCTGGACGTTCACGGCGAAGTCGACCAGTCCCGGTGCCGTCTCGACGTCTCCGTGGTGACGGAGCGTGTCCAGGGTGGAACCGGGCGAAGCCGACACCGTGGTCTTGATCTCCTCCGGCCCTTCCGTCACGCCCGCCATACCCGGGCACCCTACGGTGGCCGAGTGCATGTCAGTTTCGTCTGTACCGGGAACATCTGTCGCTCCCCCATGGCCGAGAAGGTGTTCCGTGCCGCCCTCGACGAGGCGGGGTTGGCGGAGACCGTCACGGTGACCAGCGCAGGGACCGGTGGCTGGCACACGGGTGAGCCGATGGACGAGCGCGCGGCCGAGGTGCTGCGCGCCCACGGCTACGACGCCTCCCACGTCGCCCGTCAGGTGGACTCGACCGTGCTGTCCGCGAACGTCCTGGTGGCCCTGGACGCGGGCCACCGCCGGGCGCTGCGGGACTCCGTCCCCGAGCCGGACCGCGTGGTGCTGCTGCGCTCCTTCGACCCCGACTCGCCGGACGACGCCGAGGTCCCCGACCCCTACTACGGTGGCCCGGACGGGTTCGCCGAGGTGCTGCGCATGATCGAGGCCGCGGTGCCGGGGCTGCTGGAGCGGGTGCGCAAGGAGCTGTGACCCCGCCCGGGTTCGATCCCCGCTCGGCACCCCGCGGGGTGAGTCGGGCGGTCCTGCCGGGCGGCCGCCGCGTCGTCGTCAAGCGCGACGTGGGGGCTGCGGCGGAGGCGGCCGGGCTGCGGTGGCTCGCCGTGCCCGGTGGCCCACCGGTGCCCGAGGTCCTCGACGCGGGGCAGGACTGGCTGGTCGGCGAGGAGGTCCCGGCGGGCTCACCGTCCCGAGAGGCCGCGGCCGCCTTCGGACGGCGGCTGGCCACCCTGCACGCCGCGGGCGCGCCCGCCTTCGGGTCCCCGCCGCCCGGCGGGCCGGTCGAGGCGCGGATCGGCGGCACGGGGATGCGGAACGTGCCCGGTGACTCGTGGCCGGAGTGGTTCGCCGAGCACCGGATCCTGGCCTACGTCCGACGGGCCCGGCTGCCCGAGACCGCCGTGTTCGACGAGGTCTGCGCCCGCCTGCCCGACCTCGCGGGCCCACCGGAACCACCCGCCCGCCTGCACGGCGACCTCTGGTCCGGCAACGTGCTGTGGTCGCCGACGGGCGCGTGGCTGATCGACCCGGCCGCCCACGGCGGGCACCGGGAGACCGACCTCGCGATGCTCGCCCTCTTCGGCCTGCCCCACCTGGACACCGTCCGGTCCGCCTACGACGACGCGGCTCCCCTCGCCCCCGGGTGGCGCGACCGGGTCCCGCTGCACCAGCTGTTCCCGCTGCTGGTGCACACGGTGCTGTTCGGGGGCAGGTACGCCGGGCAGGCGGTCGAGGCCGCCCACGCCGCGCTCCGGACCTAGCTGTGCTGCCCGGGGACGTTGGTCGAACCGGGGGTCGCGCCGCGACGCCGGGCAAGCCCCTCAACCGCCACCACAACCCGAAGATGGGCACCGCGTTCGTCCACACCGTGATCGACGATCACCGTCGGGCGGCCTACGCCGAGATCCACGACGACGAGACCGCCGCCACCGCCACCGCGGTGCTGTGCCGAGCCGTGGCCTGGTACGCCGAGCGCGGCGCCACGACCCGCCGGGTGCTGTCGGACAACGGGGCGCCCTACCGATCACACCTGTGGAAGTCGCAACGCCGGAAGGCCCTTCCGGCGTTCCCGCACGAGTACAACCACCACAGGCCCCACACCGCCCTCGGCGGTCAACCACCCATCACCCGGTTGACCAACCTGCCCGGGCAGCACACCCAGCACTCCCGCGGCCGGGTCACCGCCAGTCGTCCAGGACGTAGGTCGACTCCCGGTCGTAGGCGGGGGCGTTGGGGGCGTGCATGGTCACGCCGGGTAGGTCTGAACCGTCCTGGCCGGTGGAGAGGCTCCTGATCTAGCAAGGAGACTGGAGCTGTGGG
>NZ_BAABGT010000117.1:0-82004 GCF_039541715.1 Pseudonocardia xishanensis
GCACGACGAACCAGGCCGCGAAGCCCGCCCCGCCGAACGCGCCCGCGGCCTTGCCGGTCCTGCCGGCCTCCTGCTTGAGCTCGGCCTTCGCCAGCGCGAGCTCCTGGCGCATGAGGATCGAGAGGTCGCGGGTGACGTTGCCGACCAGGTCGCCGACCGACTCGGACTCGGTCGTGACCCTGTTCCCCGTCGTGGTGGCCGCGGCGTGCCGGGCCTCGTCGACGGGACGATGGCGCGGGGCGGTCATCGCGGGTCGCCGGGGTGCTGCGGTCCGCGGCGCTCCAGCTCGTCCACGTACTCGCCCACGGTGGTCGCACCGGGGCGCGGGGCGTGGGTCGGGACCCGGGGCTCGATCCACTCCGTGCCGGGCTCGACCGGCGCGGAGCCGTACGGCGTCGCGGTCGGCTCGGTGTACGGCACCGGGGTGACCGGCGGCTGCACGGGGGCGGCCTGCACCGGCGGGTACGGGTGGGGCGTGGGGGTGGCATCGGCGGGACCGCCGGGACCGGGGCCGGGGGCGCCGGTGTCGCGGTTCGCGTCGATCGCGCCACGGGTGAGCCGTCCGACCAGCAGGCCCGCCGCGGCCGCGCCGAGCAGCAAGGCACCGGGGCGGCGGCGGGCGAACCCGCGGAACTCGTCGACCAGGTCGCCGGGCTCGCGCTCGATGAGCCAGTGCGAGGCGCCCTCGAGTCGCTCGGCCGCCTGCGCCGCGAGGTCGGAGGCGACCCCGGAACGCTCGCCCGCGCCCGCCATCCCGCGCAGCTCGGAGGCGAGGGCCCGGAGGCTCTCGCCCGCCTTCCGCTGTCCGGTGCGGGCCTGCTCGGTGGCCTGGTCGCGGGCCTGCGCGAACAGGTCCTTCGCCTGGCGGCGGGCCTCGTGACCCACCTCGGCGGCCTGGTCGACGGCGGTACCGGCGACCTGCCTGCCCGCGTCCGCGGCCGAGCGGCCGACGGTGCCCGCCTCGTCCTGCGCGACCCGGGGGAGGGAGGGCTCGGTGGGGAGGACCGGCCGGGACCCACCCGTGGGCTGGGTCATCGGCGGCGCTCCGTGGAGGGTGTCGGAATGGTTGTCATGCACAGTGAAGCGATACCCGTGTCCGCGGTGCCGAACCATTTCGCGACTTCTCCCCGGAATTGCGTCCGAATGGCCGAAGATCGCGAGAAAATGTGTCGAGAAAGGTGCGGGCGACAGGTGTGAGCCCCGGCCGGTCGGTGAACCCCAGGTCAGCGGGCCGGCGTCATCCCGGATGGCGGCGGTGGCTGCGCTCTTCGATCTCGACCGAGTACGCGACGGGATGGTTCTGCCCGCGTTCGGTGAAATAGTCGTTGATGGCCTGGGCCACCACGTCGTGCTCGTGCCCGGACAATGACAGCTCCCCGCGTAGCGCGGCCTCGAGCTCGGCCTGCGACAGCGTGCCGCCGAGTGTCAGGGAGGCGATCCACAGCTGCGCGAGGTCGAGCTCGCTCAACGCGAAGCCGGCCCGCAGCGAGATGCCCGGGGGAGTGGGACCGGACTCGGTGGGGGGATCCGACTCGTCGCTCACGCCGGGACATAGCCCGTCCGGCGGCATCGAAACCCGAAGGCGACCGACGACACGGCCGCGGGCGGGACGGGCGGGCTCAGCGCGGGCCCCCGTCCTCGTCGAGCTCGGCGGTGACGACCTCGATGAGCGAGGGGCCGTCCGAGGCCAGCGCGGCCTTGAGCGCCACCACGAAGTCGGCCCCCGCGGCGACCGAGCGGGCAGGCACCCCGTAGCCCCGGGCGAGCGCGGTGAAGTCGATGCCCGGCACGTCCATGCCCGGCGTCTCCCCGGTGCCGAGCAGCGCGCCGAACCGGCGCAGCGCGCCGTAGGTGCCGTTCTTCAGCACGATGACCACGACCGGGACGCGGTGGCGCGCCGCGGTCCACAGCGCGGCGATGCCGTAGTTCGCCGAGCCGTCCCCGATCAGCCCGATGACCTGACGGTCGGGGCGGCCGAGCTGGGCGCCGACCGCGGCCGGCAGCCCGAAGCCGAGCCCGCCCGAGGCGGGCAACAGGTAGCTGGTGGGTTCGCGCAGGTCCATCTGCGCCCAGAAGGACGCCGCGGTCGAGGTGGACTCGACGACGTAGAGCGCATCGTCCGGGGCGTGCTCGCGGAGCAGGGCGAACAGCTCGTCCGGGTGCACCGCGCCGGGCAGGGTCCGCGGCTCGGGGAAGGGCGGCAGCGGCGGCGGCTCCGGGCGGTCGGCGACCGCGATGGCGTGGGCGAGGTGGGCCAGGGTGGAGGCGACGTCGGCGACGACCGCGTCGCCGACGGGGGCCCGGGCCGCCTCCTTCGGGTCCTCGGTGATCTGGACGAGCCGGGTGCCCTCGGGCAGGAACCGGCCGGGGACGTACTCGTGGTAGCGGAACACCGGCGCCCCGACGACCAGCACCAGATCGTGACCCTCGACGGCCTCGGCGATCTCCCGGACGGCGGCGGGCAGCACCCCGCGGAAGGCGGGGTGTCGGGTGGGGAACGGCAGCCGCGAGGCGGACGGCGCGATCCACACCGGCGCCCGCAGCGCCTCGGCCAGCCGCACGGCGTCGTGGCCTGCCCCGGCCGCGTCGACCTGGGGGCCGAGTACCAGCAGCGGGGCGTGCGCCTCGTCGAGCAGGGCGACGAGCTCGTCTCGCTGTCCCTCGGTCAGTGCGCCGCCCGACGTCACCGTCCGGCCCGCGAGGTGCGCGGACTCCGGATCGGCCTCGGCGGCCCAGTCGTCGTAGGGCACCGAGACGTACACCGGGCCACGAGCGGGCAGCAGCGCGGTGTGGATCGCCTGGTCGATCGTGCGCGGCACGTCCGTGGCGCAGGCGGGCTCGGCGCTCCACTTGACCAGCGGCCGGGGCAGCGTCGCGGCGTCGACGTTGGCCAGCATGACCTCCTGGCCGATCGTCGAGCGGACCTGCTGGCCCGCGGTGAGCACCAGCGGGCTGTGCGAGTAGACGGCGTTGGTGAGCCCGCCCATCGCGTTGCCGGTGCCGGACGCGGCGTGCAGGTTGACGAGCGCGGGACCGCCGGTGGCCAACGCGTACCCGTCCGCCATCGACACCACCGCGCCCTCGTGCAGGCCCAGGACGTAGGTGAAGTCCTCCGGCAGGTGCGCCAGGAAGGGGAGCTCGTTCGAGCCGGGGTTGCCGAAGACGGTGGTCAACCCCCTGGCCCGCAGGATCCGGAACGTCGTCTCCGCGACCGTGGCCATGGTGCCCGCCCTCCCGTCACCGCCGTGGTGACGGGCCCACGGTACGAACCCGGGGCCCGACCCACCACCGCTCAGCCGTCGGCGAGGGTGTCCGCGGCCTCGGCGCCGCGCTCGCCCATCGGCTGCTCCGTGCCGCGGGTGGTGTCGCGGGCGGTCTGGCGCTCGCTCTCGGCGTTGATCTCGGCGCCGAGCAGGACGATGTAGCTGGTCAGGTACAGCCACAGCATCAGCACGATGACCCCGGCCAACGCGCCGTAGGTCTTGTTGTAGCTGCCGAAGTTGGTGACGTAGAAGCTGAACGCGACGCTGCCGAGCACCCACAGCACGGTGGCGACGATCGCGCCGGTGCCCGCCCAGCGGAACCGCGGCGCGTCCCGGTCCGGGGCGACCCGGTAGACCACGGCCAGCGCGACGACGACCAGCGCCACCAGCAGTGCCCACCGCACGACCTGCGCGACCACCAGGCCGATGCCGCCGAGCCCCAGGGCGTCGAACAGCACGGGGACGACGGCCACCAGCGCCACGGCGAGCAGCAGGAACACGACCGCGCCGAGGGTGAGGGCGAGCGCGGTGCCGCGCAGCTTCACGAAGCCGCGGGACTCCTTCTCGTCGTAGGCGAGGTTGGTCGCCTTGATCAGGTTCATCGTGCCGCCGGAGGCGCTCCACAGGGCGGCGAGCACGGAGACGACCAGGCCGACGCCCAGCGCGCGGTCGCTGCTCGAGGTCACCGCGGCGAGCTGGTCGGTGATGATCGGGCGGGCGGTCTCGGGCAGCGCCGCGGTGAGACCGGCCACCTGCGCCGCGACCTGGGCGGGGTCGGCGACCAGGCCGTACAGCGTCAGGGCGGCGATCATCGCCGGGAACAGGGCGAGGAACGCGGCGAACGCCACGCCCCCCGCCAGGATCGGGACGTTGTCGTCCCTGGCCTCGGCCCAGGCGCGCTTGACGACCTGCGACCAGCCCCTGGCGGGGATCGCGGTGGGGGTGCCTGCGTCCCGGCCGGGTGGCCGCTCGGCCTGGGACGGGGTCTCACGGAGGTCGGTCATCCCGTCGGATGCCCGCCCACGGGCCGGGGAACCCTGTCCGGGCCCCCGGATCCCGGTGGGCTCAGCGACGGACCGCCCGGACCACCAACACGGTGACCAGCGCGCCGATCACCGCCCCGACGGCGAACAGGGGGCGGCGGTCCTCCCCGGATCGCGCCCTCGCCACGACCCCGGCCGCGGTGTCCCGGACCGTGACGACGGCGTTCTGCGCGGCGTGCTTCGCCCGGTCCGCGGTGTCCTGCGCGGCGTGCTTGGCCCGCCCCGTCACGTCGGCCCGCTCGGCCAGCGCCGCGGCGGTCTCGCCGAGGGCCGCGCGCTCCTCGGCGATCGCGGTGCGGATCTCCTCCGGGGTGCGGTCGCTCATCGCTTCATCTCCGCCCGGACGGTGTCGACGTCCCGCTTCGTGCTCGCGATGGCCTCGTTGGGCATCGGCGGAGCGCCCGCGGTGATCTGCTTCCTGCCCGCCAGCGCCAGGACGGCGCCGACGACGACCAGCACGCCCCCGACGATCAGCGCCGCCGCCCACACCGGCAGCACCAGCGCGAGCGCGGCGATCGCGGCGGCGATGAACGCCAGCCCGCCGCCCAGCAGCACGATCGTGCCCGCCCCGGCGAGACCGGCGCCGACGCCGAGGGCCTTGCCCTTCGCCGTCATCTCCACCTTGGCCAGCTCGACCTCGTCCGTGACGAGGGTCCGCACCTGCTCGGTCAGCTGGCGCACGAGCTGGGCGGTGGAGGCCTCCCGGGCGGGGGGTCCCGATCCGTTCGTCATCGACATCGCGGGCCTCTCAGGAGTCGTCGTGCAGGGGGCCGTCGGCGTGCAGCGCCTCGCGGACGCGGTCGGCGCGCTCCTCGAGCTCCTCGTCGTCGAGGGGGTGCGGGGTCTTGGCGTGCTCGCGGTGGTCCGGGTGGGCGAGCTCGCCGGGGTCGAGGACGTCGTCGAGGTTCGGCTCGTGCTTCGGTTCGGTCATGGGCGGGGCGTACCCGACTTCCGGCCGTCCACTCCCCGTCCGGGGAGTCGGCGGCGCCAGGATGGGTATGCCCGCGGTGTGGCCCTCACCCGCCGAGTTCCGAAACGATCCGCCGCCCACCGTCCCGATCCCGTGGTCACCCTGCTCGACGAGCTGGCCGACCGCGGCATCAACTACGACGAGGCCGACGCCCCGCCGCACGCGACGGAGGGCTGGCACCAGGACCGGCAGACCGTCCACCTCGGCGACGAGCCGCCGGGGGAGCCCCTGGCCGGTGGGCTGATGGAGAAGGCGGGCGCGCTCGTCAACAGCTACGAGTTCAGCGACCCGCGGATCCTGCGGGCGGCCTACCGCGCCCCCGGCGACCTGCTCGGCCGGGACATGGTGCTGGAGGGGCGGTTCCTCGTCCTGCGGTTCCTGATGGGGGTGCGCATCACCCACCGGCACGACGAGCTCGGCGAGGGCGCGCACGGCCCGGAACGCCGGATCGGGTGGGCCTACCAGACCCTGCTGGGCCACATCGAGCAGGGACGGCTGACCTACGAGGTGGCGAAGGAGCTGGAGACCGGGCGCGTCGAGTTCCGGATCATCGCCCACTCGCGGCGGGCACCCATCGCGAACCCGATCCTGCACGCGGGGTTCCGGGTCTTCGCGCGGCGCACCCAGCTGCGCTTCTACTGCAACGCCCTGCACAAGCTGCAGCGGATCGTGCAGGACCCGCCCCCGCCGCCGCAGCCGGGCCCGGACGGCGTCGTCCACGCCCCGACCGGCGCTCCGGCCGGGCGGTTCGAGGCGTGGACCCTGCGGATCGTCGACGCGGGGGCGGGTGCGCCCACTCGTTAGACGGGTTCGGCCAGGCCGTCCAGGAGGTCTCGGGCGGCTTGGGTCGTGGAGTGCCGCGGGACCCAGCCCAGCAGGTCGTGGGCCCGGGCGCCGTCCGCGACGGGCTTGCCCATCATCATCGCGAACCAGCCGGGGGTCATCCTCGACAGTCTCGCGGCGTGCAGCAGCCGCACCAGCGCCCCGACCACCCGCGCGGGCAGCGGCACCGCCCGCGCCCCGACGACGGCGGCGATGCCCCGTACGTCGAGCGCGTCCGCCGTGACGTTGTAGGCCCCCGGGGCCCGCCGCTGCACGGCCCGCCAGGTCGCGTCGGCGATGTCGTCGGAGTGCACGAGCTGGACGAACAGCCCGCGGGGCAGCGGGACAAGCGGCACCGCGCCGCGGCGCAGCGCCCGCACGACCGGACCGGGCAGCCTCCCCAGGAACTCCGCGGTGATCGCCTGCGCCGCCTCGCGCTGCACGATCAGCCCGGCGCGCAGCCGGGTGACCACGGTGTCGGGGTGCGCGGCCTCGAACTCGTCGAGCAGGACCTCGGCCCGCACCTTCTGTGCGCTGTACTCGGAGCCGTCGATGCCCGGGCGGGCACCGTCCTCGGCCACCGGGACCCCGCCGGGGGACTCGGCGTAGACCGCGACCGACGACATGAACACGACGTGCGGGACGCCGGTGGCCGCCACGGCGTCGAGCACCGCCCGCGTGCCGTCGAGGTTGACCCGGGCCGAGCCCTCGGCGTCGTCCTCGGGCTGGATCAGCCACGCGAGGTGCACGACGGCGTCGGCGCCTGCGAAGGTCGCGCGCAGCCGCTCCGGTGCCTCCGGGGCGGCCAGGTCGACGGAGGTCCAGTCGGCGGAGTCGAAGGGCGGCACGGGATCCGGGAGATGGCGGCAGACCCCGACGACGTCGTGGGTCCCCGCCTCGGCGATGCGGCGCAGCAGGGCCACACCGACGTTGCCGGTCGCCCCGGTGACCACCACGCGGGGTCGGGTGGTCGGCATCAGCGGAGCTTCGGCAGGATCTGCTCGCCCCAGGCGCGGAAGAAGCCCTCGTGGTCCGCGCCGACCTGCTGGACGTCCACCTCGTCCACACCGGCGTCGAGGTAGCTGCGCACCCGCTCGAGGTGGGCCTCGGGATCGTCGCCGCCGCCGTTCTCCCGGAAGGTGCGGACGAGCTCGGCGTCCGGCTGGACGGTGCAGCAGCCGTCGCCGATCCGTCCGGCCAACGCGGTGGCCTGCGGGCCGAAGCCGGAGACGTGGATCGGGACGGGTCGCTCCGGAAGCGTGGAGATGCGCGCCTCCTGGACCTCGTAGAACTCGCCGTGGTGGCTGATCTGCTCGCCGCGGTGGAGCAGCCGGATCAGGTCCACCGCCTCCTCCAGCATCGCGAGCCGCTGCCCGACCGAGGGCCAGGCGTCGCCCAGCACGTGCTCGTTGAGCGCTTCGCCGCTGCCCACCCCGAGCACGAACCGAACGGATGGAAGTGGTCGGAGATCCAGAGCCGGTCGAACCCCGCGCGCTCCGCCGCCTTCGCCTGGGCGACGAGCTCGCGGGGTCCGTACTGCTCGCAGGACGGGAAGTACCCGATGTCGGCCATATCGGGGCGCTACCCGCGGGGCCGCGCCCGAACCCCCGGACGCGGTTGTTGTCACATGCCCGGGGGCCCACACGCTCAGGACAGGTGGTGCGGCTCCGGGAAGGACTTCGCGTCCGCCCCGACGGCGTCCTGGTCGCCGCCGGTGTCGCCCTGCGGCGAGCCGAGCGGGAGCAGCCGCACGATCACGGACTTCGACGCGGGCTGGTTGCTGCCCACCGCGGTCGAGTCGAGGGGGACCAGCGGGTTCGTCTCCGGGTAGTAGGCCGCCGCGGTGCCGCGCGGGGTGTCGTAGGCGACGATCCGGAAGTCGCGGGCGCAGCGGACGTGCTCGTCGTCCTCCCAGCGGGTCACGATGTCGACGTGGTCGCCGTCGTCGTAGCCGAGGGCGGCGATGTCCTCGCGGTGCACGAACACGACCCGGCGGCCGCCCTCGACGCCCCGGTAGCGGTCCGACAGACCGTAGATCGTGGTGTTGAACTGGTCGTGGCTGCGGAGGGTCTGCAGCAGCAGGTGACCCTCGGGGACGTGCAGCACCTCGATGGGGGAGACCACCATCTCGGCGCGCCCGGACTCGGTCTCGAAGGTCCGCGAGTCCCGCGGCGCGTGCGGCAGCACGAAGCCACCCGGGCGCCGGGCGTTGACCTCGTAGCTCTCGCAGCCCGGCACGACCCGGGAGATGTGGTCGCGGATGCGTCGGTAGTCCGCGCGCATGGCGGCCCAGTCGATGCCGTGTCGGCCGCCGAGGGTGGCCTCCGCGATCGACGTGATGATCGAGACCTCGGAGCGCAGGTGCGGGCTCGCGGGCGGCAGCGGGCCGCGGGAGGCGTGCACCGAGCACGTGGAGTCCTCGACGGTGATGAACTGCGGCCCGGACTCCTGCACGTCGGACTCGGTGCGCCCGAGCGTCGGCAGGATGAGCCGGGTCTCGCCCCCGATGAGGTGCGAGCGGTTCAGCTTCGTCGAGATGTGCACGGTCAGCCGGGTCCTGCGCATCGCCTCGGTGGTGATGTCGGTGTCCGGCGCGGCCTGCAGGAAGTTCCCGCCGAGCCCCACGAACACCTTGACCTTGCCGTCCCGCATCGCCCGGATGCTGTCGACCGTGTCGAGGCCGTTCTCCCGCGGCGGGTCGAAGCCGAACTCCTTCTGCAGCGAGTCGAGGAAGCTCTGCGGCGCGCGCTCCCAGATGCCCATGGTGCGGTCGCCCTGGACGTTCGAGTGGCCGCGGACCGGGAAGAGCCCGGCACCCGGCCTGCCGATGTTGCCCTGGGCGAGCGCGACGTTGACGACCTCCTTGATCGTCGCGACGCCGTTGCGGTGCTGGGTCAGCCCCATCGCCCAGCAGAACACCGTCGCCGCGGAGTCCCGCAGCATCGCCGCGGCCTCGGTGATCAGCGCGCGGGACAGCCCGGTGGACTCCTCGACCGTCGCCCAGTCGATCTTCTCGACGTGCGTGCGCCAGGCCTCGAAGCCGGTCGTGTACCGCTCCAGGAAGGCGTGGTCGAGCGCGTCCCACTCGACGAGCAGCGACCCGATGGCCTGGAACAGCGCCAGGTCGCCGTTGATCTTGATCGGCAGGTGCAGGTCGGAGAGGTCGGTCCCGTGCCCGATCACGCCCTTCGGCGTCTGCGGGTTCTTGAACCGGGTCAGCCCGGCCTCGCGCAGCGGGTTGATCGTGAGGATCCTCGCGCCCGCCTTCTTGGCGTGCTCGAGCTGGGTGAGCATCCGGGGATGGTTCGTCCCCGGGTTCTGCCCGGCGATCACGATCAGCTTCGCGCCCAGGAGGTCCGGCAGCGTGACGCTGGCCTTCCCGATCCCGATCGACTCCTGCAGTGCGATGGACGTCGACTCGTGGCACATGTTCGAGCAGTCCGGCAGGTTGTTCGTGCCGAACGCGCGGGCGAAGAGCTGGTAGGCGAACGCGACCTCGTTCGACGCGCGGCCCGACGTGTAGAACGTGGCCTCGTCCGGGGAGTCCAGGCCCCGCAGCTCGGTGGCGATGGTGCGGAAGGCGTCGTCCCAGTCGATCGGCTCGTAGTGGGAGGAGCCGGGGCGCAGCACCATCGGATGGGTGATCCGGCCCTGTTGGCCCAGCCAGTACTCGGAGTGCCCGTCGAGCTCGGCGACGCTGTGCCGGGCGAAGAAGTCGGGGCCCGCCCGGTCCTTCGTCGCCTCCTCGGCCACGGCCTTGGCGCCGTTCTCGCAGAACTCCGCGACCGAGCGGTGCCCCGGATCGGGGTCCGGCCAGGCGCAGCTCATGCAGTCGAAGCCCTCGGCCTTGTTGAGCTGGAGCAACGTGCGGGCGGTGCGCTCGGGGCCCATCCGCTCGAGGGCACGCTTCATCGAGACCGCGACGGCCGTGGTGCCCGCCGCGTGGTCCTCCTGCGGGCGGACCTCGAGATCGGCCTCGGAGAAGTCCGTGCGCTGCCGCTTGTTCATGCGGTGCGGGTGCCCGGAAGGGCCGGGATCAATCCTCCAGTCGCCGGGTGTGCACGGACAGCCCGCCCCTGCGTCGCCCGTCGGAGAGGTCGACGGCCCGCAGGCAGGCGTGGGTCCACATCACCAGCTGGATCTCCTTGGCCAGCAGCAGCCGGTTGTAGAGCACGTGGGAGAACCGGTCGCCGGGGCGGGCCCAGGACTCGATGACGAACAGCATGTCGTCGCCGTCGGTCTCGGCGCGGAACTCGATCTGGCCCGCCTCGAGGTGTCCGCGCAGGGTCGCCAGCCGGAAGCCCCGCGGGCCGGTGGCGATCACCCGCACCGGTCCGTTCCACGGGCCGGGCAGCCGGATCAGGAACTCGTCACCCAGGCTCATCGAGCCCCCGTCGCCGCGGGTGCGGCGGAACACCGCCATGCCCGACGGGGCCCAGCGGTTCGGGTCCACGGCCAGCCGCGTCATCAGCTCCTCGGGGGAGCAGCCACCCGCGATGCGCACGGAGTAGCGGCGGTGCAGCAGCGGGCCGTAGCCGTCCGCGGCCTCCTGGACCCGGTCGTCGAGCTGGTCCGGCGGGGTGGGGTCGGGCAGGTCGGAGGGGTCGCCCGCCTCCTCGTGGCGGTAGACGGCGGTGGTCCGCCAGAGGTACTGCCAGGACACCACCGCGATGCCGACCGGCCAGCGGACGACCGCGGTGACGTCACGGTTCTCGCTCGACGGGAGGGGCGGGAGAAGGTGCACGGGCATGGATACCCGCCGGACCGGGAACCTACCGGGGTGACCATCGGAACTCTCCTCCACCGCGTCGGCCTGCGCGCGATCCACCTGCAGGCCACCTCCATGGGGTGCATCGGGCTCTGCATGACGCTCTGGGTGCGGGCGAAGACGGTGAGCCAGGAGGAACGGGGCAACGCCGAGCGGCGGGCGCTGTTCGTCGGGCTGTGGCCGTCGTCGATCTGGCTGATCGGCGAGTCGGTGCGGCAGGCCGAGAAGCGCCGCCGGTTCGGGTGAGCCGGTTCGGTCGGGCGGCTGCGGGGTACCGCCCCGCCATGACGTTCCTCTCCGGACTCGCCCGCGGCACCGCCGCGGGTGCCGCGGGCACCACCGCGCTCAACCTGGTCAGCGGGGCCGACGCCGCGATCCGCGCGCGGCGGTCCAGCGCCGTCCCGCAGCGGCTGGTCGGCGAGCTGGCCGACCGCGCGCACGTCCGGATCCCCGGCAACCCGATCGCCCGCTCCCGCAGGCTCGACGCGCTGGGCCCGCTGGCGGGCTCGCTCACCGGGCTCGCCGTCGGGGCGGTCGCGGGCGGGCTGCGCGCGGCCGGGGTCCGGCTGCCCGGCGTGGTCGGCGGTCCGTTGCTCGGCGCGGCAGCGATGCTCGCGACGGACGGCCCCGCGGCCTTCGCGGGGATCACCGACCCGCGCACCTGGTCCACCCGGGACTGGGTCGCGGACGCCGTGCCGCACCTCGCCTACGGGATCACCACCCACCAGACCCTCGCCGCGCTCGACCGCGGTGAGGGCGCGCCGCCCCCGCCCGCGTCCGTGCTGGCGCGCGCGGTGGCGCTCGGCGCCGCGACCGGGGACCGCAGCACCGTCGGGATGACCGCGCTGGCCCTGCGCACGCCGCGGTCGCAGGGCGGCCCGCCGTCCTCCGCGGCCGCGTCGGTCGCGGCGGTGACGGCGAGCGCGGGCGAGGTGGTCGTGGACAAGCTCCCCGTCGTGCCGAGCCGGACCGGGGCCCCCGGGCTGGCGCCCCGGCTGGGCCTGGGCGCCCTGGTGGGGGCCACGGTGGCGCGCCGCGCGGACGCCGACCCGACGCTGCCCGCTCTAGTCGGGGTGCTGGCCGCCCTCGGATCCGCGCTGGTCGGGGTGCGGTGGCGTTCCTGGGCCGCGGAGCGCGCGGGCTCCGACCTGCCCGGCGCCCTCGCCGAGGACGCCGTCGCCCTGGGTCTGGCCTGGTGGGGCTCCCGGCCGACGCGCCCGTAGGCTCCGGCGGCCGGAATCGGTCAGCGACGAGGAGATCCTGTGGTGGCGGAGCGGCGGAGTGTCGGGGTCGAGGAGGAGTTCCTGCTCGTCGACCCGGGCGACGGGGCGGCGCGGGCGATCGCGGCCACGGTCCTGCGACTGGACGGGGCGTCCGCGCGCACGGAACCGCAGGACGGGTCCGGGCTGGAGGCGGAGCTGCACGCCGAGCAGCTCGAGACCGGGACCGAGCCCTGCGTGGACCTCGACGAGCTCGCCGCCGAGCTCGGCCGCACGCGCGCGCACGCGGCCGAGGCCGCGGACGCGGTGGGCGCGGCCGTGGCGGCCCTCGGCACCTACCCGCTCGCCATCGACGCGACCGCCTTCCCGAAGGACCGGAACCTGCGCGTGCTGGAGCGGTTCGCCCTCACCGGCCGGGAACAGCTGACCTGCGGCTGCCACGTCCACGTCGGGGTGGCGGACGACGAGGAGGCCGTCGCGGCGCTGGACCGGATCCGGCCGTGGCTGCCCCCGCTGCTCGCGTTGTCGGTGAACTCGCCGTTCTGGGCGGGGGAGGACTCGGGCTACGCGAGCTTCCGCAGCCAGGTGTGGTCGCGCTGGCCCTCGGCGGGCCCGTACGGGCTCTTCGGTTCCGCCGCGGGGTACCGCAGGGTGACCGCGGCGATGCTCGCCACCGAGACCCTGGTGGACGACGGCATGCTCTACTTCGACGCCCGCGTCTCGCAGCGCCACCCGACCCTGGAGTTCCGGATCGCGGACGTCTGCCACGACCGTGCGGACGCGGTGCTCGTCGCGGCACTGGCCCGCGGGCTGGTGGACACCGCGGTGCGCGAGTGGCGGGCGGGTCGGGGGCCGGACCCGGTGCGGGTCGAGGAGCTGCGGCTGCACACCTGGCGGGCCGCGCGCTCCGGGTCGTCGGGCGAGCTGGTCGACCCGACCACCGGTCGTCCGGCGCCCGCCGCGGCGGTGGTGGAGCGGCTCGTCGAGCACGTGGGGGCGGCGCTGGAGGAGTCCGGCGACCTGGCCCGGGTGCGGGAGCTGCTGGGGGCGGTGTCCGCCCGGGGGACCGGGGCGGACCGCCAGCGGTCGGTGTTCGCGGAGACGGGGGACCTCCGCGCGGTGATCAAGGACGCGACCGTCGGACGGTGAGCGGGGCCGGTCGACGCACCGGCCCCGCACCTGGTTAGAACCAGACTTTCCGGCCCCCGACGGGACGGCCGACCCGGCCGAGCACGAGGAGCACGAGACCGACGATGAGCAGGATCCCACCGATGTAGTACAGCAGCGAGATGCCTGCCAGGTAGCCGATCAGCAGCAGGATCAGACCAAGGATGATCATGGAGAGCGAAGTCCTTCCGTTGGGTGGTGAGCGGACCGTAGGAGCTGCGGGGCCGGGGCGCTCGCTGGAGCGGGGAGATCGTCCGTCCCGACGCCGCCGAATGCCGCCGACCGTCTCAGCGGGGCGGCGTCCGGAGCAGCGTGAAGCCCCCGCCGGCGGACCGGAGGGACTTCCCGCGGAGCGGGTCAGCGGAGCTGCGCGGCGTCCTTCGCGACGACCTCGGCGCGCTCGCGGACGGCGTTCAGCACGCCGGCGCGGTTGCGGTGGCGCTGCTCGTAGGCCTCGACCGCACGCAGGTCGGAGGGTTCGGTGAGCCTGCGGACCGCGGTGGTGGCGTCGGCCACCGAGAGGCCGTCGTAGTCGCGGACGGGCAGCTCGGTGGAGCTGAGCGAGCCGGTCTCACGGCGCACGGTGCGCGTCGCGGTCGCGGTGTCGGTCGCGCCCTCGCTGCGGGAGACGGCCTCGGCGCGGCGGGTGGCCGCGTCGAACCCGGAGGTGACGCCGGTGGCGACCACGTCGCGGCTCTCGGAGGCGACCCGGCCGAGCCGGTCGCCGGTGCGGCCGACGCGCTGCTGCACGCCACGACCCGCGCGGGAGACCTCGTGGGCCACCCGGTTGACGCCGTCGACGGTGAGCTTGACCGGCAGCTGCGCGGCCTTGGTGACGCCGGCCGCGACGGTCTGCAGCGGGGTGGGCTTGAGCGCGGTCGGACCGCCCACGGCCTCCTCGGCGAGCACGGTCTCGAGCCACTCGATGGTCTCGGTGTGCGCGGCGACCAGGCGCTCGGCCAGGCGGTGCACCGAGGTCGGGCCGGAGCGGGTCAGCGCGAGCAGGTAGCGGGCGCGGTCGGCCATCTGGTGCTCCAGGGCCAGGTCGCCGAGGAGGGCCTCGTCGATCGGCTGCGCCTGCTCGGCCTTGCTCTTGGCCAGCGTGATCGCCCAGCCGACGACCGGCGCGACGACGTCCGGCACGGCGTCGAGGTCGCGCAGCGCCTGTGCGATGGCCTCGGAACGGGTCTCGGCCTTGCGGGCGTTGCCCTCCAGCTCGGCGCGCACGGTGGCGGTGCGGGCCTGGGCGGTGCGGGTGCGGGCCAGCGCGATCTCGCTGCGGGTCAGGTGCTCCAGGGCGCGGAGCTGGGCGACGGCGGCGGTGGTGGTGCTCATACAGGGGTCCTCCCGGACGAAGACGTGATCGGCGTCGGGACCTCGGTCTCGGGTCTCCCGACCGCCACTGTCCGGAGGGTGCCCGGTGACGACGCGGCTACACGCCGGTGTGAGCGCACGCACCTCTCACCCCAGCAGGCTGCTCTCCCCACGCTCCCAGCTGCCCAGCAGGTGGTCGGCGAGGCGTTCCCCCAGGTGGAGGCTCGCCCGGATGCCGAACACGACGTCCGCGGCCAGCTCCGGCTCGGCGGCCAGCAGCGGGGCGAGCACCCCGCGCCGGACGACCTGCTCGTGCACCGCGTCGGCCTCGATGTGCTCGTCGTAGAACCGGATCGCCGCCTCGCCGCAGCCCATCCGCCGCATGCCGCGGACCAGCCGCTCCGAGCCCGGGGAGGAGGTCAGCTCGACCATCGCGAACTGCCCGACCGACGCCCCGCGCAGCTCGCGGTGCAGCCCGCACAGCGACATCAGGTTCACCTCGGCCAGGGTCTGCCCGGGAACCCGGTCGAGGTGGGCGCCGTAGGTGTCGTCGAGGTCCAGCTCGCGCATCATCTCGGCGAACAGGGTCGCGTGCATGTGCTCGGGGCGGCCGCCGCCGTACTCGTCGTGCTCGACGGTGACCAGCCCGGCCTTGGCCGCCCCGCTCAGCCGCGGGATCACCCAGGCCTGCGGGTCCGCCTCCTTGAGGTGGTAGATCGAGCGGTGCGTGACGTACTCGCGCAGCTGCCACAGCTCACCGGCCCGCTTGAGGTGGTGGGAGACCCCGCGGACCTGCGGGCCGACCGGCTCGACGAGCAGGGCCGCGACCTCGGCGTCGACGTCGTCGCCCGCGGGGACGTCGGCCCGCAGCCCGGCGAGGAAGGTGCGCTCGAGCTCGCGGCGCAGCGTGAGCAGCGCCGGGTCCCACTCCAGGTCGGGAGCGACGCCGTCGAAGCCGCGGTAGTGCAGCTCGTAGCAGCAGTGCAGGGCGAGGTGGAGGTCGTCGCCGTAGGGATCGGCGGGCTCGACGGTCCGGACCGGGCCGCCGCGCAACGCGTCGACGACGGCCTCGGACAGCGGGCCGCGCGGGGCGGGCAGGGCGGGGGCGCGGGTGGCGGTCATCATCGGTCGTCCTCCTCTGCGGGTTCGCGGACCCTGGTGCGGTGGCTGGTGTCGCAGATCGGCCACCGCCTGCTCCGCCTGCACAGGCACAGGGCGGTGACGGGCCGGTCGGAGCGGACCCGGCCGCCGTCGGGCAGCTCGATCTCGACGGGGCCGCTCACCAGGGCGGGGCCCTCGTCGGTCAGGACCACGTGGGTCGGGTCGGACAGGCGGTGGTCAGACACGGCGGGCCTCCACGACGACGAGCTCCTCCAGCCGATCGCCGGGCTCGATGAGACCGCGGCGCTCCAGCAGGGTGGCACGCGACCGCATGACGGGGCCGAACGGGATGTGTGCCCGCTCCACGACCTCCGCGGCCAGCCCCGCCGCGGCGAACCGGTCGACGGTCTCCTCCGGCCCGCACACCGCGGAGTGCACGAGCAGGACCCGGCCGTCCGGGGTGAGGTGGTCGGCGGCGTCCGCGCAGATCCGGTCGAGCACGGCGCGGCCGTCCGGCCCGGCGTCCCAGCAGCGGCCCGCGGTGTGGCGGGGGAGCACGCTGGTCTCGGACGGGACGTACGGCGGGTTGGCCACGATGAGCCCGAACCGCCTGCCCCGGACCGGGCCGAACAGGTCGCCGCGGTGGATCCGCACCTCGGCGCCGTGCAGCCGGCAGTTCAGCCGGGTGGCCAGCACCGAGCGGCGGGACAGGTCCACGCCGGTGACCGAGGCCGCCCCGGCCCGCCACGCGGCGAGCGTCAGGGCGCCGGAGCCGGTGCCGAGGTCGAGCACGGCGCGGTCGGCGGCGCGCCTGCCGACCTGGTCGGCGAGGACGGCGGTGTCGGACTGGGCCCGGTACACCCCGGGCGGGCAGAAGAGGATCACGTCTGAGCTCCGGTGGTCAGGTGGTCATGGGTGGGGTCGAACTCGACGGCGCCCGCCGCGGCGAGCTCCTGCAGCCAGCCGGTCATCGGCCAGGTGCCCCAGCGCCGGTGGAACAGCCGCGCGTTGGCGACGATCTCCGCGACCCGGGCGGGATCGTGGCGGGTGGGCGGATGGTGCTGGTGGAAGGCGTGCGCGCCGCCGACCCAGGCCATGGCGAGCCCGCGGTCGCGGGCGGTCAGGGCGAAGTCGGTGTCCTCCGCGCCGTAGCCGCGGTACTCCTCGCAGAACCCGCCCGAGCGGTGCCAGGCCTCGCCGGTGACCGCGAAGGACAGCGACCAGAACAGCTCCCGGCGGTCCTCGGGCACGAGCGCGCCGTCGGGCGGGTCGGGTCGGGCCGGGTGCGGGTCCGGGACCAGGTCGGTGGAGCCCGGCGGCAGGTACGTGACGGGTCCACAGAGGAGCGTCGGGCCGCAGCGCGCGGCGGCGTCGGCGTACCGCTCGACCAGGGTCGGGCCGGGGATGCAGTCGACGTCGAGGAAGACCAGCAGCTCCGCGCCCTCGGCCAGGGCGATGTCGGCGCCGGCGTTGCGGGCCCTGGCCAGCGGCAGGGCGCCGTCGGCCTGCAGCGTCACGGTGGAGCCCGGCTGCGGCCCCATCCCGACGACGACGTGGGTCACCGCGGTCCCCCGGGCGAGGGCCTGCTGCTGCCGGGCGAGGTGCTCCTCGCGTCCGGCCACGATGGTCACGACGGCGGTCCTCATCGGCTCGCCCCGCCGTGTCCCGCGAGTGCGGGCGACCCGTGGCCCGGGCCGACGAGCAGGTCGGGCTCGGGCTGGGCGAGGGCGTCCAGCTCGGCGGCCGCGCGCCGGGCGCCGTCGCCTGCGGACCAGCCCGCCCAGCCCGCGCCGCCGAGCCGCTCGGCGCGCGCCAGCAGGGCGGGCCACTCCGCGCCCTCCGGCCAGGTCGGGGCGACGGCCGCGAGCCCGGCCCGGTCCAGCACCTGCGCGGTGGCGCGCTGCTCGTGGTGCGGGCGGTCCTGCGGCACCACCACGGCGGGCCTGCGCGCGGCGGCGACCTCGGCGAGCGCGTTCTGCCCGGCGTGGGTGACGACGACCGCGGCCCGCTCCAGGGCGGGCCAGACGTCCTCCACCCAGCCGAGGCGGTGCAGGTTCGGCGGGTCCGCGGGGTCGGGCGCTGAGCCCGCGAGCTCCCAGACCCGGTCCGGGGTGGCGGCCGCGGCGGCGCGGACCCGGGCGTCGGTCACGTCCAGCCCACCCCCACCCCACAGCACCAGGACCCGGCGCGGATCGGGCTCGGCCGGGGTGCGGCCGTCGAACCGGGACAGCGCGCCGAGCTGCACGGTCTTGGCGAGCCAGTGCGCGGGCCAGCCGACCCGCTCGTCCGGCCAGGGCGCGAGCAGCCGGGCGGCGAGGTCGTAGGCGAGCCGGTGCGGGCGGTCGGTGCGGTCGCCGGGCTGGGCCAGGATCGCGACCGGCACGCCGTGCAGCCGGGCGAGCAGACAGACCTCGACGGACACGTCGGCGACGAGGAGCCGCACGTCGTCGCGGGCGAGCACGGCGCCGATCGCGGCCGTCCGGTCGCGCAGGCCGGTGTCGTGCAGCGGGGCCCAGTGCAGGGTCCCGCCCGCGGTGGCGTCGACGGGCTCGGTGCCCGCGTCGTCGCGCGGGAGCACGACCCACTCGCCGGGCCAGCCCGCGGGCATCGGTCTGCTGGACAGGCCGATCACCGGGGTGTCCAGCGCGCGGGCGATCGCCGCGGCGCGGTGGACGTGGCCGCTGCCCTGGTGGTGGACGTAGTAGGCGATCACGCGCACATCCGCTCGTAGAGGGCCTCGTAGCCGTCCGTCATCGCCTCGATCGAGCAGTGCGTCTCGGCGCGGCGGCGGGCGGCGGCGCGGTCGAGGGCGGCGGCACGCGGGATGGCGTCGGCGAGCGCGGCGATGTCGCCCGGCGCGACGAGCACCCCGCACTCCGGGGTGAGGATCTCCGGCAGTGCGCCGCGGGCGAAGCCGGCGACGGGGGTCCCGCAGGCCAGGGCCTCGGCGACGACCAGCCCGTACGGCTCGTCCCAGCAGGGCGAGACGACGGCGACCGAGGCGGTGCCGAGCACGGCCGCGAGGCAGCGGTGGTCGAGGTGGCCCTCGTAGGTGACGTCGCCGCCGAGCAGCGGGGCGACCTCGTCGGCGAAGAAGCGGCGGTCCGGGGTCGGCCCGACCAGGCGCAGGCCGGTGCCCGCCACCCGCGCCGCGCGGATGGCCTCGACCGGGCCCTTCTCGCGCACGATCCGTCCGGACCAGACGGGCCTGCCGCCGCCCGGTCCCGCGGTCCAGGCCGTGACGTCGACGCCGTTGGGCACCACGGTCGCATCCGCCCCGAGCGGTCGCCACTGATCGGCCGTGAACCCGCTGACCGCCGCGAACCGCAGTCGGGAGGGGTCGCCGGTGCGCACCGCGGACTCGAGCCACGGGGTCGGCGGGGTGTGCAGGGTGGTCAGCACCGGCGCGGGCAGGCTGGGTGCCATCGCCAGCGGCAGATAGTGCAGCGAGTTGTTGTGCACCAGGTCGAAGCCCTGGTCACGACCCCCGTTCCGGCTCAGGTCCAGCAACAGCGTCAGGTACGCGTGGTGCTCGGCGAGGAACCAGTCCGCGGGCATGCCGACGTCGCTGCGGGCCGCCGCGGAGATCGGCGGCAGCGCGGGCATCGGCCGGACGCCGAGCGACTCGTCCGAACCGGGCGCGCCGAACACGACCACGTCGTGGCCGCGCCCGCGCAGGCGGTGGGCCAGCTGGAACGTGTGGGCCTCGAGACCGCCGGGAAACGGCTCGCGGATCGGGTAGCGCGCGGACGCCACGAGGGCGATGCGGCGGGATCTCGGCCGGTTCGCGGTCCTGGTTGTGGTGTCCCCCGTCACGGTCGCACGGAGAGGTCGTGCCTGGTCATGGATGCGGGTCTCCTTCGGCGGTGGGGCAGACCGAGGAGACGCGGGGTGTCGGGTCGGCTGCCGGGCGGGTGATCGACCGAGCTGCTGCTGAACCCGACGCGCCAATCATCTTCCGTGCTACCCGGTCTCCGCGACTCGAATCCTGCACGCCGAGGATGCGGAGGGCGTCGCCGTGGCGGGTGAGCCCTGCCGCGAGCCATTCCGGGTGGTCGGCGTACCACCGCAGGTGCGCGGCGCGCAGCGTCCGGTGGGAGACGGGCTCGCCGTGCACCTCCCAGTCCGGGCGGGGCTCCGCGTCGAGCCCCCACGCGGCGACGACGGCGGCGTCGAGCGGGGCCCGGATCCCGCCCAGCAGCTCCCGGCCGGGATCGGCGGCGTCGGCCGGGGCGCCGACCGCGGCCTGCAGCCTCCGGGCCAGCGCGACCAGCACCGGGTTGCCGGGGTGGTTGAGGGTGTGCGCGGCCACGGCGCCGAGCCCGGTGAGCAGATCGGAGACGCCGACGTCCGCGTCCCGGGCCTCGCGCCGGGCGAGCTCGGCGATCCCGCGCTCACCCACCTCGCGCAGCGCCGCGGGCCCGGGCTCGTGGTCGACGGCCAGCCCCGCGGCCTCCGCCAGGACCCGCAGGTCGTGGTACGGCACCACGGGCGGGACGACGGCCGGGTCCCGCGGGTGCCGCACGATCGCCGACCAGGGGTGCAGCGCCGGGTGCCGGATCACCGGCCACCGCACGACCCGCGCCCGCGGCGCCCGCGTGGCCAGCTCGCCGGTGCCCAGCGGCAGTCCCCGGTAGTCGTCCCGGACGGGCTGGGAGAACAGGAACGCCGTCCGCGTCAGCAGGGTGTCCAGGTGGGGGAGATCACTGCGTTCCAGCTCGTGGACGGGCGGGATCCGCACCGGACGGGCGGGGAACGTCGCCGATCCGCCCAGCAGCACGCGCAGCGACTCGGCCTGGCAGTTGCCGTGGACCAGGGCGAGCGGGCCGGGCGGCAGGGGCAGGAGTCCGTAGAACTCCCCGAAGTGGAGCCTGCGGGCGCGGTCGGGCGTGTCGGGCATGACGCCATCGTGCGGGCTGGGCGGGCGGCCCGCCTGCGAGGGGACCCGTGTTTCGGGCCGGTGGGGGGTGGGCATCTGCTGCGGTGCGCGTCGCCTCCGTCCCCGCCGGTCATCCGTACGTCCAGGGGATCGCCCGCCCGGAGGGGCCCGATCCCGTCGTCCGGCTGCCCGATCCGCCCGTCCCCGGGGCGCGGCCCGAGCAGTGGTGGCCGCCGCCGATGCTCGAGCCCGCGTGGGTCCGCGCCCACGCCGCCGAGTTCGACGTGTTCCACCTCCACTTCGGCTTCGACGACCGCAGCCCCGCCGAGCTCCGCGCCCTGGTCGCCGCGCTCGCCGGGGTCGGGCGCCCACTCGTGCTGACCCTGCACGACCTGCGCAACCCGCACCACGTCGATCCGGCGCCGCACACCGCGGCCCTGGACGTCCTGGTCCCGGCCGCCGCCGAGCTGATCACCCTGACCTCCGGCGCCGCCGACGAGGTCTCGCGACGCTGGGGTCGGCGGCCCGTGGTGATCGCGCATCCCGCGGTGGTGCCGCCGTGGCGCGCCCGGGTCGCCCGGCCGGAGCGGGTGGGCTTCACCGTGGGGGTGCACGCCAAGAGCGTGCGGACCAACAGCGACCCGGTCGGGGTCGCGCGAGCCCTCGTCGAGGCGGTCCGCGGGCTGCCCGGAGCCCGGGTCCGCGTCGACGTGCACGACGACGGGCGCGGCCGGGCCGCGGCCGCCGCGCTGGGGCCCGAGGTGGACCTGCGGAGTCACCCGCCCTTCTCCGACGAGGAGCTCTGGGACTACCTGCAGGAGCTCGACCTGTCGGTGCTGCCCTACCGCTGGGGGACGCATTCGGGCTGGTTGGAGACCTGCCACGACCTTGGGACGGCGGTGCTGGCGCCTGCGGTCGGGCACTACGCCGACCAGGCCCCCTGCCTGACCCACCGGCTCGCCGCCGAGGGCCCCGACCCGGTCTCGCTGACCGCCGCGGTGCGGTGGGCGTACCGGGAGCGGCCCCGCTGGAGGGCCGACCCGGAGGACCGGGAGCGGCAGCGCTGGGCGATCGCCGCGGCGCACGAGGAGGTCTATGCCCGGGTGGCGGGGGACGCCGCGGCCGGCGCACACCGTGCCGTGCCCGCCGTCGCGCGGCGGGAGGCGGCCGGATGAGGGTGCACATCGAGGCTCCCGGCCCCGCCGGGCACGGGGTGCGGAGGCACTCGGAGCGGGTCGGGGAGTTGGTCGCGGAGGTGGCCGAGGCCGCCCGAGCGGGGGTCGACGTCGGGGCCGCGGGATGGCG
This sequence comes from Pseudonocardia xishanensis, assembly GCF_039541715.1. Lineage (NCBI taxonomy): Bacteria > Bacillati > Actinomycetota > Actinomycetes > Pseudonocardiales > Pseudonocardiaceae > Pseudonocardia > Pseudonocardia xishanensis. Next base: position 21,853 of record NZ_BAABGT010000117.1, read on the forward strand.
TGGTGTCGCCGCCGGCGGCGTCGGGTCGCGGGCTGCCCCCGGAGGGGGGTCCGCGGTCGTGGATCTCACCCACGCCCAGTTCACCGACGCCCTGTGGGGGCCGGATGTGGCGAGTGCCGCGGAGGCGTTCGTCCGGCGGGCCGCGGAGCTGCCGCGGCCGCTGGTCGTGACCCTGCACGACGTCCCCGGCGCGGACCCGGACCCGGCGCGGGACGCCCGGCGGACGGCCGGGTACCGGCGGGTCGTCGAGGCCGCCGACCTGGTCGTCGTCTCGGCGCGACACGAGGCGGCCAAGGCCCGGGCGTTCGGCGCGGACCCGCTGGTCATCCCGCTGCCACCGCCCGCCGTCGGGGAGCCCGGCCCGCCGCCCGCGTGGGCGGGGGGACCGAGTGTGGTGGTGCTCGGGTTCGTCTATCCCGGCAAGGGGCACGCCGAGGCGATCGCCGCCGCGGCGGGACATCCCGCGCGACCGCGGGTGGTCGCCGCCGGGGCCGTCAGCCCGGGGCACGAGCCACTGTGGACGGAGCTGTGCGCCCGGGCCGCCGCCGCGGGCGTCGAGCTGGTGTCCACCGGCCCGCTCGGCGACGCCGACCTGGTCGCCGCCGCCCGCGCGGCGACGGTGCCGCTCGCCGCGAACCGCGGGGTCAGCGCGAGCGGGTCGCTGCTGTTCTGGCTCGCCTGCGGCCGGGTGCCGCTCGCGGCGCGGGGGGAGTACGCGGCGGAGGTCGCCACCGACCACCCGGGGCACATCCGGCTGTACGAGCCCACCGCTCTCGGCGCCGAGCTCGCCGCGGCCCTCGCCGACCCGTCGCGCACCCACGCGACACCCCCGACCTGGCCGGACGTCGGCGCCCTCCACCGTCGGGCCTACGCCCTGGCCATGGCGCCGCCCGGAGACGCCACGCCGCAGGCCCCGGATGCGGTGTGCGTCCCCCCGCGACCCGTCGCGAGCCGCCGGTGCTGACCGACCATCCGGTCCCGGGCAACCGCTGGGACCTCCTCGCGGGAGTGCCCGTACCGGAGCCCCGGGTCAGCGTGGTGGTCTGCCACTACGAGCAGCCCGCACAGCTCGCCCGGACCCTCGCCGCACTCGGCCGCCAGACCCTGCGCCCGAACGAGATCGTGGTCGCGGACGACGGCTCCCGCCACCCACCGGAACCGGGCCCGGGTGTGCGGGTCGTCACGCAGCCCGACCACGGGTTCCGCGCCGCCGCCGCGCGGAACCTCGGCGCCCGGCACACCACCGGCGAGGTGCTGGTGTTCCTCGACGCGGACACCGTCCCCGAGCCCGGGTTCCTCGCCGCGCTGACCCGCACCGTCGCGCGCTGTCCGGACGCCCTCGCCGTCGGGCGACGGCGGCACGCCGACCTCGGGGGCCTCCCGCTCGACGCCGACCCGGCCACCGCGCCCCGCCTGCCCGAACCGGCCTGGCTGACCGAGGGCTACCGCGCCTCCCGCGACCTCCTCGACGCCGACGGTCGCTCCTTCCGCTACGTGATCAGCGCGCTGACGGCCCTGCGCCGCAGCCTGTTCGACGAGCTCGGCGGCTTCGACGAGCGCTTCGTCGGCTACGGCGGCGAGGACTGGGACCTGGGCTACCGCGCCTGGAACGCCGGCGCCGTCCTGGTCCACGAACGCGACGCCGTCGGCTGGCACGACGGCCCGGACTGGGCGGGCCGCGCGGAGGACCGGGCTCGCAAGGACCAGGAGTCGATGCGGCTCGCCGCGCTGGTCCCGGAGCCGTCGACCCGCGGCGCGGCCCTCCCGGCCCTGGTCCCGGACGTCCTGGTCGACCTCCCCGCGGGCCTCGGCGTCGAAGCCACCGTCCGCCTCGTGCACTCCCTGCTCGCCCAGACCCACCGCGACCTGCGGGTCCGGCTCCCCGCCGACTCGAGCGGGACGGACGACCTCCGCGAGCTCTACGCCGGGACCGTCCGGTGCGAGCCGTGGGGTGCCGATCAGCTGCGTCGGGCCCGCGCCCGGCTGACCGTGTGCCTGCCACTCCCACCCGACGCCGTCGCCCGCCTGCTCCACCTCGCGACCACCCACGACCTCGGAGCCGTCGAGGCCGTGGCCCCGGACGGCGAGGTGATGGCCGTGCTCACCACGACGCGGGCCCTCGGCCGGGGCCGCAGACGTGGACTGGACGAGGACCCCGCGTTCGGCCGCGCCGCCCTCCGCCTCGACCCGCTCGCCCCGCGCGCGGACCTCGCGGGGTTCTTCGCCGCCGCGGCGGGCCGAGGGACACGCGAGGAGTGACCCGCACCCCGGGCCGGTTTGAGCGGGGTCCTCGCGGCTACCCGCTCCCATGACCGCCGACACGAGTGCCGAGAGCGTCGCGAAGATCGCGTCGCTGACCAGCGACATCACGATCGCCATGCTGACCACCGTCGACCCGGAGGGACACCTCACGGCCCGGCCGATGGCCCAGCAGGAGACCGAGTTCGACGGGGACCTGTGGTTCTTCGTGGAGAAGGACTCGCGGACCGCCCGCAACCTGGAGCGCGCCCCCGAGGCCGGGGTCTCGCTGAGCTCCGGGTCCACCTGGGTGTCGCTGTCCGGCACGGCGTCGCTGGTCGACGACCGGGCGAAGGCGCGGCAGCTGTGGAACTCGCGCGTCGAGGCCTGGATGCCGGGCGGGGTCGACGACCCCAACCTCGGCCTCATCCACTTCCACGCCGAGGCGGGCGAGTACTGGGACACCCCCGGCGGCACGGTCGCCTCGGTGTTCGGCTTCGCCAAGTCCAAGGTCACCGGCGAGCGCTACGACGGCGGCGAGAACGAGACCGTCGACCTGCGCGGCCCGAGTGGCGCGACCACCGGCTCGAATGTACGTTCGATCCATGACTGATCGAGCGACGCAGGACGAGGCCGGGACCGCCGCCGCCAAGGACCCCGACACCTGGACCACCGGGGACGAGCCCATCACCGGTGCTCAGCGTTCCTACCTGGAGACGCTGAGCACCGAGGCGGGTGAGGAGATCCCCGAGGACATCGCCGAGCTGACCAAGGCCGAGGCGTCCAAGCGGATCGACGAGCTGCAGGACGCCGCGGGCCGCGGCTGACGACCTACCCGCGCTCGACGTGGGCGCGGACGGCGGTGCCGTCCGCGCTGGTCCAGCCCTTGCTCGCGGCGTAGGCGATCATCTTCTCGAAGTCGGCGGGCCAGTCCGGGCCCACCCGGCCCTCGGCCAGCCTGCGGACCGTCTCCAGCGGGATCATCAGGTGCTCGCCGCCGGGGAGCACCTCGCCCAGCTCGTGCCGGGCCACGCTCGCGGCGAGGTCCTCCGGCGGGAGATCGGCGGGGACCACGGCGGAGAAGCCCTGCACGTCGGCGGGATCGACCAGCTCGACGTCGGCGGCGGTGATGCGGAAGTACATCGCGCGAGACTAGTTCAGCGCAGCGAGTCCGGGGTGGCCGCCCGGATACCGGACTGGGCCAGCTCCACGCCCCGGCGTGCCCCGGCCTCCGCTCCGCGTCGGACCCCCGCCGCCGCCTTGCGCAACGGCCGCGGCGCCGGCTCCGGCCAGGGTCCGACGGGCACGAGCACCCGCTCCTCGGGGGCGAACCCGGCCGGGTAGCCGGGTGTGCGCCAGGTGCCCGCCGGGGCGTCCGGCGGGAGCCAGAAGGGGTGCCAGGCGCCGATCGCCAGGTCGAGGTCCTCCAGCGAGGGCCGCAGCACGTCCGTGAGCGGCGTGCGCAGGTGCTCCGCCCACAGCTGCACCCGCAGGTCCCGGACCTGGTCCCCGGTCGTCACGAGCACGCTGGTCAGCTCGGTGTCGGTGCCGACCATGGAGCGGCTGTAGAAGTTCGCCGAGCCCATGGCGGCGAAGCGGTCGTCGACGAGCATGAGCTTGGTGTGCACCGTCAGGCCCTCGATGCGGTGCATCATCACGTTTCCGCGGTCGGCGGGATCGAGCAGGTCGATCACGCCGCGCTGGATGTTGCCGGTGACCCGGCGGCGGAACTTGTTGACCCCGCCGTCCGCCGGGTCCTTCCGTCCCGAGCAGACCAGGATCACCTTCACCCCGCGGGCCGCGGCGTCCCGGAGCAGGCCGTAGAGCTGGAACCGGCGGCGGCCGCCGGGGGTCTCGTAGAAGTACTGGTCCTCGAGGTAGATGTAGCGCTCGGCGCTGCGGATCGCGGTGCCCAGCGCGTGGAAGACCTCGTGGACGCCGTGGCGCGGCAGGGTGGTCCAGTGCCTGCGGTACAGGCCCAGGATCTGGTCGATCTTCCACGGCCGGAACGAGCGCAGGACCTGCACGGCGGTGCCGGGAGCCGGGTACGGCGGCGTCGGCGGGGCGGGGGCGAGGTCGCGGTCGAAGGGCTCCGGGTTCATCACCTCCCACGTGGCGGGCGGGAACCAGATGTGGCGCCGGGGCAGCGAGGCGGCCTCGATCCAGCGCCCGCGGAAGGTCTCCCACACCCGGGCCGCGGCGGGTCCGCGGAGCCGGGCCGCGCCGTCGTGCCAGCCCCAGCGCTCGTCGCCGAGGGAGAGCCGGTCGTGGGGTTCGGCGTCGAAGCGGTTCGACGCCAGGTCGAGCCCGCCGACGAACGCGGTCAGCTCCCCTCCGACGTGCGCCACGACCATCTTCTGGTGGTGGCAGCCGATGCCCGCGCCGGACCAGTCCAGGAGCACACAGCCGCGCAGGGCCGGGCGGGTGCGGAAGTCCCGCGCGGCGAAGGCGTTCGCCCGGAACGGCCCGATCTTCACGCCGGGTACCGAACCGCTGAACACCGCCGCACTGAGCAGGACCCGCACCGTCACCCCGGCGGCGGCCCTCTCGGCCAGCAGGTCGGCCAGCGGCCGGTACCCGGGCTCGCCGGGGGAGCGGCCCGCCAGGTCCATCTCGGCGTCCATCTGCAGCCCGGTCAGCAGCAGGTGGTCCCCGGGCCCGGCCCGCTCGACGAGGCGCAGGACCTGCGCGAAGTACTCCTCGCCGTCGATCACCGGGACCCACTCGCTGTTCTCGGCGAAGGTGGGGCTCCGCGGCGTCCCGGGTACCAGGTACCGCCGGGTCAGCTCGTCCAACTCGTCCACTCGGGGCAATCCCTGCTCTCGTACCTGCCTACGACCGTATCGAGCGAGATCGCCGGGCGCCTGCGTGACCCCCGGCCGCGGACGAGTGCAGACTGCGCGGGTGAACCACCCCTCGGCCGCGCGGTCGACGCAGGGCGCGTTGGTGCTCGGCGCGCTCGGCATCGTGTTCGGCGACATCGGCACGAGCCCGCTCTACGCCGCACAGACCGTCTTCGCGATCGACGACCACGCCGTCCAGCCCACCGTGGACGACGTCTACGGCGTCGTCTCGCTGATCTTCTGGTCGATCACCGTGGTGGTCACCGTGAAGTACGTGACGCTGGTGCTGCGCGCCGACAACGACGGCGAGGGCGGGATCATGGCGCTCGCCGCCCTCGTCCGGTCGGTGTCGGCGTCCGTCGCCAGGCGGGCCGCGGTCGCGCTGGCCCTCGGGGTGCTCGGGGCGTCGCTGTTCTACGGGGACTCGCTGATCACCCCGGCCATCTCGGTGCTCTCCGCCGTGGAGGGGCTGGAGGTCGTGGACCCCGGGCCGGCCGACCTGGTGCTGCCGATCGGCGTCGCGATCCTGGCGCTGCTGTTCGTTGTCCAGCGCTTCGGCACCGGGAGCGTCGGCAGGCTGTTCGGGCCGGTCATGGTCCTGTGGTTCCTGGTCCTGGCCGCGCTGGGGATCCCGCACATCGTGGGTCATCCCGGCGTGCTGCTCGGGCTCTCGCCCACCTACGTGGTGTCGTTCGTCGTCGACCACCCGTACACGGCGTTCCTGGCGATGGGCGCGGTCGTCCTGGTGATCACCGGGGCCGAGGCGCTGTACGCCGACATGGGCCACTTCGGGCGCAGGCCGATCCGGGTCGCCTGGTTCGCGCTGGTGTTCCCGGCGCTGATCCTGAACTACCTGGGCCAGGCGGCGCTGATCCTGGACGACCCGCGGACCGTCGACAACCCGTTCTACCTGCTCGCGCCCGGGTGGGCGCAGCTGCCGCTGGTGGTGCTCGCCACGCTGGCCACGGTGATCGCCTCGCAGGCGGTGATCTCGGGGGCGTTCTCGGTGTCGAAGCAGGCCGTCCGGCTCGGGTACCTGCCCCGGCTGACCGTGCGGCACACCTCGGAGCGGGAGAGCGGGCAGATCTACGTGCCTGCGGTGAACTGGCTGCTCTTCGCCGGGGTGGTGGTGCTGATCCTGGTGTTCCGGTCCTCCGACCGGCTCGCCACGGCCTACGGGCTCGCGGTCACCGGCACGCTGCTGCTCACCACGACGTTGCTGCTGGTCTACGCGGCCACCGCATGGCACTGGCCGCGGTGGCGGATCGTGCTGGTGGCGGTGGTGTTCGGCGGGCTGGAGCTGCTGTTCCTCGCCGCGAACCTGACCAAGATCGTGCACGGCGGATGGCTGCCGCTGCTGGTGGCGGCGATCGTCGTCACGCTGATGACGACCTGGCAGCGCGGCCGCCGGATCGTCACCGCGCGGCGGGCCGCGATCGAGGGCTCGCTCGCGGACCTCGTGGAGCGGCTGCGCGAGGAACGGCCGGAGCGCGTGCCCGGGACCGCGGTGTTCGCGCACCCGACGGGGGACACGGCGCCGCTCGCGCTGCGGGCGAACGTCGAGTTCAACCACGTCCTGCACGAGCGGGTGGTGATCGTGTCCGTGGAGTCGGAGGGCGTCCCCCACGTGCCGCCCGCCGAGCGGACGACGGTCGACCGGCTCGGCGACGGGCTCCTCCACGTCACCGCCCGGTTCGGCTTCCAGGACCCGCAGGACGTCCCGGAGGTGCTGCGGGAGGCGGAGGGCCTCGACGTCGATCCCGCCGAGGCGCTCTACTTCCTCTCCCGGATGGCGTTGGAGCGCGGGCCGCGCGGCGGGATGTGGACGTGGCGGAAGCGGCTGTTCATCGGCATGGCCCACAACGGGGCGAACCCGGCGGCCTACTTCCACCTGCCCGTCGACCGGACGGTGGTCATGGGCTCCCGGGTGGAGCTCTGACTACTGTGGCCGGGTGCCCCGGCTGACCCTGCTCCCGCGGGTCGCCTTCGACGACGTCGACGTCGCGGGGGAGCGGCCCGCCGCGCTGTTGGCGGCGCTCGCCGCCGATCCCGCCGCGGGCCGCTCCGCGGGCCGGTTGGTCGCGGAGCTCTGGCCGGACGCCCCGCCCGCCGACCCGGCGAAGGCGCTGCAGGTCGTCGTGTCGCGGGTGCGGAGCAGGCTCGGGGCGCAGGTCGTCGAGACGACCGCGACGGGGTACCGGCTGGCGCTCGCCCCGTCCGAGGTGGACGCGACCGCGCTCGCCGCGCACGCCAGGGAGGCGCGGTCCGCGCCCGACCCGGCGCAGGCGCTCGCCGCGGCGGACGCGGGCCTGGCGCTGTGGCCGGGTGCGCGGGCCGAGTCGGCGGGTGCGGACGAGCCGGAGCCCGCGGGAGGACCGCGCGCGCGGCGGACGGGTGTGGCGGACGGGCCGCTCGCGGTCCTGCGGGCGGACGCTCTCCGCATCCTCGCCGAGCTGCGGCGACACCGGGCCGTCGCGCTGTCGCGGCTCGGCCGGGCGGCGGTGGCGCTCCCGGCGCTGGAGGAGCTGCGCGGGGAGAAGGACGAGGAGCTGCTGCTGGAGCTGCTGCGCAGCGAGGCGGCGGTCCGCGGCCCGGCCGCGGCGCTGGCCCGCTACGACGCCTACCGCCGGGAGCTCGCCGAGGAGCTCGGCACCGACCCGGGGGCCGCGCTGCGCGCCCAGCAGGCCGTCCTGCTGGCGGAGTCCGCCCCGGTCCGCCGCCGGGGGCTGGTGTCGGAGCCGAACCCGTTGCGCGGGCGGGAGGCGGACGTCGAGCGGGTGCTGGCGCTGCTGCGCTCCTCCCGGGTGGTGACGGTGCTGGGACCGGGTGGGCTCGGCAAGACCCGGCTGGCGCACGCGGTCGCGGCGCGCGCCGACCAGCGGACGGTGCAGGTGGTCTCGCTGGCGGGGGTCCGGACCGGCGCGGACGTGGCCGCCGCCGTCGTCGAGGCGGTCGCCGCAGGCTCGATGAGCGGGGCCGCCCCCGACCCGGCGGGCGCGGTGGCCGAGGCGCTCGGCGCCGGGCTGCTGGTCCTGGACAACTGCGAGCACGTGCTCGACGCCGCCGCCGACCTGGTGCACGCGGTGATCGCGCGGACCCGCGAGCTGCGGGTGCTGGCCACCAGCCGGGCGCCGCTCGACCTGTCCGCGGAGGCGGTCTACCCGCTGCCGCAGCTCGACCCGGCGGTCACCGTCGCGCTGTTCTGTGAGCGCGCCCGGGCCGCGCGCCCGGACGTCTCGCTGCCCGAGGACGAGGTCGCGACGCTGTGCGCCCGGCTGGACGGGCTGCCGTTGGCCGTCGAGCTGGCGGCGGCCCGGGTCCGGACGCTGTCGGTGCCGGACATCCTCCGCCGCCTCGACGACCGGTTCGCGCTGCTCCGGGGCACCGGCCGGGACCGCCCGGCCCGGCACCGCACGCTGGAGGCGGTGGTCGAGTGGAGCTGGAACCTGCTCACCGACGAGGCACGGGCCACCCTGCGGCTGCTGGCCGGGCTGCCGGGCGGGTTCACCGCGGGCACCGCCGAGGACCTGCTCGGCGCCGACCCGCTCGACCTGCTGGAGGCCCTGGTCGACCAGTCCCTGCTCCGCCCGCCGGACGCCGGGGGCCGGTTCCGGATGCTGGAGACGGTCCGCGAGTTCGCCGCCGCCCGCCGGGTCCCGGCCGACCGCGTCGACGAGCGGGTGCTGGGCTGGGGCAGGCGCACGGGAACCGCGCTGCACGCCGCGCCCTTCGGGCCGGATCCGCGGCCTCCGCTCGACCGGATCCGGGCCGAGCAGGACAACCTGCTGCACGTGCTGCGGCTGGCCCGCGCGCACGAGGACCGGGCCACGCTCGCCGCGGTCACCGCGACCCTCGGTGCACTGTGGACGTTGGAGTCCGGGACCCGGCGGCTGCTCGCCGTCGGGGCGGAGACGCTGCCCGCGCTGTCCCGGTACCGGCCGACCGACGCGGCGGGGCTCGCGGCGCTGCGGCAGTCCGTGGCCCAGTACGCGTCCCTCGCGGTGCTGGTCAGCCCGGTCGCCGCGACCCGCCCGCTCGTGGTGCTGCGCTCGCTGCGGCCCGCGGACGGTGAGGCGGCGACCGGTGGGGCCGCCGCGATCGCGGCGCTGGCCGAGGTGCTGCTCGCCCTCCCTGACGTCGGCCGGATCGCCGAGCTGAGCCGAGACCCCCGCCCGCTGGTCGCGGCGCTGGCGCTCGGGGTCGTCGGGTACGTGCGGGAGTTCCGGGGTGACCTGGCGGGCGCCCACGCGGCCGCGGTGGAGATGGCGGCCCGGGCGCCCGGGCGGGCCCCGTGGCTGGCGCTGCTCGTGCGCGGCAGGCTCGCCGAGCTGAGCCTGCAGCGGGAGCGGCACGCCGAGGCGCTGGACCACCTGCGAGCGGCGGGGGCGGCGCTGGCCGAGCTCGGCGTCGTCGGGGATCCGGTGGGGGTGCGGCTGGGGCAGGTGGTCGCCCATCTCGGCCTCGGCGACGCCGCGGCCGCCGAGCGGGTCCTCGCGACCGTCCCGCCCGGGGACTCCCTCGACTCGGTCGCGTTCGCCCTCGCCGTGCGGGCCGAGCTGGCCCTGACCCGCGGCGACGTCGACACCGGCCTCGCCCGGTGGCGGGAGGCGAGCCGGATGCTCGACGTGGACGACGCGACCTCGGAGTGGCTGCGGCCCTTCGCCTGGACCCTGCGGGCCACCGCGGTGGTGGCGCACCTGCGCGCCGGGCGGCTCGCGGCGGTCGCCGACCTGGCCGACGCCCTGCCCGCCGGGCTGGATGCGCTGGTCGCCGCCGGGGCCCCGGACCCGCAGTGCGGGGCGCTGCTGCTCGCGATCGGGCTGGTGGAGCTGGAGCGGGGTCGCACGGTGCGCGGGGCCTGGCTGGTCGCCGTCGCGGAGCGGTTCCACTACCAGCGCGACTTCCAGCCGACGATGGCAGGCGCCGCGATCCGCGCCCGGGTCACCGACGCGGCCGGGCCCGCGTACGCCGAGGCGACGGCGGAGTACGCGGGCCTGGACCGGGACGACCTGCGCGCGGAGGCGCGGGCTCTCGCCGCCGCCTATCGCGACCTGGTGTAGAGCCGCCTCGACCGCAGGTAGCCGACAGCGATCACCAGCACACACCAGCCGAGGGCCGACGCGGCGTCGAGCCCGCCCGGGGTCGTGCCGGTCAGGAACGCCCGGAGGGTCTCCATGATCGGCGTGAACGGCTGGTACTCGGCGAACCACCGCAGCACGGTCGGCATCGACTCGGTCGGGACGAACCCGCTGCCGAGGAAGGGCAGCAGCATCAGGACCATCGGGGCGTTGCTGGCGGTCTCCACCGACTTGGCGCCGAGCCCCAGGGCCATGGACAGCCAGGTCACGGCCAGGACGACCAGCAGGAGCAGCCCGATCGCGCCGAGCCAGCCGAGCGGCCCGGCGTCGGGTCGGTAACCCAGCGCCAGCGCGACGCCGAGCACCACCAGCAGCGCGGCGCCGTTCTGGATCACGGCGCCGAACGCGTGCCCGGTCAGCACGGACGGCTGGTGGATCGCCATCGTCCGGAAACGGGCGATGATCCCCTCGGTCATGTCCATGGCCACCCCGATCGCGGTGCCCTGCCCGCTGGAGGCGACCGTGAGCAGCAGGAACCCGGGCACCACGTAGGCGAGGTAGTCGGCCCGCCCGCCGCCCGGGACCAGCCCGGCGCCCAGCGTCCCGCCGAGGACGTAGACGAACAGCAGCAGGAACACGACCGGGATGCCGACCAGCATGATCGTGAGAGACGGGTAGCGGATCAGCCTGCGGACGCCGCGGCCCAGCATGGTGCGCGTGTCGGCGAGGACCGCGGGTCCGGCGGATGCGGCGGCGGTGGGAGTCGTGGTGGTCATGCCGGGATCTCCTGTCCGGTCAGCGCGAGGAACACGTCGTCGAGGTCGGGGGTGTGCAGGGTCAGGTCGGCGATCGGGAGACCGGCGCGGTCGGCCCGGTCCAGCACGGCCCGCAGCGCGGTGACGTCGCCGCCGCCGGGCACGTCGAGGGTCAGGTTCTCGGGGTCGGCGTGCGGGGTCGGGAAGACCGTGGCCGCGCGGGCGAGCTCCTCCGCCGTGGCGAACCGCAGCCGGACGTGCCCGCCCGGCACCCGGCGCTTGAGCTCGTCCGCGGTGCCCTCGGCGACGATCCGGCCGCCGTCGAGCACGCCGATCCGGTCGGCCAGCTGATCGGCCTCCTCCAGGTACTGCGTGGTCAGCAGGATGGTGACGCCGCGGGCGACGAGCTCGCGGACGATCGCCCACAGCGCCCGGCGGCTGCGCGGGTCCAGGCCGGTCGTGGGCTCGTCGAGGAAGATCACCTGCGGGTCGCCGACCAGCGTCATCGCCAGGTCGAGACGGCGCCGCATGCCGCCGGAGTAGGTGCTCGCGGGCCGGTCGGCGGCGTCGGTGAGATCGAGCCGGGCCAGCAGCGCCGCGCACCGCGCGGCGCCCTCGGCCCGGTCCAGGTGGTGCAGCGCGGCCATCAGCCGCATGTTCTCGGTGCCGGTGAGCAGGCCGTCCACCGCCGACACCTGCCCGGTCACGCCGATGGCCGCGCGGACCTCCCCGGCCTCGCCGACGACGTCGTGGCCCAGTACCCGCACGGTGCCCGCGTCCGGGCGCAGCAGCGTGGCGAGGATCGAGACGATCGTCGTCTTGCCCGCCCCGTTCGGCCCGAGCAGGGCGTAGACGGTGCCGCGGGGCACCGCCAGGTCGATCCCGGCGAGCACCTCGTGCTCGCCGTAGCTGCGGCGCAGCCCGGTCACCGCGATCGCGGTCCCACGTCCCATCTCGATCCCTCCCGCGCGGCGCTCGCCGCGACGGGGAGAAGCGTCGGCCCGGCCGGTTTCACGGCGCCTTCACCGCGGTGCGGCCCGGTTTCACGGGGGTCCCGTGGGATGCTCCGGACCGGGCGCCGACGTCCGGGGACGTCGGCCCGGACCCCGCTCGCGTCGGATGCCGGGCGGTCCCGCCCGCGAGCGCCGCAGACCGAGGGGAGCCTGGACAGTGACCGCAGCACCCCGGATCGCCGAGACCGCGCTCGGGCCCGTCGAGTACGCCGTGGTCGGCACGGGAGGGCCACGCCACGGACCTCGCCGAGTTCGCGGCGATCGCCACCCTGGAGCTGGAGCGGGTCACCGCACCGACGCTCGTCGTGCAGGGGTCGGCGGACCGCGACGTACCGCCCGCCGAGAACACCTTCGCGGCCGCGACCGTCCCGGGCGCGGAGCTGCTCACCCTCGATGCGGGCACCCACCTGGCGCTCTACACCCACCGGGACGCCGCCGCGGCGCAGGCCCGGCTCAGGCGCGGCGCGCGCCGCCGCTGATCGCCCCGCTGCGTGTGGTCGAGGGGCAGCCCACCCACCCGGAAGCGGTCGGCCACCCGGTGGTGTCGTGCGCTGAGTCGCGGGCCGGAGCCGAGACGATCAGACCGACCCGCGCCGAGGCGGTGGCGGTGGGGCGTCGGTTGGGGTTGATGTAGTTCCGGGTAGCCCCCGACCATGACCACACTCGATGCGCGGGAACTGCTCGGCCAGGACGTCCTCGGGATCGGGGGCGAGGCCCTCGGGACCGTCGACTCGGTGCTGGCCGAGGACACCTCCGGCACCCCGGAGTGGGTGGTGCTCACCCGCGGCGGGGCCCGGACGGCCCCGTTGCCCCTGGTGGACGCGCGGCTCGACGGCGGGGCGCTGCACGTCCCGCACACCCTGGAGGCACTCCGCAGCGCCCCGCAGGGGCCGGGGGAGTCGTTGACCCCCGCGTCTCGCTCCGAGCTGTTGGAGCACTACGGGGTCGGGGGAGTGGCGGACCCGAAAGTGCACCCGCAGGGCCGCAACGGTCCCGTCGAGGAGGACCGGCCCAAGCGGGACGAGGTCGCGGCTGCGGCCGACGGGGGCGTCGCCACGGACGGGGGCGTGCCCGGTGTGCGTGCCGAACGGTGAGACAACGCTGAGAACGGGGTACCCGGTGCCATGACCATGATCGGAGCCACCGGATGACCAGCCGCCCGGACGACCCGCACGACCTCGAGGGCACCGTCGACCGCCTGGAGGAGAAGGTCCTCGGCCACACGGTCGACCAGACCCGCGACGAGGACGACGGTCTCGAGGCCTCCGACGCCCAGACCGTCGAGCCCGGGGACGGCGGCGACCCCGACACCGGTGCCGGCGCCGAGCCCGCATGAGCCACGCGCACCGAGAGGAGAACCGATGACCGAGGTGACCGCGAAGTCCGGTCTGCTGTCGAAGACGACGCTTCACGCCGAGGACACCGGCGGCCCCGGTCGTCCGGTCGTGCTGATCCACGGCTGGCCGCTGTCCGGCGAGTCCTGAGTCGACCAGGTCGCGGACCTGCAGGCCGCAGGCCTGCGGGTGATCCGCTACGACCGCCGCGGCTTCGGCCGCAGCGACGCCCCCGGGAAGGGCTTCGACTACGACACCCTGTCGGACGACCTGGCGGCCGTGATCGACGAGCTGGACCTGCACGACGTGTCGCTCGTCGGCTTCTCGATGGGCGGCGGCGAGGTCGCGCGCTACGTCTCCCGGCACGGCCAGGACCGGCTGCACAGCGTGGTGTTCGCGGCCGCGGTGCCGCCGTACATGGCGCAGCAGGACGACAACCCGGACGGCCCGCTCACCCCGGAGCTGGCCGAGCAGTTCGCAGTCCGAGCTGGTGCTGGTCCCCGGCGGACCGCACGGGCTCAACGTGAGCCACGCGGCGGAGTTCAACCGGGCGCTGGTGCAGTTCCTGGCGAAGTGAGGTCGCGGCCCTCCCGCACCGGCGGGAGGGCCGCTGCGCTCAGTGTCGGAGCCCGGCCTGCTTGAGCAGCGGCATGACGTTGTCGCCGAAGTACCTGAGCTCCTCGTTGTAGTCGATGAGGCCGAAGATCATGCCCTCCATGCCGGCCTCGTTGAGCTTGCCGAGTTCCTCGGTGACCTGCTCGGGGGTTCCGACGATGGGGTAGCCGCCCCACCCGGCGATGAACCGTTCCTGCATCGCCTTGACGGCGTGGTCGAACGACTGCGACGCGCCGGATCCGGCGATCTTGATGACGTTGCCCGCGGCGCCCCAGTCGCCCTCCTCGACGACCTGCTGGAAGGCCCGCTTGGCCTCGTCCTCGGTGTCGCGGCAGACCACGAGTCCGTAGGTCATGGCGTGGATGGTGCGCTGGTACTCCTCGCGCGCCTTGGCCTTGAGCGCGGTGGTGTAGGCCTTGATGTTGTCGAGGGTGTCGAGCGAGGCGAAGTTGAAGTCGACGTTGCGGGCGGAGAACTCGATGCCCGACGGGCTGTTGCCCGCGTTGATCAGTGCGGGCCGCGGTCCCTGGTGGGGCTTGGGGTAGGCCTCGAGCAGCTCGGCGTCGAAGTACTTCGAGTGGATGGCGAAGGTGCCCTGCTCGGTCCAGAGCCGGTTGACGAAGTCGAGCCATTCCTGGCCGTAGGCGTAGCGCTCGTCGTGTTCGCGTTGCTCGGAGCCGAACATCTCCATCTCCGGGGGCACCCAGCCCATGACCATGTTCAGGGCGAACCGGCCGCCGGAGATGCGGTCGACGGTGGTCGCCTGCTTGGCCGCGACGATCGGGTGCATGGTCGGCAGGTGGCTGGTCGCGGCGACCGCGATCCGCTCGGTCGCCTCGGCGATCCCGGCGGCCCAGGTGTAGGTCTCGAAGCAGTTGCCGTTGAAGTTCGTGGACCCGCCGAAGCCCTTCCAGCGGGCGACGGGGACCAGGACGTCGAACCCGAGGCGGTCGGCGCGCTGGGCGATCTCCTTGGTGTGCTCCCAGGTGATCTCGAAGCTCGACGGGGCGTGGCTCATGATCAGCCCGTAGCTGGTGTTGGTGCCGAACAGGCCCAGCTTCATCTTCTGGTCGCCGAACAGCGGGTTGGTCGTGGTGCGGTCCGCGGCGGGTGTGGTCTCGGCGGCGGGGCGGGGGTCGGTGGGGGCGAGGCCGAGCCGCTCGTTGGCGGTGACGGTCATGATCGACTCCTGTGTCGAGGGCGCACGACAGTGCCGTTCGTGCGGTAGGTCCGCACAAAGGTGCCGTTCGTGCGCAGGGAAGAGGCGGGCTGAGGGGTCTAGCCGAGCTGGAAGGGGTCGCGGGTGCCACCGGTGAGTTCCACGAACACGGACTTGTTCTCGGTGTACTCGTTGACCGCGTCGACGCCGTTCTCCCGGCCGATCCCGGACGCGCCGAAGCCGCCGAAGGGCATGTTCGGGGCGATCACGCGATAGGCGTTGATCCAGATCGTGCCCGCGCGCAGCTTGTCGGCGACCCGGTGGGCGCGGTGCACGTCCTTCGTCCACACCGCCCCGGCCAGGCCGTAGGGGGTGTCGTTGGCCAGTTTGAGGGCCTCGTCCTCGTCGGTGAAGGTGTAAGCGGCCAGGACCGGGCCGAACACCTCCTCGCGGACGATGGTGTTCTCCGGGGTCACGTTCGTGACGACCGTCGGCTTGACGAACAACCCGCCCCGCTCGGCGTCCGGCTCCCCACCGCAGGCGAACGTCGCACCCTCCGCGGCCGCGCCGTGGAGGTAGCCGAGCACCTTCTCGTACTGCGGCTGGTTCGCCACCGGCCCCATCTCGGTGTCGGCCTCGGTGGGGTCGCCGAGCACGATGGAGTTCGCCCGCGCCACGACCTTCTCGATCAGGGCGTCGTGGACGTCGGCGTGCACGATCAGCCGCGACCCGGCCATGCAGGTCTGCCCGGTGGCGGCGAAGACCCCGGCGACCAGGCCGTTCGCGGCGGCGTCGAGGTCGGCGTCGGGGAAGACGATCTGGGGGGACTTGCCGCCCAGCTCCAGGGTGACCCGGTTGTAGTTGGCCACCGCGGCCTGGGCGACCTTCGCCCCCGTCGCGGACGAGCCGGTGAAGGCGACCTTGTCCACCCCCGGGTGTGAGGCCAGGGCTTCGCCGGTGGAGCGGTCCCAGCCGGTGACGACGTTGAGCACCCCGGCCGGCAGCCCGGCCTCGTGCAGGATCTCGGCGAAGGCCACCGTGGAGGCGGGGGCGTGCTCGCTCGGCTTGACCACCATCGTGCAGCCCGCCGCCAACGCCGGGGCGAGCTTGAACGTCAGCAGCAGCAGCGGCGAGTTCCAGGGCGTGATCGCCGCGACGACCCCGACCGGCTCCCGGGTGGTGTAGCCGAAGTAGTTCGGGTTCACCGGCGGGACGGTGCGGCCCTCGATCTTGTCGGCCAGCCCGGAGAAGTAGTAGTACCACTGGGGCAGGGCGTTGAGCTGGCCGCGCATCTCGCGCAGCAGCTTGCCGGAGTCGTTGACCTCGAGACGGGCCAGTCGTTCGGCGTTGGCGGCGATGGCGTCCCCGCACTTGCGCAGGATCGCGGCGCGCGCGAAGCCGGTCATCCGGCCCCACTCGCCCTCGAAGGCGGCGCGTGCCGACGCGACGGCCTCGTCGACGTCCTCGGGCCCACCGTCGGCCAGCCGCGCCCAGGGCTGTCCGGTGTAGGGGTTCAGGGAATCGAACGTCCGCCCGGACCGGGCGTCCACGGACTTGCCGCCGATGAAGAGCCGCAGCTCCTCCACCGCCGACGGACTGGGTGTCGTCATCGACCTCTCCTGTCGTGGATTCGGATCGCGGACGACGCTAGGCCGGTCGGCGACACCGTGGCTATCCCCGGACCGCAAGACCGACAGCCGTTGCGTGCGCCACGGCGCGTTGCACTCAGCGGATGGCGGGTGGCGCTCCACGGATGGTCCCGGCGGCGGACGGGAGGTTACTGTCGGCTCGGACGACACGAGGAGGTGCCGAGACGGTGACGGACGCCCCGCCGGTCCGCCTCGCGCGGTACCCGGTGCTCGATACCCGCAGCCTCGAGGAGGCGCGGGATGCGGTCACCCGCGTCTATCTCGACCACGAGCTCACGGCCCCCCAGGACCGGATGGCGATGACGCTCAACGCCACCTCGGACCGGATGTTCACGGTCGGGTACCTGACCTACCAGTCCGAGGCGCGGCTCGTCATGCCGCCGACCGAGGACAACTACCACGTCAACCTGACCCTGCGCGGGCGGACGGACGGCTCCCGGACCGACGGCGAGCGCCGGTCCACGCACGCCCGCGTGAGCGGGCTGGTGCTGCGGCCGGACCAGGAGAACACCGTCCGCTGGTCCGCGGACGCCGAGCAGCTCATCCTCAAGATCCCGCGCCGGAGCCTGGAGGACCACCTGTCCGACCAGCTGAACCGGCCCGTGCACGAGGTCCTCGACTTCGACTTCGGTCTGGACCTGACGACGGCGACGGGCTCGACGCTGCTGGCCTCGGTCGAGTTCTTCGCCCGCGAGCTGGACCGCCCCGGCGGCCTGGCGGACATGCCGGTGGCCCGCGAGCAGCTCGAGTCGTTCGTGATGACGCAGCTCCTGCACGCGGGCAGGCACCGGTTCCTCGACGAGCTGACCGCACCGGTCGAGCCGGTGCGCCGTGGCCGGTTGGCGCCGGTGATCGACTACCTGGAGCAGCACGCGGACGAGCCGCTCTCCCCGCCGGAGCTGGCGCGGGTGGGCTGCATGAGCGTGCGCACACTGCACGCGACCTTCCAGCAGGAGCTCGGCGAGTCCCCGATGGCGTACCTGCGGCGGATCCGGCTGGACCGCGTGCGGGCCGAGCTGCTGCGCAGCGACGCGGCCACCGGCCGGGTCACCGACGTCGCGTCCCGCTGGGGGTTCCTGCACCAGAGCCGGTTCGCCCAACAGTACCGGGAGCGGTTCGGCGAGCTGCCCAGCGAGACCCTCCGGGCATGACGGCGCCCCCGCCTGCCGGCGGGGGCGGGTCCGGGATCCGGGTCAGGCCTGGGCGGCCGCGCGGGTCTCGGTGCCTGCGTCCGCGGTGCGCAGGGTGCCGTCCGCGGTCTCCAGGTGGGCGCGCACGAACCACTGGTACTGCTCGAGCTCGGCGGCCTGGGCGATGAGCATGTCCTGCGTGACCGGGTCGGTCTCCTCGGTCTGCTCGATGCCCTTGCGGTGGTCGCCGATCACGCCGGCGTAGACCAGGTCGAGCGCGCCGAGGTGCTTGATGGCGTCCTCGCGGCCGACCGAGTAGTCGTCCCAGGTGCGGGCGGCCACGAGCGAGCCCGGGGTGCCGTTCGGCGAGCCGCCGAGGGTCGCGATCCGCTCCGCCGTGGTGTCGACCATGGCGCGCACGCCCTCGACCTGCGGGTCCAGCATGGTGTGGACCGCGATGAAGTTCGGCCCGACCACGTTCCAGTGGATGTGCTTGAGCGTCAGCGCCAGGTCGTTCAGGGCGTGCAGCCGACCCTGCAGCAGCGCCACGACATCCGTCGCGTCGTCGATGGACATGCCGGGCACGGTGTATCGGATCGTCATCTCGTCCTCACTGTCGTCGTCTGAAGTCTCCGGATGATGCGGTCGGAGAACCGCTGACAGGGGCCGGATACCCACCCGGTTCGCGCTCAATCCGATCTGCCGGATCCGTGTGATCGTCCCGACGACGGGTACCCCCTGTCGTCCGCCCGGGCCCAGACCAGCGCCCGTGCGACCCCTGAGGAGTCCCCCGGAGGCCCGCGCGTGTCGTTGTCGTCCACCCCGTTCCACCCCGATCCCCTGCTGCCGCCCGCGGAGCTCGACCTGCCCGCCGCGGGCTCGGGACGAACCGCGGACCGCTGGACCCGGCTCGCCTCGTGGGGGCGCGCGGACCTGCCGCGGGCCCGGCTCGCCGAGGGCCACGTCGATGCGCTGGGCATCCTGCGCGAGGCGGGGGCCTCGCCGATCCCCGGCGCGGTCTACGGCGTCTGGGCGGCTCGGTCCGGAGGCACCGGCGCGGTGCTCGACGGCGGGCGGCTGACCGGGCGCGTCCGGTTCTGCTCGGGATCGCAGCTCCTCGACCGGGCGCTGGTGGTCGCCGCCTCGCCGGAGGGCAGCCGGATCGTCGACGTCGACGTGACCGGCCCCGGGGTCACGCCCCGGCCGGGCGCGTGGCGGGCGGCCGCGATGCGGGCCAGTGACACCGAGGACGTCGAGTTCGACGTGGCGGTGTCCGAGGTCATCGGCGATCCGGACTTCTACACGGCCCGGCCCGGGTTCTGGTGGGGCGGCGGAGGGGTTGCGGCGGTGTGGCTGGGCGGGGCGCAGGGGATCGTCGACGCCCTACACGCCGAGCTGCGCACGCCCGATGCCCACCAGCTCGCGCACCTCGGCGCCCTACACGCCTCGCTGGCCGCCGCCGACGCCCTGCTGGAGCGCACCGCCGCCCTGATCGACGCCGATCCGACGGAGGCACACCGGACCGCGGTGTGGACACTGCGGGCCGCCGTGGAGCGGACGTGCCGGGAGACGCTGGACCTGGTCCCGCGGACCGCCGGGGTGGCCGTGCTGTCGGCCGGCCTGGCGGACCGGCTCGCCGACCTGGGGATGTACGTGCGCCAGCACCACGGCGAGCGCGACCTCGCCGCCCTCGGGGACGCGGTGCGGGCGGATCGGGACGCCCGATGACGGAGCCGATGACCGAGCCGATGACGGAGCCGATGACCGAGCCGACGACCGCCCCCGGAGCCCCCGCACCGGTCACCGATCCCGTGCCGGTCACGCCGCCCGGCCGCTGGGCGGCGGAGCTGGATCGCCGTGCCCCGGCCGCGATGGAGGTGCCCGCCGGCCGGGTCGTGGTCGTCGCCGCCCATCCGGACGACGAGACCCTCGGCGCAGCGGGATACCTGCGGGCCGTGCACGCCGCCGGGGGCTCGGTGTCGTTGGTCGTGGCCACGGACGGGGAGGCGGCCTTCCCGGCGTCGGGGCCCGACGCGCAGGCCGCGTTGGCGACGGCGCGACGCGCCGAGCTGGACGCCGCGCTGACGGCGCTCGGCCTGCCCGCCGCCTCCGTGACCTGGCTCGGGCTCCCGGACTCCGGGCTCGCCGAGCACGAGGACGCGCTGGTCGAAGCCCTGCGGGAGCCACTGCGGGAGGCCGATCTCGTCCTGGCGCCGTGGGTCGAGGACCCCCATCCCGACCACGCGGCGGCGGGCCGGGCGGCGGACCGCGCCGCGCCGGTGCGCACCCACCGCTTCGGCTACCCGATCTGGATGTGGCCCTGGCTCTCCCCGGACGACCCGGTCGTCCCCTGGTCGACCGCCACCGGCTTCGCGCTCGACGACGCGGCCCGGCAGGCGAAGGCCGACGCGATCGCCCGGTTCACGACCCAACTGGCCCCCGCCCCCGACGGCGGGCCGCCGATCCTGCCGCCCGAGGTCCTGGAGCACTTCGCAGGCGACCTCGAGCTGTTCTTCCGGGTGCCGTCGGAGCGCAGCGCGCCCGCGGACCGGTTCGCCGAGCTCTACGCCGCCGACCCGGACCCCTGGCAGACCCGCGACAGCTGGTACGAGCAGCGCAAACGCGCGGTCGTCGCGGCGTGCCTGCCGCGCGCCCACTACCGGCACATCGCGGAGCCCGGCTGCGGGACGGGTCAGCTGACGAAGGTCCTGGCGGCTCGAGCGGACCGCCTCAGCGCGTCGGACTACACGGAGGCGGCGGTCGAGGCGACCCGCGCCGCGCTTCATGACGCTCGGGGTCCCCGAGCGTCGGCTGCTGGTGACGCTCGGGGTCCCCAAGCGCCACTGTGCGACGCTCGGGGACCCCGAGCGCCGGCCGATGGTGACGCTCGGGGTCCCCAAGCGCCACTGAGCGACGCTCGGGGTCCCCGAGCGCCGGCTGCTGGTGACGCTCGTGGTCCCCGAGCGTCGGGGGTCGCCGTGGTGCGAGCCGCACTGCCGGAGGCCGCGTCGTTGCCCCACGGCGTGGATCTCGTGATGCTCAGCGAGGTCCTCTACTACCTCGCGCCCGAGGCGATCGACGCCGTCACCGAGCGGGTCGTGGAGGTCCTCGAACCGGACGGGGACCTCGTGCTGGTGCATTGGCGGGGCTGGCCCGCCGAGGCCCCGCAGGATGCGGAGGCCACGCACGCCCGCGTGCTCGCCGATCCCCGCTTCCGCACACTGGTCGAGCACCGCGACGAGGAGTTCCTGCTCCACGTCCTGCGCCTGCGGTGAGCGCGGTGATCGAGGCGGTCGGGGTCCTGGTCCCGGCCCGGGACGAGGCGGCCGGGATCGCCCGCTGCCTGCGCGCGGTGCGGGTCGCGCTCGCGGAGGCGGGCCTGCCGTCGAGGGTCTGCGTCGTGGCCGACCGGTGCCGGGACGAGACGGCGGAGATCGCGGCCGGGTACGCGGACGTCGTCGTGAACGAGACCCCGCTGGCCATGGGCGAGCTGCGCAACCTGGGGGTGGCCCGGCTGCCCGCACGGGGGTGGGTGCTCAGCACGGACGCCGACACCGTCGTCCCGCCGAACTGGGTGGTGGACCACCTGCGGCACGCCCGGGCCGGGGCGGACGCCGTCGCCGGGATGGCCGATCTGGACGACCCGACCGCGCTGGGTGCCGAGACCCTCGGCCGCTACAGCAGGCTGCTCGCCGTCGGGACGCACGCGTACGCGGCGAACCTCGGTGTGCGGGCCGACATGCTGCACCGGGTCGGGGGGTTCCCCGCCGTCGCGTCGGCGGAGGAGCACGCCCTGCTGGCCCGGCTCCGGGCCGCGGGCGGGCGCGTGGTGCACGCGACGGATGTCCGTGTGCGCACCAGCGCCCGGACCCGCGGCCGGGCTCAGGGGGGTCTGGCCGATCTGTTGCGGGGGCTCGGCGCCTAGTACCAGACCTTGCGACCACCGACCGCGCGGCCGGTGCGGCCCAGGACCAGCAGCACGAGGCCGATGACCAGCAGGATGCCGCCGATGTAGTAGAGCAGGGACAGGCCGGTCAGGAAGCCGACCACGAGCAGGATGAGTCCGAGGATGATCACGAGAGGCTCCGCTTCGTCGAGGAGGAGATGCTCCCGGGGGTACCCCCGATCCGCCTGGGCCAACCGCCGAGGGGGGGTTCACCCGGCTGCGGGTGGGTACGCCCCCCTCATGTCACGTCCCCACACCACCACCGACGCCGGCGTCCCGGTCGAGAGCGACGAGCACTCGCTGACCGTCGGACCCGGCGGACCGATCCTGCTGCAGGACAGCTACCTCATCGAGCAGATGGCGCAGTTCAACCGCGAGCGGATCCCGGAGCGGCAGCCGCACGCCAAGGGCAGCGGCGCCTTCGGCTCGTTCGAGGTCACGAACGACGTCAGCGCGTTCACCAAGGCCGCCCTCTTCCAGCCCGGCGCGAAGACCGACCTCGGCGTGCGGTTCTCCACCGTGGCCGGGGAGCGCGGCAGCCCCGACACGTGGCGCGACCCGCGCGGCTTCGCGGCGAAGTTCTACACACCCGAGGGCAACTACGACATGGTCGGCAACAACACGCCGGTCTTCTTCATCAAGGACCCGATGAAGTTCCAGCACTTCATCCGCTCCCAGAAGCGTCGCGCGGACAACAACCTGCGCGACCACGACATGCAGTGGGACTTCTGGACGCTCTCCCCGGAGTCCGCGCACCAGGTCACCTGGCTGATGGGCGACCGCGGCATCCCGCGCACCTGGCGGCACATGAACGGCTACACCAGCCACACCTACATGTGGATCAACGCGGCCGGTGAGCAGTTCTGGGTGAAGTACCACTTCAAGACCGACCAGGGCGTGGAGTTCTTCACCCAGGACGAGGCCGACCAGATGGCCTCGGCGGACACGGACTACCACACCCGGGACCTCTTCGAGCACATCCGGGACGGCGAGTACCCGTCCTGGACGCTGAAGGTCCAGGTCATGCCCTACGAGGACGCGAAGGACTACCGCTTCAACCCCTTCGACCTGACGAAGGTGTGGCCGCACGCGGACTACCCGCTCATCGACGTGGGCCGGATGACGCTGGACCGCAACCCCACGGACAACCACACCGAGATCGAGCAGCTGGCGTTCCAGCCGAACAACCTGGTCCCCGGCATCGGCCCGTCACCGGACCGGATGCTGCTGGCCCGGCTGTTCTCCTACGCCGACGCGCACCGCTACCGCCTCGGCGGCAACTACCAGCAGATCCCGGTCAACGCGCCGGTCCGCCCCGTGCACTCGTACTCCAAGGACGGGGCGATGCGGATGCAGAAGGTGGCGGACCCGGTCTACGCGCCGAACTCCTACGGCGGCCCGGCCGCGGACACCACGCAGCACGTCCCGACCTGGCAGGCGGACGGCGACATCATGCGGTCCGCCTACGTCGACCACGCCGAGGACGACGACTGGGGCCAGGCGGGCACCCTCGTCCGGGAGGTCTACGACGACGCGGCCCGCGGGCGTCTGGTGGACAACGTCGTCGGGCACCTGCTCAACGGGGTGTCCGAGCCGATCCTGGAGCGGGCGTTCACGTACTGGAAGAACATCGACAAGGGGGTCGGCGACCTGATCGAGCAGGGCGTGCGGGAGAAGGCCACGGAGAAGGACCCGAAGTCCGAGGATCAGGGAAACCCCGCCCGCAGCGCGATGCAGGCGAAGGCCTAGTGCCCCGATAGTGTCGCCCGCATGAGCGAGGACCAGGACCTGACCGACCTGTTCGCCAGGCAGGCCCTGGCCGAGGGTTCCGGCGGCGACGGAAGGCCGGACCTGCGGGAGGTGGCCCGCGCCCATCGGGCGCTGGCCGCCACCCGCGTCCCCGGCGAGCCGCTGGTCCGGGTCGAGGGCCGGGCGGCGGAGATCGTCACCGACGACATGCCCTTCCTGGTGGGGTCGTTGCTGGCCTCGGTCGAGCGGGCGGGCGGCGCCGTGTCCCGGCTGCTGCACCCGATCGTCGTGGTCCGCCGGGACGCGGTCGGCGCGCTGCAGGAGGTGCTCCCGCGGGCCGATCCCGCGAACCCGCCCGCCGGGACGCTGGCCGAGTCCTGGATCCGGCTCGAGGTGGCGGGCGTCACCGACCCGGTGGCGCTGGCGGACGCGCTGCGCGCCACCCTCCACGACGTGCGCGAGGTCGTCGAGGACGGCGACCGCATGGAGCACCGGATCCGCACGCTGGCGGACGAGGTGCTCGCCGAGGAGCTCGTTCCCGCGGGGGTGCGCACCGACCGCGGCTCGGAGCGGCACGAGGTCTCGCAGTTCCTGCGCTGGTTGGCCGAGGGGCACTACACGTTCCTCGGCTACCGGCACTACACGCTGCAGGACGGGGTGCTGGCGCCCGAGCTGGCCTCCGGCCTCGGAGTGCTGCGCGGGGACGCGCTGGGCGGGGACGCGATCGTCCCGGACTCCGCAGGCGACGAGCTGCTCGTGCTCACCCGGGCGAGCGTGCGCAGCCGGGTGCTGCGCGGCGTGCACCCGTACGTCGTCGGCCTGCGGACCTTCGACCACGACGGCAACCCCACCGGGGAGCACCGGTTCCTCGGGATGCTGACCGTCCCGGCGCTGTTCGAGAGCGTGCTGGACATCCCCGTGGTCGCGCGCCGGGTGCGCGAGGCGATCCACCGCGCGGGCTTCCCGCTGGAGTCGTTCTCCGGTCAGCAGATGCTGGAGATCCTCTCCGGGCTGCCGCGCGAGGAGCTGTTCGGGGCGAGCGCGCAGTACCTGCACGACATCGCCGTCGGCGTGCTGGGCCTGGCGGGGCGCCGCGCGGTGCGGGTGTTCCTGCGCCCGGACGCCCACCAGCGCTTCGTGTCCTGCCTGGTCTACCTGCCCCGCGACCGCTACACCACGACCAGCAGGCTGGCCATGGCGGCGGTGCTGCGCGAGCAGCTGCACGGCATCACCGTGGACTACACCGCGCGCGTCACCGAGGCCGTGTACGCGCTGGTGCACTTCACCGTGCAGACCGAGTCGGGCACGCTGCCGGACCTCGCCGCGCTGACCGACGCCCTCACCGAGGCGGCCCGGACCTGGGACGACCGGCTCGTCGACCGGCTCGGCCCCGAGGCCACGACCGTGCCCGGGCTGCTCGCGGGCATCCCGGACTCCTACAAGGCCGGCGTCACGCCGGGGCGGGCCGTCGAGGACCTGCGGCGGATCCTGGCGCTGCCGGAGGGCGGGTTCGACGTCCGGCTCTACCCGTCCGGCGACGACCGTCGCCTCACGCTGTACCTGGACCAGCCCGTCACACTCACCCGGATCCTGCCGATCCTGCAGCACCTCGGGGTCGAGGTCGTCGACGAGCACCCCTCGGAGTTCACCCGGCCGGACGGGCGCCGCTGCTGGCTGTACGACTTCGGCCTGCACATCGACGGCGAGTCCGCGCACGACGACGAGGCGCAGCTCGAGGCGGCCTTCTGCGCCGCCTTCCGGGCCACGTGGGCGGGAGACGCCGAGGCGGACCGGTTCTCCGCCCTCGTCCTGCGGGCGGGGCTGCACTGGCGCGAGGCCGCCGTCCTCCGCGCCTACGCCCGCTACGCCCGCCAGGTCGGCAGCACGTACGGCGTCAACTACATGGCGGACACGCTGCTCACCCAGCCGTCCGTGGCGCGCGGGCTCGTGCGGCTGTTCCGGGCCCGCTTCGACCCCGCCGAGCCGAACCGCGACAAGCTCGCCGACGAGGCGCTGACCGAGGTCACCGCCCTCATCGACGAGGTCGCCGGGCTGGACGCGGACCGCATCCTGCGCGGCTTCCTCGCGATGATCACCGCGACGCTGCGCACCAACTGGTTCCGCGAGCGGTCCTTCGTCTCGTACAAGATCGACCCGGCGGCCGTGCCGGACATGCCCGCACCGCGGCCGCGCTACGAGATCTTCGTGTACTCGCCGCGGGTCGAGGGCGTGCACCTGCGCTTCGGCCCGGTCGCCCGCGGCGGCCTGCGCTGGTCGGACCGCCCGCAGGACTTCCGCACCGAGATCCTCGGGCTGGTCAAGGCGCAGGCGGTGAAGAACGCCGTCATCGTCCCGGTCGGCGCGAAGGGCGGCTTCGTCGTGCGTGCCGCGCGGCCGGACCCGGCCGAGGTCGAGGCCTGCTACCGGATCTTCATCTCCGGCCTGCTGGACGTCACCGACAACCTGGTGGGTGGGGAGACGGTCCCGCCGCCGTCGGTCGTCCGACACGACGGGGACGACTCCTACCTGGTCGTGGCCGCGGACAAGGGCACCGCGAAGTTCTCCGACGTGGCCAACGAGGTCGCCGCGAGCTACGACTTCTGGCTCGGAGACGCGTTCGCCTCCGGCGGCTCGGTCGGCTACGACCACAAGGCCATGGGCATCACGGCCAAGGGGGCGTGGGAGAGCGTCAAGCGGCACTTCGCCGAGCTCGGGTGCGACACCCAGGCCGAGGACTTCACCGTCGTCGGGATCGGGGACATGTCCGGGGACGTGTTCGGCAACGGGATGCTGCTCTCCGAGCACATCCGGCTGGTCGCCGCGTTCGACCACCGGCACGTGTTCGTGGACCCGAACCCCGTTGCGGCGGAGGGGTTCCGCGAGCGCGAGCGGCTGTTCGCGCTGCCCCGCTCCTCGTGGGAGGACTACGACCGGTCGCTGATCTCGGCCGGCGGCGGGGTGTGGCCGCGCACCGCGAAGTCCGTGCCGGTGGGGCCGGAGATGCGGGCGGCGCTCGGGCTGGCGGAGCACGTCGTCAAGCTGAGCCCGCCGGAGCTGATCCACGCGATCCTGCTCGCCCCGGCCGACCTGCTGTGGAACGGCGGCATCGGCACCTACGTCAAGGCCTCGACCGAGGGCCACGCGGCGGCGGGGGACAAGGCCAACGACGCCATCCGCGTCGACGGGCGGCAGCTGCGCGTCAAGGTCGTCGGCGAGGGCGGCAACCTCGGGCTGACCCAGCGCGGGCGCATCGAGTTCGCCCGTGCGGGCGGGCGGATCAACACCGACGCCATCGACAACTCCGCGGGCGTGGACTGCTCGGACCACGAGGTCAACATCAAGATCCTGCTGGACCGGCTCGTGGCGGACGGCGCGCTGGACCGTTCCGCGCGCAACGCGGTGCTCGTCGAGATGACCGACGAGGTGTCCGCGCTCGTGCTCAAGGACAACACCGACCAGAACGCGGTGCTCGGCGCCTCCCGCGCGCACGCGGCGGAGATGGCGAACGTGCACGCCCGGCTCGTCACGGACCTGGAGGCCCGCACGGGGCTGGTCCGGGAGCTGGAGGTGCTGCCCTCCGAGGCCGGCTTCGCCGAGCTGGAGGAGGCGGGGCAGGGGCTGACGGGGCCCGAGCTGGCCACGCTGATCGCGCACGTCAAGCTCGACCTCACCCACCGGCTGCTGGACACCGACCTGCCCGACGCCGCCGCCTTCACCCACCGGCTGCCCGAGTACTTCCCGCACCCGCTGCGCGAGCGGTTCGGGGCGGCGATCCCGAAGCACCCGCTGCGCCGCGAGATCCTCGGCACCAAGCTGGTCAACGAGATGGTCGACGGGGCCGGGATCACCTACGCGTTCCGGCTGGCGGAGGAGACCGCGGCGGGGCCGTCGGACGTGGTGCGAGCCTACGCCGTCGTCACGCAGGTGTACGGGCTGCCCGGGCGGTGGCGGGAGGTCCGGGAGACCGGCATGCCGGTCGCCGTGGCGGACCGGATGATCCTGGAGTCGCGGCGGCTGCTGGACCGGGCCTCGCGCTGGTTCCTCACCACCCGGCCGCAGCCGCTGGCCGTCGGCGCCGAGGTGGCGCGGTTCGGCGAGCAGGTCCGCGCCATGCGGGACCGGCTGCCCGAGCTGCTGGCCGGGCGCGAGGCCGAGGCCGTGCGGGCGCACGCGGCGGCGCTCGTCGCGGAGGGCGTGTCGGAGCGGCTGGCCGCCCGCGCCGCCACCCAGATCCCCGCGTACTCCCTGCTGGACGTCGTCGACCTCGTCGAGCTGTCCGAGCGGGACGGCGAGCCGCGGGAGCCCGACGAGGTCGCGCGCACGTACTTCGCGCTCGGCGACCACCTCGGCGTCGACGTGGCGCAGCACTCGGTGAACGCCCTGCCGCGCGGGGACCGCTGGCACCAGCTGGCCCGGCTCGCCCTGCGAGACGACCTCTACGGCTCGCTGCGCGCGATCACCCTCGACGCGCTGCGGGTCGCCGATCCCGGAACCCCGGTCGAGGAGACGATCGCGCAGTGGGAGCGGGCGAACGCGTCCCGGCTGGTGCGGGCCCGCACGGCGCTGCAGGAGATCGCCGGGGCCGGGCGGCAGCTCGACCTGGCCACGCTCTCGGTCATCTCGCGGCAGCTGCGCAGCCTGGCCCGATGAGTTCCGGCGCTCGCCGCCGTCTGCCCTGACATGACGACCTTCCTGCTGATCCCCGGTGCCGGCGGCGAGCCCTGGTTCTGGCACCGGGTCGAGGCCGAGCTGACCGCGCGCGGACACCGACCGGTGACCGTCGACCTCCCCGGGGACGACGAGTCCCTCGGCTGGGCGGACTACGTCGCCCTGGCGGTGAAGGCGCTGGGGGCCGCGACCGAGCCCGTGGTGGTGGCGCAGTCCATGGGGGCCTACACCGGGGCGCTGGTGGCGGCCGAGATCCCCGTGCGGCACCTCGTCCTGGTCAACCCGATGATCCCGGCGCCGGGCGAGACGGCGGGGGAGTGGTGGGAGGCCGTCGGACAGGAGGAGGCGCGGCGCGAGGCCGGGCTGGAGGGTTTCGACATGGCACGGGACTTCCTGCACGACATCCCCGAGTACCTGCACGCGGAGCTGATGGCGGGCGGGCGGCCGCAGTCGGACAAGTCCTTCGCCGACCCCTACCCGCTGCGTGCCTGGCCCGCGGTACCCACGACGGTGCTCGCGGCGCGGGAGGACCGGCTGTTCCCCCTCGCACTGCAGCGCCGGGTGGCGCGGGGCCGGCTGGGGCTGCCGGTGGTCGAGCTGCCCGGTGGGCACCTCAACGCGCTGTCCTACCCGGCGGAGCTGGTCGACGCGCTGGTGGCGGTCGGCTGACCCGTCCGGGGCGGGTCGCGGGGCCGTCTGACACGCTGTGCGGCGTGGCTCGCTACGTCGCACAGGTCCCACTGCGGTGGACCGACCAGGACATCTACCACCACGTCAACCACGCCCGGGCCATCACGCTGCTCGAGGAGGCGCGGGTGGACCTGGTGTTCACGGCGTCGGGGCTCGGGTCCTTCGCGGAGGGCACGCTGGTCGCGGGCCTGACCGTGGACTACAAGCGCCAGGTGGCCTACCGCCCGGGCACCGTGCGGGTGGAGATGACGGTGCGGGAGCTGCGGGCCGCATCGTTCACCATCGACTACGCCCTGCACGAGGGCCCCGCGGCGGAGGACCCGGTGGCGATCACGGCGTCGACGCGGATGGCGGTCGTCGATCTCACGACGGGCCGCCCCCGGCGACTGAGCGCGGCCGAGCGGGAGTACCTGGCCCGGTGGACCCCGGAGGCTCCGGCTCCCGCGGCCGCATCCTCGGTCGGGTCGTCGGTCGGGTCGTCGGTCGGGTCGGAGGCCGTCTCGTGACGCTCCGGTTCGCCGACCCGTCGGCGCGGGCGGATCTCGGCGCGTTCACGGCACGGTTGGTGCGGTTGGACGCGATGGCGGCGGTCCGGCTGCGAGCGGGCCGAGGCCGCGTGACGGCCTGGGCCCCCACCCCCTTCGAGACCCTCGCGACCCGCTCGGTCGAGGGAACCCTCGATCCCGCGGAGCTCACCGTCCTGGGATCGGTGCTGCTCACCGCGCTGGAGGTGGAGCGCTCCCCGGAGGTCGACCTCGGCGCCGGCGGCGCCCCCTGGCTCACCGACCTCCCCCCGGACGACGGCTGGGTCCGACTCGAGGACATCCCCGCCGCCGAGCTCGAGGCCCTGACCGACCGCGGGCTCACCCTCGCCCGCGAGCACGGCGGTCCGCTCGGCCCACCCGCCTCCCTCCTTGACCAGCCCGTCCTCACGGTCTCGGGGGCGGTCCCCGGCACGGTGACGGTCCCCATGCGCGTGCTGTTCGCGTTGTCGGGCATGGGTTTCCTCGGCGGCGCGGACACCGGCGCGGGCTCCGCGGACACCCCGGTGGTGCGCGTCTCGGCCACCGGCTCCTGGCTCCGCCTGGACGCCCGCTTCGGCGCCGTGGTCCGCAGGCGCGTCATGGCCCTCCCCCTCCTCACCTGACCTTCCCGCTCCGCGAGTCCCACGTTTCCGCCACGCGAGTCGGACGTGGGGGCCCGAGGTGTCAGCGGGAGTACGCCCGACGGAAGGCGGCGGCGCCGGCTCGCGCTCGCCTGCGGGGATCGCGGGGCTCGTCGTCGTCGAACAGGGCTCGGTCGAGGGCCGGGCCGAGGACGAGGAAGGCGAAGTGCTCCGCCGCGGTCTCGGCGTCGTCGATCCGCAGACCGGGGTGTCGGGGCAGGTGCGCCGCGAGGGTGCGCAGGACGAGCCCGGGCGCCCGGTCGTAGTACTCCCGCGCCAGCTCCGGGAACCGCCGCGACTCGCCGATCAGCAGCCGCCGCAGGGGGATCACCCGGTCGCTGAGCACCGATCCGACGAGCCGCTCGGCCACGCCCTCCAGGTCGTCGACGGCGAGGTCGTGGGCCAGCGCCGCCGAGAACCGCTCCGCGATCGCGATGGCCGCGTCGACGACCGCCCGGAACAGCGTCTCCTTGTCGCCGTAGATGTTGTAGACCGTCCGCTTCGACACCCCGGCCTCGGCGGCGATCTCGTCGACGTTCGTCCCGACGTATCCGTGCCGGACGAACCCGGTGTGCGCGGCGGCCAGGATGATCGCGCGGGAGCGTGTCACGCGGGGGTCCTCGCCGGTCGTCGACACCCGCGCAGTTTGACACTGACCAGTGCAGTACTGCACTCTTCCGAACACTTCTACACCGTTGAGTGCATGATTTCGGAGGCGTCCATGGCTCGGGAGGGGTTCGACACCGGGGCCGCGGTCACGCGCTCCCTGCTCGGCTGGGGTGTGGTCGCGGGGCCGTTCTACCTGGTCTTCGGCCTGATCCTGGCGTCGACCCGAACCGGGTTCGATCTCACCCGCCACCCGCTGAGCGCCCTGCTGCTCGGCGACCACGGCCTGCTGCAGGCCCTGAACCTGGTCCTCACCGGGATCATGGTGGGTGCGGCGGCGCTCGGGTTCGTCCGCGCCGTCGCGGGGCGACGCGGCACCGCCGGTGGGGTGTTGCTCGGGGTGTACGCGCTCTGCCTGGTGCTCAGCGCGGTCTTCCCGCCGGATCCGACGAACGGCTTCCCGCCCGGTGCCGCGGCGCAGGCGACGAGCAGCGGGTTGCTGCACCTGGTGTTCGGCGCGATCGGGTTCCTGACCCTGGGTGCGGCGGCGCTCATCCTCGCGGGTGAGCTGCCCGGTGCGGTGTTCTCCCGGGCGGCGGGCGTCGTCGTGATCGTCGGGTTCCTGGGTGGGGCGGCGCTGTCGCCCGGCGGCGCGGGGATCGCGCTGCTCTGGGTGGCGGTGGTCGTCGGTTGGGTCTGGCTCGCCGTCGCCTCGGTGCGGGCCTACCGGATCGTCCCGCACCCGGAGCTGCACCGTCGGGCCTCGGCCTGAGCGACCCATCCCGCTGCACGGTCGGGCACAGGCCCGGCGCGGGCGTCCGACTCGGGGGTCGGGAAGTGGGGGACTCGCGGGGTCCTGGTGTCCGACTCGGGGGTCGGGAGTGGGGGGCTCGCGGGGTGTGGGTGTCGGACTCGGGGTCAGGCCAGCCAGGCGGCGGTGTCGGCGGGGAGCTCGCCGTTCTCCGTGAGGTCGGCGCTGGTCAGCAGGACGTCTCCCGGGGGGAGGGGGACGGGGCGGTCGCCGGTGTTGAGGGCGCAGACCAGGGTCGTGCCCACCCGGCGGAAGGCGAGGCAGTTCTCGGGGGCGCCGAACCACTCGATCTGCGCCCCGCGGAACGCCGGGTGCTCCTTGCGCAGCTCCAGGGCCCGGCGGTACAGGGAGAGCGTCGAGTCCGGGTCCTCCAGCTGCTCCGCCGCGGTCAGCGCGCCGTAGGACTCCGGCATCGGGAGCCACGGCGTGCCGGTGGTGAAGCCGTACCCCGGGCCCTCGCCCTCCCACGGGATCGGGACCCGGCAGCCGTCCCGGCCGCGGTCGGTGCCGCCGGAGAGCCGCCAGGTCGGGTCCTGCAGCGCCGAGTCCGGCAGGTCCACGTCCGGCAGGCCGAGCTCCTCGCCGTTGTAGAGGTACGCCGTGCCGGGCAGGGCGAGCGCGATCAACGCCATGGCGCGGGCGCGCTCCAGCGAGCCGTAGCGGGTGACGGGGTGCGGGACGTCGTGGTTCGCGATCGTCCAGACCGCGGGCGCCGACCCCGCGGCGGCGATGGTCCGGTCGATGGTGTCCCGGATCTCGTCGGCGGCGAAGGGGCAGTTCAGCAGGCCGAAGTGGAAGGCGAGGTGCAGCTCGTCCGGGCGGACGTAGGCGGACCAGCGCGCGTCGTCTCGCACGATGACCTCGCCGACGGCCATCCGGCCCGGGTACCGGTCCAGCACGCCGCGGATGAGCCGGTGCACCTCGTGCACGCCGTCCTGGTCGAACCGCGGGTCCGGGGTGCCGTCCTCGACGACGGTCCAGCCGGGCTGGCGGCGGTCGTCCGGCAGGCCCTCCGGCTTGGCGAGCCCGTGCGCGACGTCGATCCGCACCCCGTCGACGCCCCGGTCGCACCAGAACCGCAGGGTCTTCTCCAGGTCCTCGCGCACCTCGGGATGGGCCCAGTTCAGGTCCGGCTGGCCGGGGGCGAACAGGTGCAGGTAGTACTCGTCCTCCGGCGCCACCCGGGACCAGGCCGGACCGCCGAAGACGCTCTGCCAGTTGTTCGGCTCCGACTGGAAGTGATACCGGGACCGCTCGGGGCTCCCGGGCGCGGCCGAGACCGCCGCGCGGAACCACTCGTGCTGGTCGGAGGTGTGGTTGGGGACCAGGTCGATGATCACCCGGATGCCGTGGCGGCGGGCGTCCGCGAGGAGGCCGTCGAAGTCGTCCAGGCTGCCGAAGAGCGGGTCGATGTCGCGGGGGTCGCTGACGTCGTACCCGTGGTCCACGCCGGGCGAGGGGTAGACGGGGCTGAGCCAGAGCGCGTCCACCCCCAGGAGCTCGAGGTAGCCGAGCCGCGACCGGACGCCTGCGAGGTCGCCGACGCCGTCCCCGTCCGAGTCCGCGAAGCTGCGGACGTAGACCTGGTAGACGACGCCCGTCGCCCACCACTCGCCCCCGACGGTCGCGTCCGCGAGCGGCGTCTCCGCGTCGACGGTCGACTCCGCAAGCTCCGTCTCCCCGTCGCCGCGCACGGGTGTCCACTCTAGGTCAGAACGCGGAATTCACCATGCTCGCCGCCGCATACTCCAGGTACTGCCACAGCTGCGCGCGGTGCGCCTCGTCCAGGTCCGCCTCGTCGACGGCCACGCGCATGCAGCGCAGCCAGGCGTCCCGCTCGATCGGGCCGACCTTGAACGGGTTGTGCCGCATCCGCAGCCGCGGGTGTCCGCGCTGGTCGGAGTAGGTGCGGGGGCCGCCCCAGTACTGCTCGAGGAACATCCGCAACCGGTCCTCGGCGGGGCCGAGGTCCTCCTCGGGGTAGAGCGGGCGCAGGACGTCGTCCTCGGCGACCTGCTCGTAGAAGCGGTGGACGATCTGGTGGAAGACCTTCTCGCCACCCACCTCGGCGTAGAAGTTCTGGGGCTGCGTCACGGCGCCATCCTCCCCGACACCGGGACCGGGCGGGGGAGGTGCTCCTCGTCGAACGCGTCGGTGATGGCGGCGTTGAGCGCCCGCTGGACGCCGAACTGCTTGCCCGGGTTGACCTTCACCGTCACCCGCAGCGTCACGCCGTCCGCCGTGACCTTCTCGATCCCGAGGACCTCCGGGTCCTCCAGGACGTCCGACGAGATGTCCGGCTCCTTCACCCGCTCCGCGGCGACCCGCCCGGCGAGGTCCGCCGCCTGGGTCATGTCGGCCTGGTGGGCCAGCGGCAGGTCGACGACGGCGACGGCGTAGCCCTGCGACTTGTTGCCGACGCGCAGGATCTCGCCGTTGCGGACGTACCAGACGGTGCCCTGGTGGTCTCGGAGCGTGGTGATCCGCAGCCCCACGGCCTCGACGACGCCGTTGGCCTCGCCGACGTCCACGATGTCCCCGACGCCGTACTGGTCCTCCAGCAGCATGAACATGCCGGAGAGGAAGTCCTTCACCAGGTTCTGCGCGCCGAAACCGACGGCGACGCCGACGATCCCGGCACTGGCCAGGATCGGCCCGAGGTTCACGCCGAACTCGGCGAGCACCATGATCGCGGCGACCAGCAGGACGACGGCCGAGGTGATCGACCGCAGCACCGACCCGATCGTGCGGGCCCGCTGCTCGCGGCGGGCGGACATCTGGGCGTTGGGGCGCAGGCGTTTCGGGGCCCGGCCGAGCAGCCGGTGCACCTTCCCGTTCGACGCCCCCTCGACCACGCGGGTGATCGTCCGGTGCAGCAGCTGCCGCACCACCAGGCCGATCGCGACGATCAGCAGGATGCGCAGGCCGCCGCCCATCAGGGCGTCGGCGGAGTCGGCGAGGAAGTCGACGTGGGTCCAGGACCAGAGCCGGGCGCACCAGCTCCCGGCCTCGGCGGCGCAGGCGGGCGCCTCCGGCATGACGACGTTCGCGACACTCATGAGATCTCCAGACCGGTGTGGAAGGCCAGGAAGGACACCGTGTCCACGGACAGCGCGACGGTGCGCGAGATCGACCGGGCGCCGTGGCCGACGTCGGTCTCCCGACGGAGCAGCACCGGGCTCTGCCGGACCGGCGCGGTCGTGGCGTGCTGCAGCGCCGCGCACATCTTGCGGGCGTGCAGCGGGTCGACCCGGGAGTCCGAGTCGAAGACGGTGAACAGCGTGGGCGGGTAGGCGACGCCCTCGCGCACGTGGTGGTACGGGGAGTAGCCGAGCAGCCAGCCCAGCTCCTCGGGGTCGTCCGCCGTGCCGTACTCGTCGTTCCAGGTGCGGCCCAACGAGAACCGCTCGTAGCGGACCATGTCCAGCAGCGGTGCCGAGCAGCCCACGGCGGCGTACAGCTCGGGGCGCTGGGTGAGCGCCGCGCCGACCAGCAGGCCGCCGTTGGAGCCGCCCTGGATCGCGACCCTCGTGGCGGTGTCCTTCAGCAGGGTCTCGGTGGCGGCGTGCAGGTCGTCGAACACGTTCTGCTTGTTCGCCCGGTTGCCCGCGAGGTGCCAGGCCTCGCCCTCCTCGCTGCCGCCGCGCAGCCCCACCAGTGCGTACGCGCCGCCGGAGGCCACCCACGCCAGCGCCGACGACGTGTAGGAGGGCTCGCGGGCGAGCGAGAACCCGCCGTAGCCGGTCACCAGGGTGGGGAAGGGGCCGTCGGAGTCCGGGGTGACGACGAACATCCGGACGACCGTGCCGTCCCTGCTCGAGAACTCGCGCAGCTCGGAGCGGACGGCGGGTAGCTCGACCTGGCCGGGCGCGGTGGCCTCGAGCACCGTCTCCCCGTGCTCGAAGCGGTGCACCTGCGGCGGCGTGACGAGGTCGGTCCACCCGATCCAGACCTTGCCCCGCTGCTCAGGGGTGTCCCGGTCCGCGACCGTCAGGCCGGTGAGGGATCCCCTGCCGGGCAACGGGATCTCGCCGGCAGGCGTGCCGTCCAGGGCGTGCAGGGCCAGCTCGGCGACGGCGTGCCGCGAGCGGGCGAGCACCAGCCGGGGCTCGGCGGTGTCCAGCCAGCGGACGCCCTGCAGCACCGAGCCCGGGTCCTCGGGGACCAGGTCGCGCCACTCGGACCGGCGGGGCGACGCCGGGTCGGCCACGGCCAGCCTCCAGCGCGGGGCGCCGTCGGTCGTGTGGATGTAGAGCCTGCCGTCCCGTTCGACCCAGCAGGTGGCCTGGACGTCGTCCGCCTGGGTGAGGACCGGGACGAGCGCGCCGCCGACGGGGCCGACCCAGACCGAGTCCCGCCGGGCGGTGCCGACGTTCGCGGACACCACGAGCCAAACGCCGTCCCGCGAGACGCGGACGCCGTAGTAGGTGTGGTCCTCATAGAGGCCCGGGGCCTCGACCAGCACGTCCTCGGTCGAGCCGACGCGGTGTCGCCACACCCGGCGGTGGAAGTCCTCCTCGCCCTCCGGCACCTCGCCGTTCGCGACCTTGCGGACGTAGAAGAACTCCTCGCCGCCCGGCAGCCACGCCACCGAGGAGTAGCGGCAGCGGTCGATCGGGCCCTCGACGAGCTCGCCGGTGGCGACGTCGAGCACGTACAGGACCGACTGCTCGTCCCCGCCGGTGGAGACCTGGTAGGCGATCTTCGTGCCCTCCAGGTCCGGCACCCAGGTGTCCAGCGTGGTGAGGCCGGTGGGGTCCAGCGCGATCGGGTCCAGCAGCGGGCGTTCGACGCCCCCCTCGCGGACGTGGACCACGGCGTGCTCCTCGCCGGGCAGCCGACGCGAGAAGAACGCCCGCCCGGCCCGCCACAGCGGCACCGAGATCGAGCCCGCGGACAGGTAGGAGCGCAGCCGCTCCTCCAGCCGCTCCCGGCCGGGCAGGGCGTCCAGGGCGGCGCGGGCCAGCTCGTCCTGCGCGGTGGACCAGGCGACCGTGCGCGGGTCGTCCGGGTCCTCCAGCCAGCGGTACGGATCGGCCACGGCGTGGCCGTGCAGGTCCTCGACGAGGTCCAGGCGCTCGGCGGGAGGGTAGGACGTACTCACGCGACGCGAGGCTACGGGAGCCCGCCCGGGGGGCATCGGACCAGGGTGAGCTCCGCGGCGTCCGGCGTGGTGGGGACCACGCCGCCGAACACCGGCAGGGCGCGCCGGCCCGCGGGTGAGTCGCCGACGCGGAGCCGAGGAGCTCGCCGTCGTCCTCCCGGTGGACCTCGGTGCGTGTCAGGGCGGTGATCGTCGCCGAACCCGCCCCGGGTGTCACCTGGTGTGCACGTGGGGCGGGGGCCCGGCGCCCGCCGGGACGTGGACGTCCGGTCGCGGGACGCCGAAGCCGCTGCTGAGCGGGACGACGCCGGCCCAGACCTCGTCGGTGATGTCCTCGGCGTCGTCCCCGGGCGGGCCGGTCCGGATCTTCACGCTCGCCTCGGCGAGGTCGACGGCGAGCACGACGGTGGCGGCCATCTCCTTCCGCGACGGCACCCGTGCGTAGCCCCAGGACCCGGGGGCGAGGTGCTCGACGATCGCCTCCAGCCCGGCCCGGCGCTCCGCCTCGTCGGTCACCGTGCGGGCGTCGGCGAGCACGACGGCGCTGCGGTAGTTCATCGAGAAGTGGAAGACCGAGCGGGCGTAGACGATGCCGTCGAGGTGGGTGACCGTGACGCAGACCGGACCCTCGCGCAACCAGCGCGCGCCCGTGGAGCCGTGGATGTAGAGGGTGTCGTCGATGCGGCCGTACCCGGTGGGCAGCACGATCGGCGCGTCCTCGCGGACGAACCCGACGTGGCAGACCAGGCCGGTGTCGAGCACGTCGTAGAGCGCGGCGCGGTCGGTGGCGCCGCGTTCCCGGAGGCGGCCGACGGTGGTGCGGGGGGTGGGGGAGAGCGTCACACCTGTCGAGTCTGGGCGCACGGGTGGCATCCTGGAACGGCCAATCGCGACCGATTCGGGAAGGCCACTCGATGGAGCTGCCGCCGCTGCCGCTGGACCGCACCCGGCCGCTCGCCGTCCAGCTGGCGGACGGGCTGCGCGCGGCCGCCGTCGGCGGGGCGTTGCGGGCGGGGGACCGGCTGCCGTCGACCCGGGAGCTGGCCACCATCCTGGCGGTCAGCCGCACGGTGACGGCGGCGGCCTACGACCAGCTGCTGGCCGAGGGGTGGGTGGAGGGCCGGGTCGGGGCGGGCACGTTCGTCCGTGGGATCCCGCCGCACGTCACCGGGCCCGGACCCGGCGGGGGAGGCGGGGGTGGCGTCTCGGCCCCGTCGGACTCCGGGGTCCGGATCGACCTGCGCCCCGGCGTGCCGTGCACGGAGGTGCTGGACCGGGCCGCGTGGCGGCGGGCCTGGCGGGCGGCGGCGGACGCCGAGCCCGACCTCCTCCCGTCCTATGCGGGCCTGCCCGAGTACTGCGCCGTGGTCGCGGAGCACCTGCTGCGGCACAGGGGGTTGGTCACCTCCGACGTGCTCGCCACCGGCGGCAGCACCGGCGGCCTGGCCGAGGTGGCCCGGCTGCTGGCCGGGCACGGTCGAGAGCGCGGTGCCGAGCGCGCTGGACGGGTCGCGGTGGAGCACCCGGGGTACCAGCGCGCGATCAGCGCGTTCGCCGCCGCGGGCCTGGAGACGGTTCCGGTGCCGGTGGACGAGCACGGCCTGCGTGTCGACCTCGTCCCGGACGGCGTGACGGCCGTCTACTGCACGCCCGCACACCAGTTCCCGCTCGGCGCCCGGCTGCCCGCGGACCGGCGGATCGCGCTGGTCGAGCGGGCGCGGGCGGAGGGCTTCCTGGTCCTCGAGGACGACTACGACGGGGAGCTGCGCTACGACGTCGCGCCGTTGCCGCTGCTGGCGGCGCTGGGCCCGGACGTCGTCGTGCACCTGGGCACGGTCAGCAAGATCCTCACCCCGACCCTCGGCGCGGGCTGGCTGGTCGCCCCGCCCGCCGTCCGCACGGCCCTGCTGACCGAGCGCGAGCGGACGGGCACCCGCCCCGGGGCGGCGGGCCAGCGGGTCCTCACCGCCTTCGCCGGGGCGGGCGACCTGGCCCGCCACCTCCGACGGCTGCGGCGCGAGCTGGGGGAGCGCCGCGCCTTGGTCGTCGCGGCGCTGGCCCCGGTGCTCGGAGACCGGGCGGGGGCGCACGTCCTGGTGCCCCTGGAGTCGGCGGCCCGGGCCCGCGAGGTGCAGTCGAGGGCCGCCGAGCAGGGGATCGGCCTGGACGTGCTGGAGCGGCACGGGAGCGGGGAGGGCGGGATCGTGGTGGGGTACGCGGGCCCCACCCGCGCCGAGCTGGAGTCGGCCCTCCCGGGCGTCGCGGAGCTGTGCGGTCGGTGATCCACGCTCGGGGAGCGGAGCGGGCGCGCGGCGGGCGGACCGGCCCGGTGATCCGCGCCTCGGGCGCGAGACGGTCGGGAATCGACCGGCCCGCTCCCGAGGAGTGGATCAGTCGCCCGCGACCGGGAGCCCGCGGGGAGCCGGGCCGACCGCGCCGAGGCGCAGCTCCACCGACTGCGTGCCCGACCCGCCGACGTCGACGGAGGCGACCGCGGGCACGTGCACGCTCGTGGTGACCGTGTACGGGCCGGGGGCGACGCGGGGGATGGCGAAGCGGCCGTCCGGCCCGCTGGTGGTCGTCGCGACGACCTCGCCCGCGCCGTCGAGCACGGTGACCAGGGCGGCGGCGAGCACCCGCCCGTCCGGCCCGCTGACCGTGCCCGCGAGCGCGCCGCCCGCGGCCAGGACCAGCTCGACCACGGCGCCCTCGGGGGTCACCGAGACGGTGGTCGCGGTGGGCTCGTGGCCCGCGAGGGTGGCGGTGAGGGTCGTCGTGCCGACGGGGATGTCGGCGAGGCGGAAGCGGCCGTCCTCGGTGGTCACGGTGCGGCCGACGAGCCTGCCGGTCGCGTCGAGGGCGAGGACGGCGACCCCCGGGGTGGGCCGGTCGCCGGTGCGGACCAGGCCGCGCACGGCGCCGTCGCCGCGCAGGTCGAAGTCGTGGGCGCGGCCGGTACCGTTGAGGTGCACGGTCGCGACCTCCGGGCGGAAGCCCGGTGCGGTCGCGACGACCAGGTAGTCGCCGGAGGGCAGGCCGCCCAGCGCGTAGCCGCCCCCGCGGTCGACCTCGGTGCGGCCGACCTGGGTGCCGTCCGGCGCGGTGACCGTGACGACGCCGCCGGGGATCGCGGTGCCGTGGGCCGTGCGCAGGGCGCCGGACACCGAGCCCGCGGGCGGGATGTCGTCGGCGGCGGCGAAGCCCGCGGGCGGCGTCGGCTCCCCGGTGTCGACCAGCTCGCCGCCCTCGGCGGCCAGCTCCGCGCCCACGGTCTCGGGCACGCCTGCGACCTGACGACGTCCGGTGAACAGCGACGCCACCGCCCCGACGACGCACGCGGCGACCGCGAACCAGAACGCCGCCGTCAGGCCCTCGGCGAACGGCCCGGAGATCAGGTTCGGGAAGAAGCTGCGGCCGGTGAGGAACTCCGCCTGGGCGGGCGGGATGTTCTGCAGCACCCCGCCGAGCAGCTCCTGGATCGGGTTGTAGCCCAGGAACGCCGCGAACAGCACGCCGACGGGCGGGAGCCCGGCGATGCGGGCGGCGTCCGCCGCGGGGACGCCGTTCTGGACCAGGCCGGAGTTCATGACCGACGGCAGGTTCGTGGAGAGGCCGGCGATCATCAGGCTGAAGAAGAAGCCGATGGACAGCACCATCGCGGAGTTCTGGAACGTGGCCGTCATGCCTGCGCCCGCGCCGCGGGAGTTCACGGGCAGGCTGTTCATGATCTCGGCCCGGTTGGGGGAGGAGAACAGGCCCATCCCGATGCCGTTGACCAGCAGGATCGCGGCGAACGCCCAGTAGTCGAAGTCGACCGGCAGGACCTCCAGCAGCACGAAGCTCGCCGCGGTGAGCACCATGCCGCCGGTGGTGAACCACTTGGCGCCCCAGCGGTCCGAGAGCACCCCGGAGACCGGCGCCGCGGCCAGGAACCCGACGGTCAGCGGGAGCATGTAGATGCCCGCCCAGAGCGGCGTCTCCTCGAAGCTGTAGCCGTGCTGCGGCAGCCAGATGCCCTGCAGCCAGATGATCAGCACGAACTGCAGCCCGCCGCGGCCGAGCGAGGACAGCAGGTTGGCCAGGTTCCCGAGGGTGAAGGCGCGGTTGCGGAACAGCGAGAGCTCGAAGAGCGGGGACTGCACCCGGGTCTCGATGATGCCGAAGACCACCAGCAGCGCGATCCCACCGATGATGCAGGCCAGCACCATCGGGCTGCCCCAGCCCATCACGCTGTCGCCGTAGGGCTGGATGCCGTAGGTGATGCCGATCAGCAGCACGATGAGGCCCACCGCGAAGGTGAGGTTGCCCCACCAGTCCATCCTCGCCCGCACGCGGCGGCCGTTGTCGTGCAGCTTGAAGTAGGCCCAGAACGTCCCGAACAGGCCGAACGGCACCGACACGACGAACACCAGGTGCCAGTTCACCGGCCCCAGCAGACCGCCGACCACGAGGCCGAGGAAGGAGCCCGCGATGGCCGCCACACCGTTGATGCCCAGCGCCAGGCCGCGCTGGTTATGCGGGAAGGCGTCGGTGAGGATCGCGCTGGAGTTGGCCATCAGGAAGGCGCCGCCGATGCCCTGCACGATGCGCCAGGAGATCAGCCAGATCGCGGCGGCGTCCCCCTGCTGCCAGGTGACGGCGAGCAGGATCGACGAGACCGTGAAGACCGCGAAGCCGATGTTGTACATCCGGACCCGGCCGAACATGTCGCCGAGCCTGCCGAAGCCGACCACCAGTACCGCGGTGACGACCAGGAAGCCCATGATCATCCACAGCAGGTAGCCGG
This sequence comes from Pseudonocardia xishanensis, assembly GCF_039541715.1. NCBI lineage: Bacteria > Bacillati > Actinomycetota > Actinomycetes > Pseudonocardiales > Pseudonocardiaceae > Pseudonocardia > Pseudonocardia xishanensis. The sequence goes on from NZ_BAABGT010000117.1 coordinate 63,192, forward strand.
TGTTGGACGACTCGAGCGGGTCGATCCCGATGCCGCGGAAGATGTCCGGCAGCGCGATGAGCACGATCGACGAGTTGATCGTGGCCATCAGCATGCCCAACGTGGTGTTGGACAGGGCTATCCACTTGTAGCCCGGGCCCGGCTGTTCGGTCGACACCGATCCTCCAGTTGCACGACGAAAGCAGTTGAACCAGGCTAACTGTTGCGTCGTGCACCGGTCGAGTCCGGCCGGGTGGTATCGCCCACAGGATCAGGCGTTGCCGTAGACCCGCGTCGGCGTGACGAGCACGGCGGTGCGGCCCTCGGCGAGCATCACGCGGTCGTACTCGGCCCAGTCGTCGTGGGTGCCCCCGGCGGCGGTGAAGACCGCGCGCAACAGCAGCCGCAGCTCCTCGGGGTCGGTGTCCCCTGGCCCGACGAGCTCGCTGGTCCCGTCCACCGCCGCCCATTGCCAGCCTGCGCGCCAGAGCAGCGAGGTGGCGGGGCGGTCGCGCAGGTTGCGCAGCTTCACCGGGCCGTACGTGACGTACCCGACGACCGGCGCGCCGGTCGACGGATGGTCGAGGACCCCGGCGTTGACCAGGGAGGAGTGGGGGGTGCCGTCCGCGCGGACCACGGTCACGGAGCACAGGCCGTGCTCCCGGGCGACGATGCGGCGGACGGCCTCGAGGTCGGTGCTCATGCGGGCAGTCTGCTCGTAGTCTCGGCGGCATGGCCGATCTGCTCTCCCCCCGTGACCGTCCCTCGCTGCGCGACCTGCTGGCCGGGCCCGGCCCGCTCGTCGCGCCCGGGGCGTACGACGCGCTGTCCGCCCGGCTGGTCGAGCAGGCGGGCTTCGACGTCGTCTACATGACCGGCTTCGGGACGACGGCGGGTCTGCTGGGCCGCCCGGACGTCGGCCTGCTCAGCGCCGCCGAGATGGTCGACAACGCCCGCCGGATGGTCGCCGCCGTGGACGTCCCGGTGATCGCGGACGGGGACACCGGGTACGGCAACGCGATCAACGTGATCCGCACCGTGCAGTCGTACGAGCAGGCCGGGGTCGCCGCGATCCAGCTCGAGGACCAGGTCACGCCGAAGAAGTGCGGGCACATGGCGGGCAAGGAGATCGTCTCACTGCCGGAGATGCTCGGGAAGATCCGCGCGGCGGTGGACGCCCGCCGGGACCTGCTGGTCATCGCCCGGACCGACGCGGTGGCCGTCGAGGGGCTCGACGCCGCCGTCGAGCGGGCGAAGGCCTTCGCCGACGCCGGCGCCGACCTGCTGTTCGTCGAGGCCCCGACCTCGGAGGAGGACATCGAGGAGGTGGCCTCCCGGCTGGCGGGGGTGGGGCCGCTCGTCTTCAACTGGGCCGAGGGCGGGAAGACGCCGCCGCTGTCGCTGGAGCGGATCCGCGAGCTCGGGTTCTCGCTGGTCCTGTACCCGATCGGCACCCTGCTCGCGGCGACCGCGGGCATCCGCGGGGTGCTGGAGACGCTGCGCAAGGAGGGCACGCCGGTCTCGGCGCTGCCGGGCCTGCCCGCGTTCGACGAGTTCACGGACCTGGTGGGCCTGAAGGAGATCGGGACGTTGGAGCAGAGGTACCGCTGACCTGCGCGAACCGCTGACCTGCACGAACGGCACTCTCGTGCGGTAGGTCCGCACAAGAGTGCCGTTCGTGCGAGCGGGTCGGTGCGCCGGTCGGGTGATGGTGCCGCCTACCCTCCGGGGCATGAGCCAGCGGATCAGGGTGGCCGTCGTCTTCGGCGGGCGGAGCTCGGAGCACGCGATCTCCTGCGTGTCGGCGGGGAGCGTGCTGACCCACCTGGACCGCGGGCGGTTCGACGTCGTGCCGGTCGGCATCGCGCCGGACGGCGCCTGGGTCCTCGGCACGGACGACCCCGCCGCGCTGCAGATCCGCGACCGGGCGCTGCCGTCCGTGGACGCGACGGCGACGGCCCTCGCGCTGCCCGGCGACCCCACCCGCGGTGGGCTGCTGCGGCTGGACCGTGGCGAGGTCTTCGCAGGCGTCGACGTGGTGTTCCCGGTGCTGCACGGCCCGTTCGGCGAGGACGGCACCATCCAGGGGCTGCTGGAGATGGCCGGGCTGCCCTACGTCGGCGCGGGCGTGCTCGCCAGCGCGGCCGGGATGGACAAGGAGTTCACCAAGAAGCTCCTGGCTGCGGACGGGCTGCCCGCCGGGGTGCTGACCGTGCTGCGCCGGGACCGGGCCACGGTGTCGCAGACCGAGCGGGAGCGGCTGGGGCTGCCCGTGTTCGTCAAGCCGGCGCGGGCCGGGTCGTCCGTGGGGATCACCCGGGTCACCGACTGGGCGGACCTGGACGCCGCGATCGCCACCGCCCGCGTGCACGACCCGAAGGTGCTGGTCGAGGCCGCGGTCGTGGGCCGCGAGGTCGAGTGCGGCGTCCTGGAGCTGCCGGACGGCACGCTGCGCGCCTCGCTGCCCGCCGAGATCCGCGTGGTCGGCGGGAAGAGCGACTTCTACGACTTCGAGGCCAAGTACCTGGACGACGTCTGCGAGTTCGACATCCCCGCCAAGCTGGACGACGAGGTGTCGGACCGGCTGCGGGACATGGCGATCGCCGCCTTCCGCGCCCTGGACTGCCAGGGGCTGGCCCGCGTGGACTTCTTCGTCGGCGAGGACGGGGAGCTGACCGTCAACGAGGTCAACACCATGCCCGGCTTCACCCCGATCTCGATGTACCCGCGGATGTGGGCCGAGACCGGCGTCGACTACCCGACCCTGCTGAGCACCCTGATCGACACCGCCCTGGCGCGGGGCACCGGCCTGCGCTGACCGTACGCGGCGAGTGGTGCCGGAGCGCTACCCGTCGCGCACGGTCAACGGACCTGGACGGGTTGCTCCCGCAGGGTGCGCGCGATCGTGTCGCTGATCGTCTGGACGGGGCCGGAGCCGATCCGGGTGGGCGTGGTCAGCGCGACGTAGACCTCGCGGTCCACCGCCACGTACGTGACCAGGCTCGGTTCGGGGGTGCCGTCGGTGATCGTGAGCCAGCTGACCCCGTTGACCTCGGTCAGCGTGGAGGTCGGGGTGAGCTCCTGCGGCCGGGTCAGGCCGCAGCGCAGCACGACGGGACGCGGGCTCGCCGCCCACGCCTTCACGCCCGGCTGGGCGGGTTCGGCGAGGGGCCTACCCGTCGACGCAGGATCGCCGGGGAGGTCGGTGGGCAGCGCGGCGAGCAGGCTCGCGCACGCCTGCCCGCCCGCGGCGGGCGCGTCCACGGGGGCCACGGCGAGCGGCCCGGTCTCCGGTGCGGGCGGGGCGGGGGTGAACCCGCCCGACCGGGCGTACAGCGCCAGGCCCGCGACGACGAGGGCCAACAGCACCGGGAGCGCGATCGCGACGACCACCGCCGGGCGCCGCAGATCAGAGGACGCGCTCACCCCAGCTTGACCACCGGGCAGGTCAGGGTCCGGGTGATCCCGAGGATCCCCTGCACCCTGGCCACGACGAGCTGGCCGAGCTCGTCGACGTCCGCGGCCTCGGCACGCACGATCACGTCGTAGGGGCCCGTCACGTCCTCGGCGCTCACCACGCCGGGGATGGCGCCGATCTCGGCGGCGACGGACGCCGCCTTCCCGACCTCGGTCTGGATCAGGATGTAGGCCTGCACCACGGCGTGCCTCCCTTTCTGTACTCGCTCGGTCCCCCGGACCGTTCGCGGTCCGGTAGGAAAGTCGGAAGGCAACGTACCTGAGGAGGGCCCTTGTCCCCATCGTCGAGCACCTCGGAGTCGAGTGACACACCCGACCTGGGCGGGCTGGGGGAGTTCGGGCTGATCGCGCGGGTGACCCGGGACCGGCCCCCGTCGGCGTCCACGCTGCTCGGTCCGGGGGACGACGCCGCCGTCGTCGCGCAGCCGGACGGGCGGGTCGTGGCCTGCGTGGACGTGCTGGTGGAGGGGGTGCACTTCCGGTTGGACTGGTCCCGGCCGGAGGACGTCGGGCGCAAGGTCGTCGCGGCCAACCTGGCGGACGTCGCCGCCATGGGAGCCGCCCCCACCGGCCTGCTGGTGGGGCTCGTGGCGCCCGCCGACACGCCGGTCGCGACCCTGGAGGGACTCGCCGACGGGATGTGGGCGGAGGCGCAGGTCGTGGGCGTCGGGCTGGTGGGCGGGGACGTCGCCGCCGGACCCGCGCTGATGATCTCGGTCACCGCGCTGGGGACGCTGGAGGGTCGCGAGGCCGTGCTGCGGTCCGGCGCGCGGCCGGGTGACCAGGTCGCCGTGTGCGGCAGGCTCGGCTGGGCCGCGGCGGGTCTGGCCGTGCTGACCAGGGGTTTCCGCTCACCGGGCACGGTCGTCGGGGCGCACCGGGCGCCCGAGCCGCCGTACGCCGCCGGCCCGGCCGCCGCGCTCGCAGGCGCCACCGCGATGATCGACGTGTCCGACGGGCTGCTCGCCGACCTCGGGCACGTCGCCGAGGCCTCCGGCGTGGGGATCTCGCTGGAGCGCAAGGCCTTCGAGGTGCCCGAGCGGCTCGTCGAGGTGGGTGCGGCGCTGGGCGTCGACCCCATGGAATGGGTCCTGACCGGGGGCGAGGACCACGCGCTGGCGGCCACGTTCCCGGCCGGGGCCGCGCTGCCGGAGGGGTTCACGCCGATCGGGCTCGTCGTCGAGGGCTCCGGGGTGACCGTGGACGGCGAGGAGTACGCGGGCGGAGGCGGGTGGGAGCACTTCACCCCGTCGCAACACTCGGGGGGCACGCTGGCGCCGTGACGAAGCTGCTCGTGCACGGTGCGACCCTGCTGACGATCGACCCGGACCGCCTCGATCCCTTCGTGGGCTGGTTCACCGTGGGGGACGACGGGCGGATCACCGCCGTCTCCGCGGGGGAGCCGCCCGTCGACCTGGCGGCGGACGAGACGCTCGACGCGACCGGCATGATCGTCGCGCCCGGGTTCGTCTCGGCGCACAGCCACCTGTTCACCTCCGGCTCCCGCGGGCTCGGCATGGACCAGGCGCTCTACGGCTGGATCCAGGCGATGACGGCCTTCACCGAGAAGGCGGACGCCGAGGACATCTACTGGATGACCCGGCACGGGGCACAGGACTTCCTGCGCAACGGGATCACGACCGCGTACGACTTCACCGACGTCGGGCTGCCGTTCGAGGCGCAGTCGTCGACGTCCTCGGGGTACGTGGGGACCATCCCGCCGGTCGAGTACCAGCACGCCCAGCTGCGCGCGAAGGTGGACGCCGGGCTGCGGCACGTCCACTCGGTGATGCTGGCGCAGGGTGCGTTCTCGTTCGACGAGGCGTTGGCGCACGTCGACGAGACGGTGGCGAGGGCGGCCGCGGTCGAGTCGCCGCTGCACCTCGGCGTGGCCGTGAGCGGCACCGTGCAGTGGGCGGAGTCGGAGGCGACCGCGGAGCTCGAGGTCGCGGCGATGCGCAAGTACGGCCTGCTCAACCAGCCGCACCTGCTGGAGACGGCCTTCGGCGTGGAGGCCCAACAGGCCAGGTTCGCCTGGTACCGGGACGCAGGCGCGCTCGGCCCGGAGCTGGTCTTCGGGCACTTCATCCAGACCACCCCGGAGATCATCGCCGAGGCCGCGGCGGCGGGCTGCGGGATGAGCTGGCAGCCGCTGTCCAACGGGCGGCTGGCCTCCGGCGTGGCCTCGATCCCGGAGATCCGGGCCGCCGGGATGCGGGTGGGCGTGGGGCTGGACGACCAGTCCTGCACGGACAACGCGGACCCGTTCTCCAACTGCCGCTTCGGGATGTACATGCTGCGCGCCACCCGCCACGATCCCGGCGTGATGCCGGTGCGGGACATGCTGATGCTGCACACGCTGGGCTCGGCGGAGGTCCTGGGCATCGCCGACGACGTCGGGTCGCTGCGGGTGGGCCGGTACGCGGACTTCCTCGTCGTGGACCCGCGGGACCCGGACACCGGCCCCGTCTGGGACGCCTACGGCACCTACGTCCTGGCATGCTCCCTGCGCAACCTCAAGCAGGTGTGGTCCGCGGGGTCGCTGGTGGCGGACGGCACCCGCCTCACCGACCCCGAGGCGGGCGAGGTGGTCGCCGAGGTCCACGGCCGCATGCAGCGCATCGCCGCGAGTCTCTGAGCCGACCGCCCGGCCGCCGCCTGGGCACGTTTCGTGCGCTCAGCGCGGCAAGATCACCGAAACCGTGCGCTCAGCGTGGGGCGAACGACGCTGAGCCCACACGACTCGCGATCATCGACGGGCGCGGCGGAACAGCCGGCGCCAGCGGGCGTCGGGCTTGCCCGGGGTCGAGCGCCGCGGCTCGGCGAAGGGGCGGTCCGCGGGATCGCGCGGGGCGAGGGGGAGCGCCGGGATGGTCGCCGGGGCGGGCGGGATCTCGAGGGGCTCCAGGACGGCGGTGGAGGGGCCGGGATCGGGCTCCTCCGCTGAAGCGTCCGCCCCCGGCGCATCCGCCGTGGTCCGTTCGCCCGCCGCCGGATCGGCTTCGGTCCGCTGCGCGGCGGTGGTCGCCTCCTCGGTCGGCCGGGCGGCGGTGTGCTCCACGGCGGTCTGCTCGCCGAGGGTCTGCTCCCCGAGGGTCTGCTCCCCGAGGGTCTGCTCGCCGAGGGTCTGCTCCCCGGCGGTCTGCTCGCCGAGGGTCTGCTCCCCGGCGGCCCGCTCGCCGGCGGCCTGCTCCCCTCCCGCGTCCGTCGGCGCCGGAGCCGGGTTACGAGCCTCCCGCACCGGTCCGGCGGCGCGCCCCTCCGACTCGGACGGGTCGCGGTCGTCCGGGGCGGGTGGGATCGCCAGGTAGGTCGTGGTCTCGGCGGGGGAGCGGTCGGGCGGGGTGGTGCGGGGGCTCACCGCGGACCATCGGTGCCCCGACCGACCCCGTTACGCACTGGGACGGGACCCACAGCGTCCCCTCAGCGACGGGAGAACCCGTGGAGCGCGGCGCCGCGGGCGGTCAGGGTGCAGGCGTGCCGGTGCTCACCGGCGAGTGCCGGAACGCTCACCGACGAGTGCCGGAACCTGCTCTGGCGGGAGGTCACCGCCGAGACCGGTGGCCGCCCCGACGATCCCGCAGGCCGGAGACCCGCCCCGTCCACCGCATCACGGCCGAGGCGATCCAGCGCGCCGCCACGACCGCGCGGCTGCATGGGGCGGTGGACCAGCTCGTCCGGCCGGGGCGCCGCGGCGGGAGCTGGGCACGAAGCTCGCCTCGCCGCGCCGGCCCGTGGCCCCCGGGTCGTCCGGACGGGGCGAAGCGGATCGGGAACGCCCGGCTCGGTTCCCACCGCACCGCCGCCCGGCTGCTCGCCCCGTTTGGCGAGGGGGGCGCGGAGTTCTTCGCGTTCGCGGGCGAGGTCGTCCCCGCCGTCGACGACCTGCCGACGGCCCCGGCCACCGGCCTGCCCGGGGCATCCGGTTCGACGCGCCCGATCCGTCCCCCGTCGAAAGGGCGGCCCCCGGCCTGCGGTGAGCGGGCGCGTCGGGTACGGAGGAGCCGTGCGTCCCCGCCCCCTGCTGGTGCTGATCGGCCTGCTCGCCCTGTCGTTGAACCTGCGCGGGCCGCTGTCGGCGTACCCGCCGCTGCTCGGAGACGTGCGGGAGGGCCTCGGGCTCGCGGCGGGGACCGCGGGCGCGGTGCAGACCGGCGCGATCCTCGCGATGGCCGTCGGATCACTCGTCGGGCCGCGGATCGGGGCCGCACTCGGCTCGACGCGGGCGTTGGGCGCGTCGGTCGGCCTGGTCGCGCTCGGCAGCGGGCTGCGCGGGATCCCGGCGACGGTCCCGTTGGCCCTGGGCACCATCATGATCGGCCTGGGCATCGGGGTCGCAGGGGTGCTGCTGACGTCGGTGGTGAAGGACCGGCTGGCCGACCGGGCGGCGGCGGTGTCCGGGGCGTACGTCGTCGCGATGATGGTCGGCTCGACGATCGTGAGCGCCGTCGCCGTCCCCCTCGCGGTGCTGCTGGGCGGCTGGTCGTTCTCGCTGGCGGTCTGGGCGATCCCGGCGCTGGTCGCGGTGGTCGTGTGGACCGTGATCATGCGCGGCGACGCGCCCGCGCGGTCACGGGTGCCGACGCGGCTGCCGTGGCGGGACCGGTTCGCCCGGTTGGCGTCGGCCTACCAGGCCGGGGTGTCGCTCACCGTCTACGGCTCGCTGACCTGGGTCGCGCCCACCTACGTCGACCGGGGGTGGAGCCCGGCCTCGGCGGGGCTGCTGATCGCGGTCTGGAGCGTCGCGCAGCTGCCCGCGGCCCTGGTCATGCCGTGGCTGGCCGAGCGCACCGGGCGCGTCCGGCCGTGGGCGCTGGTGGTCGTGGCCTGCACCGCGCTGGGGGTGCTGGGCATGATCCTCTGGCCGGAGCCGCCGCTGGTCGGCGCCTGGGCCTGGGTGTTCCTCATCGGGTTCGCCTGCGGCGCGGGCTTCCCGCTCAACCTCGGCGTGATCGCCTGGCGCGCGCCGGACCCGCAGGCCGCGGCGGCGGCGAGCGGGATGGCCCTGGGCGTCGGGTACACCGTGGCCGGCCTCGGGCCGCTGCTGATGGGGGTGCTCGTGGACCTCACCGACGGCTACGCCGCGGCCCTCTGCGTGCTCCTCGGGGCGGCCGGCCTGCAACTCGTCGCGACGCTCGGAATGGGAGACGTCCGACGCCCGAGCGCCGCGGACCGGGTGCCCGCCCGCTGACGTCGGCGAAATCGGTGTCGCCCGACGGGAGGGGCGCTACCGTCCGCTCATGCCGTTCCTTTGACGCACGTCACCGGTCCGCCGCCTGGACCGCCGGGTCACCGGCTGGGCCCTGCTCGCGGACGCCGTCCCGTTCCATCCCCTGTACGCGCTGTTCTCCGCCGACCCACGGCCTGTCGGCGGCGGAGATCGCCGCGCTCCTCGCGATCTGGTCGGTCACCGGCTGCTGACCGAGGTGCCGTCGGGCGCATTGTCGGACCGCGTGTCCCGACGGCGGGTGCTCGCCGCGGGCGGCCTCGTCCAGGCGGGCGCGTACGCCGTCTGGCTGCTCGCGCCGGGCTTCGCCGGGTTCGCGGTCGGGGTCGTGCTGTGGGGGAGGGGATCTGTGTCGCCGCGGCGGTGCTGACCGGCACGTTTCCGGATCCGCCGCGCACGGGGGAGCTGCCGGACGCGGAGGATCCCGAGCCCGCCGATCCGGCCGGGCACCTCCGGCCCGCGGCCGCCCACGCCGAGCCCACCGCGGTGGCGCGCGCCGAGGCGGTGACCGTGCCGGCCGATCTCGGCTACCTCGCCACCCTCCGCGCCGGCCTCGCCGAGGCGGTGGGAAGCCCCGTGGTGCGCGGCGCCCTGCTGCCGCCGGGCTGGTCGGCGTGATCGACGCCCTCGAGGAGTTCTTCCCGCTGATCGTGGGGTCCCGGTCGCCGCGGTGCCCGTGGTGCTGCTGCTCGTCACGTGTGCGGGGCGGCGGGGGCCGCGCTGGGCGGCAGGGCGCGGCGGCTGCGCGCCGGAGGGCTCGCCGCCGTCGTGGCGCTGGCCGGGATCGCCCTGGTCGGGGCCGAGGCGGCGGAGTTCGCGGGTCTCGCGACCCTGAGCCTCTGCTATGGGCTGCAGCAGTGCGCCCTCGTCGTCACCGACGCACGGGTGCAGGACCGGCTGTCCGGCCGCGCCCGGGCCACGGCGACCTCGGTGTCCGCGCTGGGGATGGAGGGTCGTCGCGCTGGGGGTGTTCGCGGGCTGGGCGTTCGGGGGGACCCCGGCGGTGGCCGTCGGGATCCTGGTGGTGGCGCCGATCGTCTGGTGGACCCTGCGGTGACCAGCGGCCGCTCAGTGCACGAAGCCGGGGACCCAGCGCTCGACCGACCCGCGCGCGGCCACCGTGCAGTCCAGCTGCGCCAGGATGTTCATCCATCCCGAGAGCACCCGCATGACCAGCGCGTACTCCGCCGGGAAGCTCAGCGCGCGGCCGGTCTCGCGGTAGGCGCGGTTGGTCGGGTTGACCACCCGGGCGCCCTGCCGGGCGATCCACTCCTCGGTGAAGTGGAACCGCTCCACCCGCAGCGGGTCGGCGAGTGCCCCGACCCAGCGCAGGACGTCCGCCGAGTCCGAGCCCGGCGCGAGGAAGCCCTGCGCGCGGAGCAGGGCGTCGAGCGCGGGGGCGTCCTGCGCGGCCGTCAGCCGCAGGATCTCGACGAGTACCGGCGGGATCCCGTCCGGCAGCGCGGCGGCCGCGCCGAAGTCGATCATGCCGAGCCCGGAGCCGTCCGCCAGGACCAGGAAGTTGCCCGGGTGCGGGTCGGCGTGCAGCAGCCCGACCCGCGCGGGCGAGGCGAACATCGTCTCGACGACCGTGTGCCCGTAGCGGTCCCGGTCCGCCTCCGTGCCCCTGCCACCCAGCAGGTCACGCAGGGGGACGCCGTCGAGCCACTCGCTCACCAGCACCTTCGGCGCGGACGCGACCACCCGCGGGACCCGCAGCCCCGGCCAGTCCGCGAACCCGGCGGCGAAGGCGCGCTGTCGGTCCGCCTCGATCCGGTAGTCGACCTCCTCCATCGTGCGCTCGCGCAGCTCCCGGATGAGGGCACGGGCGTCGATCGCCGGGAAGATCGCGGCGAACAGCCGGGAGAACCGCTCGAGGGTGCGCAGGTCGGAGTCGAGGGCCAGGTCCGCGCCGGGGTACTGGACCTTGACCGCCACGTCCCGGCCGTCCCGCCAGACCGCACGGTGCACCTGGCCGATGCTGGCCGCCGCGGCGGGCTCGTCCGAGAACTCGACGAACCGCTCCCGCCAGCCGCGCCCGAGCTGCTCGGCGAGCATGCGGTGCACGTCGGCCGTGGGCATCGGCGGGCTGGAGGTCTGCAGCCGGGCCAGACCCTCGCGGTACGGACCGGCGATCTCCGACGGGATCATCGCGTCGTACACCGAGAGCGCCTGGCCGAGCTTCATCGCGCCGCCCTTGAGCGTGCCGAGCACGGCGAAGAGCTGTTCGGCGTTGCGCGCCAGGGTCTGCGCGGAGTCCGTGTCCGCCCCGACGAGGGTCCGCCCCCAGTCCCCGACGGCCCGCCCCGCGAACCCCAGCGGGATCGACGCCAGCCGGGCCGAGCGACCGAGGCCGCCGCGGGGAACCTGCTTCTCCGCCATGGACCGGGACCCTAGTGCCCGAACCCCGGGATCCACGTCCGGGCGAGCCCCCGTAGCCCGACGGTGCAGTCGAGCTGGGCGAGGATGCTCAGCCAGCCCGACAGCACGCGCACCACGAGCAGGTGCTCCGGCGGCAGCGCCAGCCGCCGCCCGGTCTCCCAGAACCCCCGCCCGCGCGGGTCCACCATCCGCTCACCCTGCTCCGCCAGCCACTCCCGGCGCAGGTGGAAGCGCTCGGAGCGCAGCGGGTCGGCGAGCGCGCCGACGTAGCGCAGCACCTCGTCCGCGGTGACCCCCGGGCCCGCGAAGCCCTCCGCCTTCAGCTCGAACAGCATCGCCGCGGCATCCCCGGAGGCGAGGTGGTTCAGCACCCGGGCCAGCGCGGGCGGGAAGCCGCCGGGCAGCGCGGCGACCGCGCCGAAGTCGATCAGGGCGAGCCTGCCGTCCCGCAGCACCAGGACGTTGCCGGGGTGCGGGTCCGCGTGCAGCATCCCGAACCGGGCGGGGGAGGACACCACCGTCTCGACGACGGCGTGCGCATACCGGTCGCGGGTCGCCCTGCTGCCGCGTCCCCCCAGCACCTCCCGCAGCGGAACCCCGTCCAGCCACTCGCCGACGATCACCGCGGGCGCGGACGCGACCACCCTCGGCGCGACCAGGTCGCCGGTCAGACCCGCGGCGAAGACCCGCTGGCGGGCGGCCTCGGCGCGGTAGTCCAGCTCGTCGAGCATCCGCCCGCGGAGCTCGGCGAGCACCGCGCGGGCGTCCAGCGCGGGGACGATCAGGCCGAGCAGGCCCGCGAAGCGCTGCAGCGTCCGGAGATCGGCGTCGAGCGCCTCGCCCGCGCCGGGGTACTGGACCTTGACGGCGACCTCGCGCCCGTCCTGCCAGACGGCGCGGTGCACCTGCCCGACGCTCGCGGCGGCCGCGGGCTCGTCGGAGAAGTCGCGGAACCGGCGGCGCCAGTCGCGACCGAGCTGGTTCGCCAGGACGCGGTGCACGTCCCGGGCGGGCATCGTCGGGCCGGAGGACTGGAGCTTCGCCAGCGCCTCGCGGTAGGGACCCGCGAAGTCGGCCGGGATCATCGGCTCGTAGACCGACAGCGCCTGCCCGACCTTCATCGCGCCGCCCTTGAGCCTGCCCAGCACGGCGAAGAGCTGCTCGGCGTTGCGCGCCATGGCGTCCGCCGAGACCTCCTCGCGGTCGGCGCCCGCGAGCCGACGGCCCCATCCGGCCACGGCGCGGCCTGCGAACGACACGGGCAGGGCGGCCAGCGCGGCGGTCCGGGCGGTGCTCCGGGTGGGGATGGCGACGGTCGCTGTGGTCATGGGATGAAGAGTGGCGGCGGCGGGCCGTCGAGACATCGGAGCTGCCACGGAGATCGGGGTGTGGGTAGCACCCCTCAGCGCGAACGTCGCCGCCGTCCTCCGCCTACGGGATCGCCGCCACCAGCTTCTCCACGGTGTTGCGGTTGCGGGCGGTCACCGCGACCTTCCACTCCCTGCGCAGGAACGCCGCGACGTCCGGGGAGTTCGAGATGCCGTCCGGGCACCACTGGTAGACCAGCCCACCGCGCACGGCGATCCGCTCCGGGTCGAGCTCCTCCGGGCTCGGCGCGCCCGTCGGGGCGGGGCCGAACAGCCAGCCCACGACCATCCGGGAGCCGTTGTCGGCGAGATCGGCGAGCGGGTTGCCGTCGAGCGCGGCCTGCAGCTCGTCGCGGGACAGCGCGAGGCACCGGATCTCGACGCCGTACCGCTCCGCGAGCGCGGCCTCGACCGCCTCCGCGACGGCGGCGGCGGGCCCGTCCGCCTCGAAGACGGCGTTGCCGCTCTGCAGCAGCGTCTTGACCTGCGTGTACCCGAGACCGTCGAGCAGCTCGCGCAGCTCGGCCATGGGCACCTTCCGGTTGCCCCCGACGTTGACCCCGCGCAGCAGCAGCGCATAACCCGGCACCCGCGGAACCTACCGCTCACCGCATCGGGGTGACCCTGAGCCATTCTCCGGGACGGCCCCCGTGATCCTGCCGTGACGTTCTGACAGTGTGGGACGAGTACTCACGAGACCCACTCGGCGAAGGGGAGCCCGGTGCACCACCTGGACGCGATCACGGCACTGTTCGACGCCGTGCTGCACAGCGTCTGGCTGCTGCCGGTGCTGACGTTCCTCATCGCGCTGGACGGGCCGTTCCCGGTGCTGCCCAGCGAGACCCTGCTGACCGTCGCGGCCGCCGCGTGCTTCGGCACCGGGGACGTGCTGGGCGTGGTGGGGCTGTTCGCCGCGGCCGTCGTGGGGTCGGTGCTGGGCGACCTGTTCGTGTACTCGCTCGGTCGTTCCTCGAACCGGGTCCTGCGGGGCGCGGGCACGAAGGAGGACGGGCTGGGGGCCTGGGTCCGCCGGAACCTCTACACCCGCCCGATCGTGGCGTGCGTCGGCGCGCGGCTGATCCCGGGCGGGCGCCTGGTGAGCACCGCCGCGTGCGGCCGGGTGAACCTGCCGCTGCGGATGTTCCTGCCCGCCACGGCCGTCAGCTCCGCGGTCTGGAGTGTCTACATGCTGCTGGTCGGCGCGGTCCTCGGCCCGCTGACCAAGGGCGACCCGCTGCTGTGCCTGGGCGCGGGCATCCTCATGGCCGGGATCACCGCGGGCGGCTTCGAGATCGCCCGCCGCGTCCGGCGCCGGATCCTGGCCAGGCGGGCCGCCGCGGCGCTGATGAACGCCGCCGACACCGCCCCGGCGCCCGTCTCACTCTGAGACGGGCGGGGCCGCGCCGCGGCCCCAGACTGGGGATCGTGCAGGACGACGTGTGGACCGGCGAGGTGGGCCCCGAGAACGCGGCCTGGTTGGCCACGGAGAGCCGTACCGCCCGTCTGGCACGCGAGTACCGCCCCGTCGACCTCGGGGACGGCAGGATCCGCTACAGCACCCGCGCGCTGGGTGCCGCGCGGGAGCTGGGCGAGGAGGAGGACGGCTACTTCACCGACGACGCCGAGGGCCTCCGCGTCTGGATCGGCGACGACGCGTTCGAGCTGGAGCTCGATGAGGAGGACGCCGGGCGGCCTCGGCCGTAGCGCAGGAGGTCGAGGTGGCCGAGCACCCTGCTACGGCGCGTAGACCAGGTGCAGGGTGCCGTTCTTCAGAGCGGTCGCGCTCTGCAGCGGCAGCGGGGTCGACGGCGTGCCCTCGGGGAACAACCGCGCCCCCGTCCCGACCACGACCGGGTGCACGAGCAGGTGCAGCTCGTCGAGCAGGTTCTCGGCGATCAGCCCGCGGACCAGCGCGACGCTGCCGCTCATCCCCAGGTCCGGCCCGTCGCCCGCCTTGATCTCGCGCAGCCGCTCGACCCAGTCGGCGCCGAGGACGGTCGCGTTGCCCCACTCCGCCGAGGTCAGCGTGCTCGACACGACGAACTTCGGCGGCGCCGCCATCTGGTCGGCGAAGTCCTGGCCCGCGAGCGGGGCGAAGTGCTCGGCGAAGCCCGTGTAGGTCGTGCGGCCCAGCAGCATCCGCGGCTGCATGAGCGTGCCGACGACCGCGCCGACCTCGTCGTCGAAGTAGGGGAAGTGCCAGTCCTGGGGGTCCTCGACGACGCCGTCGACCGAGGTGAAGAGGCCGGCGATGATCCTGCTCATGATGTCCTCCGGGGGGTGTGCGCTGGTGTCGTCGGTACAGACCGGACACCTCCGCGGAACTCATCGGCCGGGACCCAGCGGTCCAGGGCGGCCGCCATCCCGTCCGGCTCCGTTCCGGCCCAGGCCACGTAGCCGTCCGGGCGGACCAGCATGGCAGGCCCCGCGGCCGCCTCGACGGCCTCGAGCCCGGGGACCGCGGGCCATCCCGCCGGGGCGACCCACAGCGGTCGGGCGGTCCGGCTGCGGACCGCGAGCGGGGCGCCGACGGTCTCCACGTCCGGGGCGAAGCGCCCGGCCAGCGGATGGTCGTCCCCGGTGTCGTAGCGGACGTCCGCGCCGCTCATCAGGTCCGCGATGCGACCCCGAACGACCGGCTCGGCCATCAGCTCCGCGACCAGGGTCCGCAGGGCGGTGGTCTCGCTGCCCGGGGCGAGCAGGGCCGACTGTGCCTGCGAGGACACGACGACCCGCTCGGCGGCGGGCCTGCGCTCGCTCTCGTAGCTGTCCAACAGGCCCGTGGGTGCGGTCCCGCGCACCTCGGCGGCGAGCTTCCAGCCGAGGTTGGCCGCGTCCTGCAGACCCAGGTTCAGTCCCGGCCCGCCGATCCCGGAGTGCACGTGGGCCGCGTCCCCGACGAGCAGGACGCGCCCGACCCGGTACCGGTCGGCGAGCCGGGTGTTGCCGCCCCGCAGCCTGCGCAGCAGGTGCGGCCCCGCCCCCGCGGGAGGGGCGAGCGGCACGTCCGCCCCGAGGACCCGGCCGAGGCTCTCCCGCATCTCGGCGAGGCTCATCGGGTCGTCGGGTTCGGGGGTGTCCCACTCGGTCGTCGTGACCAGGTCGGCACGGCCGGGGAACCGGGCGAAGACGACGAGCCCGCGGTCCGTGCGGTGGTGCGCGAAACCCGGCACCCGGCCGTAGCCGGGAACGGTGAGCCCGCCGTCGGCGTCGACCCACTCGCTCGGCACCGTGACGTGCGCGGACCTGCTGACCGAGTCGTCCCGGGTGACGCCGGGGAACCCGATCCCGGCGAGCCCGCGGATCGTGCTGTGCCCGCCGTCGGCGCCGACGAGGAAGGCCGCGGTGACGCGGGAGGTGCCGGTGGGGCCGTCGACCTCGACCGTGACGCCGCCGCCGTCCTGGTCGAGGCCGTGCACGGCGTGCCCGCGGCGCACCTCGACGCCGAGGTCCGCGGCGTGCTCGGCCAGCACCCCCTCGAGTCGGCGCTGGGGCACACCGAGGACGTGGAGGGGGTGGTCGTCGAGGTCGGCGAGGTCGAGGGGGAGGGCGCCGAAGACGAACGCGGGCGCGGGCCGCGGCCTGCCGGGGGCGAGCCGCTCGTACAGACCGCGGCGGTCCAGCAGCCGGACGACCTGGCCCACCAGGCCGTTGGCCTTCGGCTCGGTCGCGGGTTCAGGCAGTGGGTCCAGGACCAGGGGGCGGACCCCCGCGAGGGCGAGCTCGGCGGCCAGCATCAGGCCGTTCGGGCCCGCTCCGGCGATCACGACGTCGGTCATGCGTCCTCCCGGGACGACGGGGGCTCGAGCCCCGAGGAGAGCAGGTCGAGGGCCTCGGCCAGCAGGGGGCCCAGCGGCCGCGGGGGATCGGAGCGCAACCACTGCTCGGACGCGACCCCGACGGCCGCCCCGACCGCGGCCGCGACGAGGCGCGGATAGAGCGCGTCCCGGTCGGTGCCCGTCCGCTCGGCGACGGCGGCGGCGAGGGCGTCGGCGGCCGCCGCGTCCGCCCGTCGCAGCGCACCCTGCAGCGCGGGCTCGGCGACCATGATCCGGACCCCGGCCGTCCACTCGGCGTCGGGTCCGCGTCCTCCGGCGTCGGCCGCGTCGAGCGCGAACCGCGCCAGGACGGCCTGTGAGAGGGCCTCCCACAGCGGCTCGCCCGCGGGCCGGTCCCGCAGCGCCGCCGCGATCCGCAGGGTGCGCTCCTTGTGCCGGTAGGCGATGGCGTCCGCCTTGGTGGGGAAGTAGTTGCGGAAGGTGCGCACCGAGACGCCGGCCTCGTCGGCGATGTCCTCGATCCGCGCCCCGTCCAGCCCGCGCTCGACGACGAGCCGGATCGCGGCCCAGCTCAACGCCAGGCGCGTGTGCTGTTTCTTGCGTTCCCGGAGCCCCGCCACGACGACGACCCTGTCGAGAATGCTGCCGATCCGGCAGAAATGCTTCTCAGGCAAGTTCAGCATCGAGAGCACTGCTCTTGACGGGGGTCGCGACCCGGTGTTCACTGTTCTCAAGCGAGAGCAGTGCTCGCACTCTGGAGGCGATGATGAACGACACCACCCGGTACCTGGTCCCCGAGGCCGTCGACGCGCGCTTCAACAGGATGGTCGCCGCCCTGGCGCGGCGCGGGATCAGCCTGATGGGCAGCAGGGTCCTCGCCGTTCGCGGGCGGAAGTCGGGGGAGTGGCGCACCACCCCGGTCAACCTGATGACCGTCGACGGCGTGCGCTACCTCGTCGCGCCGCGCGGGCACACGCAGTGGGTGCGCAACATCCGGGCGTCGGGCGGGGGCGAGCTGCGGCTCGGTCGTCGGGTCGAGCCGATCACGGTCACCGAGCTGGCGGACGCCGACAAGCCGCCGGTCCTGCGCTACTACCTGCGGAAGTGGGGCTGGGAGGTCGGCCGCTTCTTCGAGGGCCTCGACAAGGGCGCGACCGACGAGGAACTGCTCGCCGTGGCACCGGGCTTCCCCGTGTTCCGCATCGGGTAGAGGCTGTCCGGTGCCGGTGGGGGCTCCCCAGTCCACCGGCACCGGTGTTCGGTTCAACGCGGGAGTGGGCCGCGAGTTTCGGTCGGATCATCACAAAGGCCGTCGTCACGCCGAACGTAGGACGTGGCGCGATGATCGGTCGTCTCACCGGCCCGACCGGATGCACCCGGCGCGATCCCCGACGGTCGCGCCTGCTCTACCGCAGGGCGAGCGGACGGGCGGATCGGACAACCCGGCAGCAACCACCCGCTGTCCGCGCGCCCGGCCGCGTGCCCGGCTAGCGTCGCGCCGGTGACCGACGACCAGGGCTCAGACGACCAGGGCTCGGGCGGCGAGAGCACCCTCACGGTGATCATCGCCGGCGCGGCCAACGCACTCATCGGGGTGCTGAAGCTCGTCGCGGGCCTGCTGACCGGGTCGGCCGCGATGCTCGCCGAGGCCGCGCACTCCGTCGCCGACACCGCCACCGAGGGCCTGCTGCTCACCGCGCTGCGCCGCTCGGCCCGCGCCCCGGACCGTCGACACTCCTTCGGGTACGACAAGGAGCGGTACTTCTGGGCGCTGATCGCCGCGGTCTCGATCTTCGTGTCCGGCGGGGTGTTCGCGATCTACGAGGGCATCCGGTCGATCGTCGGCGAGGAGGCCGAGCAGACCCTGGCCTGGGTGGCCTACGCGGTCCTCGGGGTCTCGTTCCTGCTGGAGGGCACCTCGTGGATGCAGGCCGTGCGGCAGGTGCGCCGCGAGGCCGCCGCCGAGCGGGTCACGTTCTTCGGGTGGCTGCGGGGCACGGACGACCCGACCGTCAAGACGGTGTTCTTCGAAGACAGCGCCGCGCTGATCGGGCTCGTGCTCGCCTTCGCGGGGGTGGGGCTGCACCAGCTCACCGGGAACGGCATCTGGGACGGCATCGCGTCCCTGCTGATCGGGCTGCTGCTGACCGCGGTCGCCTACATCCTGGGCGGGACGAACAAGGGCCTGCTGATCGGGCGGCAGGCGGACGTTCGGCTGGTGGCGGCGATCCGGCGCGAGCTGGCCGCCCGCCCCGAGGTCGAGGCCGTGGTGGACCTGCTCACGATGATGCTCGGCACCGACAGCGTGCTGCTCTGCGCCCGCCTGGACTTCGACGGCCGGCTCGGCGCGGACGACCTCGAACGGGCGTGCGTGACGATCGACGCGGCCCTGCGGGAGCAGTTCACCGACCTGGCGGAGATCTTCCTGGAGCCGGTGCCCCGCACGGACCCGACGATGCGCGCCCGCGTCCTGGACCGCTACGGCCGTACCCTCGACGCCTGACCGGCCCCCGTAACGCACGAACGGCACTCTCGTGCGCTAGTGCCATGTCTCAGGACATGGGTGACGAGTCTGCATCAGGACATCGGTGACGCTGTGGGT